>VXRG01000183.1 GCA_009838625.1 Caldilineaceae bacterium SB0664_bin_27
CATCCAAAAGGAGGGAAATGTCAGAACCAGCCAGCGGGGCGCTGATCCCCAAAGCGGTCTATCGCTTTTCCCGCACGTCCAAAATCCGCTACTTTCGGGCCGAGCGAACAAGATCCGGGATCGAGTTTCTATACCCTATTAGCGAAACCGGCACGCGACTCGTCTACCCCAGCGGCGTAGGAGGCTACTACTAAATCCTTTATGTCCTCACAAAATGGGGACGGCTCGCGGCCGGAGGCTACTGGCTGAATCCGCGAAAAATTTTCGAGAAGGCCTATGTGACCGATGCCACACCGGAAGACCTTGAATTGGTGGCTGAGAGAATCGAAGACCTGCCCGACGCCCACATTCAGTTGGATGACGTTCTTAACCGCGCCGACGTAGAAGTTGATATGGAAGTTTGGGGGAATGCGCTGGATTGAGCTTGGCAATCTGAAATTGCTGAAATGAACGAAATGGGATCCCAATGAACCGAATTGACGCGGGCTCTTCATCCTCGACAGCCGATTTGGAGGAAGGAACGGCCCTGAAGCTGGACTTCGAGAAGCTGCAGGACATAGTCAAGGGAGAATCCGACGTCATCCCTGTTGCAGTACAGGACTCAGACACGAAAGAGGTCCTGATCGTTGCCTATGTCAATGATGAAGCCCTGGCCTACACACTCTCGCATGGGGTGGCGGCCTTTTGGAGCACTTCGCGGAACGAACTTTGGGTCAAGGGCGCGACATCTGGCGACAAGCTGGAACTCGTAGACGTGCGCGTCAACTGCGAACAGAACTCTCTGCTGTATCTGGTGCGTCCTTTGGGCGCAGGAGCCTGCCACACCAGGGGCGCAGACGGCAACGCGCGCAGCGGTTGCTTTTATCGCCGGATCGACCGTGGAGACAGTGCCGAAGATGGTCCGGTTGATCGGTCTTCACGTTCCTGGCGGTTGACCTTTGTGTGACCTCAGGACATTGAATTGCCGCAGCCCCTTACACTGGCCGTCGGCTCAACGCAGAAACAAGAATTCAACCCAATTATCTGATTGAGGACAATAATGAGCCGATTGACACTCGGAATCCCCAAAGGCAGCCTACAGGAGTCTACGATTGCACTGTTCGCCAAGGCCGGCTACCAGGTCTATGTGCGAGGTCGCTCTTATGCTCCCTACATTGACGACCCCGAAATCGGCTGTCTTATGTTTCGCGCTCAGGAGATTGCGCGCTACGTCGAGCGAGGTGTGCTCGACGTTGGGCTTACGGGCAAGGATTGGGTGCAGGAAAACGAGGCCGAAGTTCGGGAGGTGGAAGATCTGGTCTACAGCAAAGCCACGAACCAGTCCTACCGCTGGGTGCTGGCGGTCCCGGACGATTCAGACATCCACACCCCGAAAGACCTGGAGGGCAAGCGCATCGCCACCGAGCTTGTGCAGGTCACGCGCCGCTATCTGGAAAGACATGCGGTAAAGGCAGAAGTGGAATACTCCTGGGGCGCGACCGAGGTCAAGGCGCCGCTTCTCGTGGATGCCGTTGTCGAAGGCACAGAGACCGGCTCGTCTCTGCGTGCGAACCGGCTGCGCATCGTCGATACCGTCGCCGAATCGACGACCAAATTGATCGCCAATCATGACGCCTGGGCCGACTGCTGGAAGCGGCAGAAGATTGAGAACTTGGCAATGCTCCTGAAGGGCGCGCTCCAGGCCAGCGCCAAGGTGGGCCTCAAAATGAACCTGCCGCGCTCCTCACTGGATGCCATCACTGAGCAGCTTCCGGCACTGCACACGCCGTCGATTACCAACCAGACCGACCCGGACTGGGTCGCGCTGGAAGTGATCATTGACGAAAAGATCGTTCGCGACCTTATCCCCGACCTGAAGCAAGCCGGCGCCACAGGTATCATCGAGTATCCCCTGAATAAGGTAATCTATTAGATTTCCCAAAGGGAGGTTTTCCCTCCCTCATTACAGGACGGATTGCATGCCAATCAAACAGTCAGTCTGTGTCCCGATCCTTCCCCAGAACACCATGTCACAGGACGTGCTCTTCGCAGCGATTGCCGAGATCGGGTACCCGGCGGTCGAGATCTGGGGGCGAGGCGACGATTTCTCAAGCTTCTGCGAATCTGCCACCAAGCATGGCCTGCGTGTGGTAAGCATCGGAGGACACGACTCTCTGCCGGATGGTCTCAACAATGCCGACAATCATGACAGAATTGCGGAAGAGCTGCGCGAGTCAATTGACGTAGCGGCTGCATACGGAGTTGACGGATTGATTTGCTTCAGCGGAAACCGCATTCCGGGAATGAGTGAGCAGGAGGCCATCGCGAACACCGCCGCCGGTCTTCGCCGCGCCGCCCCGCACGCTGAGGCCAAGGGAGTTAATCTCAATTTGGAACTGCTCAACTCCAAAGTGAACCATGCAGGCTACCAGTGTGACCATAGTGCTTGGGGGCTGGCTGTATTGCAGCAAATAGAAAGTCCTAACGTTAAGCTTCTTTATGACATCTACCATATGCAGATCATGGAAGGGGACGTGATCCGCACGATGACGGAGAATCTTGACGCAATCGGCCATATCCATACTGCGGGAAACCCAGGGCGGAACGAACTGGATGACAACCAGGAATTGAACTACCGCGGCATCTGCAGGGCGCTCAGCCGTTCAGGCTACGACGGCTTCGTGGGCCACGAGTTTCACCCGCGAGGCGATGTCGTCAAAGCGCTGCGGCAGGCATTTGAAATATGTAACGTCTGAACACCGCCAGGCCCCGGCAATTCGATGACAAGGACAAGAGACGCGACCAACCCCCTCTTCTTGTTGTGCCACCCGACCAGGAGCCGAAATGCCCCGTCAACCACACGTAATTTACATCCTGTCCGACGAGCACTTTGGCGGCGCAATGAGCCATATGGGCGATGCCAATGTGCGTACGCCAAATATGGACCGTCTGGCCGCCGAAGGGGTCAGCTTCGACCGCGCCTACGCCAACTGCCCGATCTGTACGCCTTCGCGAGGAACGATTTTCTCGGGGCGGCACGCGCATTCCGGGCCCGTGCAATACTTCTTTGATGTGTTCAAGGCCGGTGCGCCGAGCACGGCGACAGCTCTTCGTGCAGCCGGATACCACACTGCCTATTTCGGCAAATGGCATTGCGGCGTCGTCCAAAATCAGGAGCCGCCCGTCGTGAGGGCGGAAAGAGAGGAATTCACGCGCTGGCCCCACCGCACACCGGAATACCACAGGGCCGGCTTTCAGGACTGGTATGGGTTCGAGATCAACAACGCGCCCTTCAAAGGCTTTTACTATCACGAAGATGAGGCCGACCCGCGCAAGATGGACGGATATCAGACTGACTTCCTCACCGAACTGGCCATTGACTATCTGGAGTCTTACGATCGCGACGAGCCCCTGTTCCTGGTTCTCAGCGTTGAACCTCCCCACTTTCCTCTTGAAGCGCCCGACGAGTTCGAGAGATTCGATCCTTCCGCGCTCGAGACTCCCCCCAGCTTTGCCGACTCGCCGGAGATGCGGTCCCAACTGGCCACCTACTACGCCATGGTTGAAAACCTTGATTGGAATATCGGCCGTTTGAGGGAGGCGCTCGACGGCCTGGCGGAGTTCAGAAGCAACCGGCTCACGGTCTACTTTTCCGATCACGGAGACTATATGGGAACGCACGGGGCCATCAACCGCAAGGAAAATCCCCACGAAAACTCCGTCCGCATTCCCGCCCTGTTTCACTGGCCGGAACGGATACCGGCGCAGGGCAGGAGGGACGGACTGCTGTTCAGCCTCGTTGACCTCTTCCCGACCACTCTCGGTCTGCTGGGGCTGGACATCCCTGTCCACTGCCAGGGGCAAGACTTCAGCGAAGCTTTGATCGGGAACCAGGACTTTGTCGGGCCGGATGCCGTCCTCATCGAAATGTCTGGCAATCCCCGTTGGAACCTGGATTTTCTGGACTGGCGCGGGGTGGTGACTTCTCGTTGGAAATACGCATTCTACGAGACGGGGCACGAACGGCTATTTGACCTCAAAAACGACCCCTACGAGATGAACAATCTGGCAGATACGGACGCGCAAACCTGTGCGGAGATGCGCACTAAGCTGCTCCAGCTCCTTGCTGACAGCCGTGAGCCGTATTTCGATGTCCTCATCGAGCACGGGGTGCCAGTTGAAGGACCGGCGCTGGACGTGGCCGAACTCGATGTCAAAGGCAAGTTGGCGCCTGTCTGGCCGGACCTTGTGCGCCGCCACGAGCCGTGAGCGGAATATCCAAATGGACCTGCCGTCCGAACTCCGCGCCTACCTTGAAGACTGGAAGACTGAATATTCGGTAGCCTTCGCACTACTGGGTAGCTATGCTCGCGGCGATGCCGGGCCTCACAGCGATCTGGACATCTTGCATTTTGTTGACGACGACAAACACGAAGCAGATGCTCGGAGCCTTCTGATCGACCAGGGGCCTGTTGCCATAGGGCGGAATGGGAATCAACGCGCACTTCTTTACCCCCGCCGCCTGCTTGTCGTGCTTAGCACCGTCACCCCCAGCCAGGTGGAGAACTGGCTTTCCGACCCCGGTCTTGCTCTAAACATCATTATCGGTCTGCGCGACGGGCGCGCCCTATGGGATCCGAAGAGTATTTTTGCGGCAATTCAGCAGCGTGCAATGGAGTTCAAGTGGACGCCGGCGCTTCAGGAGAAGGCCGACCAACTGGCTGGCAAAGAGCTGGTAGGGTGGATCGAAGAGGCTCACAAGGGGTTGGAGGGTCTGCGCCGAAACGACACCGGTCGCCTGCTGAACGCCCGCTTCGGACTGTCTTGGGGACTGGCTTGGGTAATGCGGCTGCACAAGGGCGTATTGGCTACCAGCGACAACACCTTCTTCAGCGATGTGGTAAATGCAGTCGGTCCGGAGACCGAATGGGCTAAACTCTTGCACCGAGCCTTCGGTGTAGCAGTCGGGGACGAGGATGACTCATTTTCACTGCGCGAAGAAGTTACCTCCGGCCTGTTGCTCTATTGCGAGACCTTTTCGTTCTTGAAGGAAGCATTGCCTGGAGACGACTTCGCTCTGATCGAAGCTACGGCTGCACGTATTCGTCGCGAACTGAAATGTGAACTGGCGTCCTCTTATGAAGATTCAAGAGGTCCGACGTCTTGAGGCAAAATGCTGCGAGTGAGGCTGCGGTTATGGTTGCGCTTTCCGCTTTACCTTCGGTAAACTATGCGGCAAGAAAGCCGCCTTACTTTTCATGTTTCCAGAGCAACCTCCCTTGACAATTGGGTCTGAACTGCTGAACGATCTGAGAAACGCCCAGGCTGTGGCCTGACCAGAAACTGCTGCAAACGCCCGAACGACCGCATTGCCGGTCAGCGCGGGCCATTGTGCACGGTCCTTTCCAGAACGAAGGGGAAAAACGCCCCTAAAGGAGACGCCCAAATGCTGACTCAACAACAGGTCGACTTTTACCACGAGCACGGATACCTGCGCATACCCGAAGTGTTTACTCCGGAGGAGACCAAGGAGTTGTCGAAAGAAATGGACCGCCTTGTCGAAGATTGGGCTTTCACAAGCCCTGGCTGGAACGGCCCCTGGCGGCTTGCGTACATGGATCCGGAAACAGAAAAGAAGTCCAAATTGACCGCGATGCACGATCTACATTTCTACTCTGTGGCCTGGATGCGGGCTGCCACCAATCGCAAACTTGCCAAAGCCCTCAGTCAACTCTTGGGTGGAGACGTTGAGTTGCACCACACCACCATGCACATCAAGCCGCCGCAGACAGGTCATCCTTTCCCGATGCACCAGGACAACCCGTTCTACGGCCATCAGGACGGACGCTTCATCGATGTCCTGGTCCACCTGGACGATACATCCCATGAGAATGGTGAGATTCGCTTTCTGGACGGGTCCCACAAGATGGGCCATCTCGACCACGTTACGGAGACAGAAGACGGCCCTTGTTCTCCCCACTTGCCCACGGACCAATTCCACCTGGAAGATACCGTAGCGGTCCCAGCCAAGGCCGGTGACGTCGTGCTCTTCTGCATCGATACCGTCCACGGCTCGTACATCAACCAGACGAAGAAGCCCCGCCGTCTTGTGCGCATGGGCTATCGGGACCCGCAGAACCGGCAGGAGTACGGCCAAAGTATGGGGCGCCCAGGCGTGATGGTTAGCGGATACCGCGAACGAAAAGAGGGGGACGAACTGCTGCCAATTGCATGACGCGCGGCTGAACCGTTCTCCCGGGCAATTTACCAGGCGCGCCGTCCCTGCCGCCAGAATACACATTGAAAGGAACCCTGGACTCGTTGCAACCGACCGCATAGCGTTCCAGCTCATGGAAGGGGGATGTCCCAATGCTCACACAACAACAGATCGGCTTCTACCACGAACATGGTTTTCTGCGTATTCCGGAACTGTTCACACCTGAAGAGACCCAGGAACTCTCCGACGAGCTGGACCGGCTCGTTGAAGACTGGGCCTTCACCAACCCAGGCTGGTCCGGCCCGTGGCGCCAAGCCTACATGGACCCGGCAACCGAGAAGAAATCCAAGTTGACGGCGATGCAAGACCTTCACTATTACTCGGTTGCCTGGATGCGGGCCGCTACAAACGCCAAGCTCGCTACAGCACTGAGCGATCTATTGGGTCCCAACGTGGAACTGCATCATACCACCCTTCACATCAAGCCGCCGCAGACAGGTCATCCTTTCCCATTGCACCAGGACAATCCTTTCTATCCGCATCAGGACGGGCGCTTCATCGACGTCCTGGTACACCTGGATGACACCAGTCATGAGAACGGGGAAATCCGTTTCCTGGACGGCTCCCATAAGATGGGCCACCTGGACCACATTACCGAAACTGAAGACGGCCCTTGCTCACCTCATCTGCCTACCGATAAGTTCCACCTCGAAGAAACCGTGGCTGTTCCGGCTAAGGCGGGCGATGTCGTTGTCTTCTGCATCGATACCATCCACGGCTCCTACATCAACCAGACGAAGAAGCCCCGCCGGCTTGTTCGCATGGGTTACCGCGATCCGCAGAATCGCGAGGTGGCCGGCCAGAGAGTGGAACGGGCCGGCATGATTGTCAGCGGCTATCGCGAGCGCAAAGAAGGCGATGAATTGTGGTCAACGGCGGCTGCCAATGCGTAGACCGCGGCAGCTGAATCCTGGAGAGCGATTGCCGCGTGAAGTATGACACTCTGATCGTGGGCTCCGGGTCGGCGGGCAACATTCTTGCCGCCCGTTTGTCAGAAGATTCGAGCCGTCAGCTGCTTCTACTGGAAGCCGGCCCGGACTACCCGACGATTGACGCGCTCCCGGCTGACGTTCGACTGGGCTACGGTACGACTTCCGGAATTATCGCCAAGAGCCATGACTGGGGATACACGGGGCTAGCGTCGCCGCTGCGCGACGGCTTGCCGGTGCCGCGGGGAAGGATAGTGGGCGGCTCCAGCGCGGTCAATGCCCAGATCTTCCTGCGCGGCATTCCGGAGGATTTCGCTGCCTGGGCCGATATGGGCAACCATGAGTGGAGCTTCGACCAGGTTCTTCCCTACTACTGCAAGCTTGAGAACGACCACGATTATGGGTCGGCAGATTTCCACGGCAGCGATGGCCCCATCGGCATTCGCCGCTACCGGGAAAAAGAGTGGGGCCCGGATCAGCAGGCCTGGGGTGAAGCTTGCCGCCAGGCCGGGTTCCCCGAATGCCCCGACGCCAATCTACCTGGATCAACCGGTTTTGGCCCGTTTCCCCTCAACAACATCGCCGGTGTGCGCCAGAGTACCGCCGTAACCTACCTGGCCCAAGCCCGAAAACGCCCCAACTTGCACATTTTCGCCAATTGTACAACGCGCCGAGTCTTGTTGGAAGGAGAGAAGGCAATTGGCGTTGAGGTGGAATGCGGCGGCCAGATTGAAGAGTACTTGGCCGACGAAATCGTACTCTGCGCCGGTAGCATCGGGACGCCGCAGATCATGATGCTCTCAGGAATCGGCCCTGAACAGCACCTACGCGAAGTCGGAGTGGAAGTCAGCCACAATCTTCCAGGTGTGGGACGCAACCTGCGCGACCACCCGACTCTAAACCTGCTTTGGGAGCTGCGATTCAGCCCTACAAACCGCTTCCACTGGCATCAGGCCTGCCTGCGCTATACAGCCGATGGCTCGCATTTGACCAACGACATGATTGTCTACATCGCCGCTGTGCCCGACCAGGCCAGCGATATCGGAGACCATCTCTTCGTGCGCCCAACGGTCAACCTCGCCGTCGGTGAAGGCGAGTTACGTTTGGCCAGCGACAACATCAAAGACCAGCCTCTGCTCGATTATCGCTACTATGAAGAAACGTTCGACCGCGAGCGCCAGCGGGAATCGATCCGCCTCTGTACTGAGCTGATTGAGGAGCATCCCGCTTTTCGCGGCATCTGCGGCCGCGTATTAGAAGGTCCTGGCGACGACCTGCATGATGACGACGCCCTGGACCGATGGATGCTCGGCAACGCCGACACGGGACACCATACATCCAGCACTTGCAAAATGGGTTTGTCCTCAGACCCGCTGGCTGTCGCGGATCAGTGGGGCCGCGTACACGGAATCGATCGCCTGCGAATCGTCGACGCCTCACTAATGCCCGACAGTGTGCGCGCCAATATCAATGCAACAATAATGATGATGGCCGAAAAGATCGCTGCGAAGATGACCGGCGGGTAATAGGGGCTTTTGCAGAGACTTCGAAGAACAGAGTGAATCTGGCAGCTGTGAGAGCCGGGCTGATTCGTACTATTTCCAGAGGAACAGAATGGAGTTGCTGAAATGACCAGCCGTATTCTCATTACCGATATTGCGTGGCCGGACTATGAAATTGAAAAGGAGGTATTGTCGGCAGTAGAGGGCGAGATCATGCTGGCTGGAGGGGGAACGCCCGCAGAGATCATCGCGCTGGCGCCGCGAGCGGACGCGATCCTGACATGCTGGAAAGATGTGCCGCCAGAGGCGCTGGACATCGCGCCTGACTGCAAGGTAGTCAGCCGATATGGTATCGGCCTGGACAACATTCCGATTGGACGAGCTACGGAACTGGGCATGCTCGTCACCAATGTTCCCGACTTCTGCCTGGAGGAGGTGTCTGATCACGTCATGGCGCTATTGCTGGCAACGGCGCGCCAACTGCTCCCCCTGGCACGTAACCCCGATCGAAGCGGCTGGACCAGAGAGACGCCCCGTCCTATCCCGCGCGTGCGAGGACAGACGTTAGGACTGATCGGCTTCGGGAACATTGCCCGCGCCCTGGTTCCCAAGGCACTGGGATTTGGCCTTCGTGTGATTGCTTATACGCCCAGGCTGCGACAAAGTGACGCCCCGGAGGGCGTCGAAGTTACGAATGACCTTGCCGCGCTTCTCTCCACCTCCGACTACGTTTCAATACACTGCCCGCTAACCGAGGAAACGGCCCACATCATTGATGAATCCGCTCTTGCTCAGATGAAGTCCTCGGCTCTGCTGATCAATACCAGTCGTGGAGGCGTGATTGACGAGGAAGCTCTCATACGCGCCCTCCAGGATGGACGAATCGGCGGGGCTGCTCTCGATGTCACGGATCCGGAGCCGCCCTCCGCGGACAACCCTCTGCTGGCGCTTGAAAACGTGATCGTTACTCCGCATGCAGCATTCTACTCAGTGGCGGCCACGGCCGAACTGGCCCGAAAAGCCGCTGCAAACGTAGTAACCGTCCTGCAAGGGGGAGTACCTGAGACGCTTGTAAATGAGGGAGTGCTGGAACGGGACAACTGTCGATTGTCCCTCTAGAGGTAGGACCTGAATGACTGAGTTCTCAGACCGCGTCAGCTACCGCAGTTGATTCCAGTCCGATTGTGTCCA
The DNA here is from genome assembly GCA_009838625.1 of Caldilineaceae bacterium SB0664_bin_27. Taxonomy (GTDB): domain Bacteria; phylum Chloroflexota; class Anaerolineae; order Caldilineales; family Caldilineaceae; genus Bin5. Next base: position 9,879 of record VXRG01000183.1, read on the forward strand.
GTTCAGGGAACTGCAGCACGGCCAGGAATGAATCGTTGAAGTCTCCACGCCCCGACAGTTCATGGTACTCCACGATTTCAGGCAACGACCGGGCCACCATGCGCTCACGAAATGAGAGGAGTGCGATTTTGGCGCCTTCACCGGCTGCATTGCCAACTGCTTTTATGCGTTCAACAGGGACGGGGGGCACCAGCCCGATTATGCGTGCGCTCTGGGGATTTATGTAGCTTCCAAAAGAACCGGCCAGGAAGATTTCGACCAGGTCTTCGTTCTCGATCCCCAGCTCCTGCATTACCACGTCGATGCCGCCGGCGATGGATCCCTTGGCAAATTGAAGCTCACGAACGTCTCGTTGAGTCAGAACGATCGCTTTGTCACCTCCTGACTCTTCAGGCCATGCCAATACAAAGGAGCGCCGCCCTTCTTCGTCGGTAATGATGCGCCGCGCCAACTCGGGAGCGACCATTTCGTAGGCTTCGTTCGCCTTTACGAAGCGGCCCGACGGAAGCATGAGCCCGCTCAGTCGCAACTGAGCTACCGCGTCCAGCAGGCCGGAACCACAGAGCCCGATCGGGGGCACATCTCCAATCACCTGGAGATCTATCCCAGCCTGTGTGATTGTCACTGCCTCAATTGCCCCTTCACTCGCCCGCATGCCATCCTGGATCTGTGCGCCCTCGAAGGCAGGTCCTGCCGGCGCAGCCGTCGCCACTGTCCGGGCCGCAGACCCCAGGATGATTTCGCCGTTTGTGCCGACATCAACCAGGAGCCGTACGCCTTCATTTTGCGCCAAGCCTGTTGCCAGGAGCCCGGCGACAAGATCGGCGCCCACATAAGCCCCGAGATAGGGAAGACAGTGCACCTGTGCCTGTGGCAGAATCTCCAGACCCACTTCCTGTGCCGAAGCCTGTACCATATCCTCCACGACGGGAATGAACGGTTCAAGACCAATCGCTTCCGGGTCGACCCCAAGGAACAGGTGCTGCATCGTGGCGTTGCCGGCGGTTACTACCTCATAAACCTCATGAGGAGACACCTGCCCTTCATCCAGCAGTTGCGCAATGAGGTTGTTCAGCGTCCTCAGGATGACTTCATTGAGTTCGGACAGGCCGTCCTCATTGAGCATCGTGTAACTGATCCGGGAGATGACATCGGCCCCTTGAACGGCTTGTCCGTTTAGAGTCGAGCGGACTGCAACAGGTGCGCCGCTGTTGAGATCTATCAGCATTCCTACAACGGTCGTCGTGCCAATATCAAAGGCCAGCCCGTAGGCGCGATTGCTGGTGTCGCCTTCTTCGACACTGACCAGTTCGTTTCCGACTACAACCGCAGTAACCTGCCACTGACTGCGGCGCAGAACACCGGGCAAATTGCGCAACAGATTCAGAGAGGCTTCAATTGCATATCCTTCAGGCTCGAGAGCTTCGCGGATGCGGCTGTAGTCGCTTCGTTGATCTTCCAGCGATGGCGGCGTCAGAGTGAGGGGTATTTTGTAAACGTTGGCATTCAGGATCACGTGGCGGGCAAAGCCCATTAAGGCCGCCTTGGGATTTCCCATCAGCCGCGGTACGTGGCAAACGACGTCAGAATTTGCCTCACTTCGGCAGGAGAGCCGCCACCCGTCGGCCAGCTCCTCTTCAGTGAAGATCCTGCGATCGGCCGCGGTGGCCCCGTTGTTGCCGTGAAGGATGCGTACCTTGCATTTCCCGCAAGTGCCCTTTGCGCCGCAGGTGCTGTCGATCGGCAGGCCGATCCAGTTTGCGGCATTGAATATCGTCATGCCGGAGGGGACGCGGGTCACCTTATCGTGGGGACGGAACTCGATGGAGACTTTCTTGGTGCCGGTGGGCGCAGAGGTTGTCATAGCAGCGAACGCAGATGCGTATCCGTTTTGAACGAAACGAGAGCTAACCGGACTCTTGCTGGCGCTTTCGTTCCGTTCGGAATGCCTGAATCAGGTTTCCCGCATAGGCGTCGTGCCCCATCAGCAGGTCGGCGGCGTAGATCGTGTGGCGGATTTCGGTCTCAAGAGGATTTGTGATTGCCGAGGTTAACCCTGCCGCGATCGCCATTGACAGGAACGCGGCGTTCACCGTCGGCCGCCAGGGAAGACCGAAGGAAATGTTGCTGGCTCCGCAAGTCATATTCACACCAAGTTCTTCGCGGATGAGGCGAATCGTCTCCAGAGTGATCAGGGCGGCATTGTCGTCGGCGCTGACCGTCAGCGCCAGGGGATCGATTACAACGTCTTCGGCGGGAATGCCGTGGTCTGCGGCTCGCTCCACGATGCAGGTGGCGATACGAAGCCGTTCCTGGGGGTCATTGGATATGCCGGTATCGTCATTAGCAACGCCAACTACCGCCGCGCCGTACTTCTTGACCAAGGGCAGTACAGTCTCCAGCCGCTCATCCTCATAGGTTACCGAATTCACGAGGGCCTTGCCTTCACAGACTGCGAGCCCCGCCTCCAGCGCTTCGACCACAGATGAGTCTATAGAAATGGGCACGTCCACTATCTGCTGAACGGCCTGAATCGCCTGCCGCAGGATTTCCGGTTCAACGCCATCGACGGGTACGCCGGCGTTCACGTCAAGCACGTGGGCCTGCGCATCGACCTGCCGGCGCGCGTCGCGACAGACCATGGTCATGTCACGATCAATCATCTGCTTTGTCAGGATTTTGCGGCCGGTGGGGTTGATACGTTCGCCGATGATTACAAAGGGGTGTTCGGGACCAATAATGACAGTCTGCTTCGCGGAGGAAATCACCGTATTCATATCGGGCTACTCTTCATGTTGTCCGGACTTGACCATAAGTTCCTCGACGGCCTGTACGGCGCTGGCCAGAGCCGTCGCGCCTTCTCCGTCGTCGCCGCCCATGCTGACGTCATAGCCCATGTCGACCATGAGCTGCTTTGCCAGGCGGACTGTGGCGCTGGCATCGGGCGCGAAGCCGTCGGCGCCGACGCTGTCAGCGTATTCCTGTGTAACCGGGGCGCCGCCTACCATCACCTTGACTGAGTCTCGCAGACCGGCGTCGGTCAACGCAGCCAGATTGGACTTGAAGAAAGGCATCGTTGTCGTCAGAAACGCGGAAAAGCCCAGGAGCTGGGGCTCATGTTCCTGAACCGCGGCAACGACATCTTCTGGCTTGACATTTACACCCAAGTCGACAATGTCGAAACCTTCGCCCTCCAACATGATATTGCATAGATTCTTGCCAATGTCGTGGACATCGCCTTTGACCGTCAACATGACGACCTTGCCAATTGGCTCCGCCCCCTTGTCAACCAGTAGGGGCCGCAGCAGGGCCATGGCCCCTTGCATTGCACGGGCCGCCACCAGCATTTCAGGCACAAAATACTCGCCAATCTCAAACAATCGGCCAACTTCCTGCAAAGAAGGAATCAGCGCGCCAAAGAGGATATCCAAGGGGTCCATTCCCAGTTCGATTCCCTCTTGGGTCAACTCGACTACTTCAGCGGCTTCACCCACTAAGGTGTGTTCAAACAGCCCTTCTTTGATTTCCTCTTCGCGGCTCATGGTACAGGGCTCCTATTGTTTGGGGTTGTCAATGCACGTTTCCACAATTGCCTTGAGGTTGGCAACCGGCGCCTGCAAGGGAACGGCGCATTCCGGAGCGATAATGTCCACGCCGGCGTCGATGGCAGCTTGCGCTTCGGCGCGTGCTTCCGCGGGCCCACGGGCGTACAGAGTTATCGGGTTATTGACATTGCCAGTCAACGTCATCTTACCGGCGGCCTTTTCGACCATCAGGTCTGGTGCGTTGGCCGACTCGAAATGATAACAGGCGAAACCGGCCTCGTTGAAATACTCGACCCGGTCCAGGGTCCTTCCGCAACAGTGCAGAATGACGGGCGCCTCCACCTGGGGCACAAGCTCCTGGTGATGGGGCAAGAGAAAGTCCCGGTACATTGTGTTTCGAACGAGGTCGCCGGTGGCATGATCGGCCCAGACGACTGCGTCTGCGCCCGCCTCAATTTGGGCCGCGGCATAGACCAGCGGTACGGGCGCCAGCGTTTCGAGCGATTTACGAACACGGTCGGGGTCCATAATCGTGTCGAAGAGGAACTCCTGCGTGTTGTAGCAGTGGTAGGAAAGTGTCCAGGGCCCCATGACTTTGCCCAGGACCATGACCTCATCGCCAAAGTGCTGCTTGAGCAGCCGGATCGCATCGATGGAGCACTTGACGTACTTGTCCTCCAGGAACGAATCGGGAAAACCGTCAGGCAGTTTGATCTCCACATCGCGATCGGCCCAGGGTGAATCCGTAGGATTCGGCATCATGTCTGTATCGGACCAGTCTACCTGGCAGCCGAGTGCCATGGCCTCTTGTGCGATACTGAAGATCGGCATTACGCTATCGAACCCCATCACTTCGTGTGCACCGGCGGCGAGCGTCGCCATAGGCTCGGGCTCGGTATTGGCGTCGGGGAAGTGTGCCCCGGTAATGTCCATCAGCTCGTAGGTAATAACGGACACAATGCTTGCCGCCGGCGGCCTGTCCACGGGGTCGCCGTTCAGCCCGGCCAAAAACCGCTGTTTCGAAGTCATCTGTTCCATGGCTTGCTCCCTTCAGCGTTGTTTTCGGATCAGTTCGTGCGGCATCGGTGGGCCGCAGCAGTATGGCGCTCTCTACCAGCTGTCCGGATCGAGCCCCAGAATGCGTCCTTCCTGGCAAATGTGGGCCCAAGTCGTCTCGTCTATATCGATCCCGTCCTTCTCTTTACGCTGCGCACTGCGGAATTCGGGCTCGCCCGGGGCCAGAATCTCATTGAATCCTGGCGCGAGGCGGCTTGACTTGACGTGACGGAGCAACGCCTCTACTTCCTCATAATAGGTTGAGAGCTCGGTGAAGTGCTCGATGTTGTAGACGGTGAAGAGGACGCCATTGCTCCTCATGGTCCGAGAACCGTCGGCACAGCCCTCGCCGCTGAGCGCACCGCCCAGCAATTCTACCACAAGACCGAGGGCAAAGCCTTTATGGGCTACTACCCCGCCCAGTGGCAGGATTGCGCCTGGAGGGTCGGCCCTGAAATCATTCGGTTCGGTCGTGGAGTTGCCTTCGGAATCGATCAGCCAGCCCTCGGGGACCTGGCTTCCCTGGTTGATAGCGACTCGAACTTTGCCTTCGGCGACGACGGAGGTGGTCATGTCGACCAGGATCGGGTCCGTGTCGGGGCGGGGTGCGGAAAACGCGATCGGGTTGGTGCTCAACCGGCCTTCAAGCCCGCCAAACGGGGCTATCTGGTACCCAAGCCGACCGGCGTTCACGAATGCCAGGGCGATCATGTTGCCCTCGCGGGCCGCCATCAGCGGATAGGCGCCTGCGCGACCTACATGACTTGTATTGCGAAGGGTAACAGTTGCCAGTCCGTGTTGGCTGGCCTTCTCAGTGGCCAGCCTTATTGCAAAGGTCGCTCCAACCTGACCCAGTGCTCCGCCTGCGTCTACGACGGCCGTGCTTGGATAGTCACGAACGATGGTGGGGGTTGCCCGCGGTTGAAAACGTCCCTCGCGAATGGCACGCGTGTATTCGTAGTAGCGAATCGCGCCGTGGGAGTCGTGGCCGAAGAGGTTTGACTCCACAAGGTGGTCGACCACAGCGCGAGCATCCTCGGCGGTGCAGCCAGAAGCTTCGAAAAGTTGATAGCCGACGTCTCGCAAAGTAGAGGGTTGAATATTGGGCATGATTCTCCTATTTTACTCTATCTTTCTGCTGCTGAACGAATTCCGAGATGAAGGAAAAAGGCTGCCATTCAGGGGAAAGATCTGAAGCCGAAAAGTGGCGCCTAGTCTGGGTTTTCCGTTTCGCCCTCGGAAGTGAAACTGTCAAGGTCATGGGCCAAGTGGGCGCCCAAATGGGACCGCGCGGTGGCCAGGTCGGCGCTCTGCAGGTAACTCAGGACTTCGCTGAGTGTGTAACTTTGCACTTCTTCGGGAATCGGGAGTGCCGGCTGCAACGGGTCGGGAATTACCGGAACCATGCGAGTTGCAGTCTGAAGTTGAGAGTTGCCTTCAGGGTCGGCGTACGGCGCTAAATGTGCAAAGAGAACGTGAGACAGAATATCCGGGTGGCTTATAAATACGGGGGAATGTGTGTTGCAAATTACCTGCCTCAGGGGTGCGCCCTCCTCGTCTGAGGATGAGAAATCGGTTGTCAGATCCTGTAGAAGCTGCGTCAGTCCCTTCAAGCGGGAAGGATGAACGCTGTTTTCCGGGTTCTCGAAACAGAGGAGGCCGCCGTGCTCAGGGTCGTTCCTCAGTGTTACCAAAGCAAGAGCGCGCAGCGCGCCGTCAGAGAGAGCCCGTGACGAGAACTGCCGACCATCCTCCGTTTGGGCACAGATCACCATTTGGCCAGCGGCGGGATCCTCCTTCACGTCAATCCGAACTGCCTCAGGAAGGTGGTTCGACAGATCTCGAGAAACGTCGGCCAACAGCAAAGGATCGGCCGCCTTAATGCGGGCCAGCACGTTGGCCAGGTTTCTGCCACCTTCGCCCAGCTTTTCGGGCGCCCTCGTGAAACTTGGCTGTCGCAGTATTTCCGGTGCCAGGTGCAAGAGTCTCCACGCACGCATCTCTTCGGCGGCGGCGAATGCGTGTGGGAACTCCGTGTTCCTTGCGCCGCTCAACACTGTCCTCTCTGCCTGCGACGCGAGGACGTCACGTCTGCCGCTGCTGCCGTCCTGATGGAGGACCAGGAACGCTTCTTGTCTGCTTTTTTTTGTGGAAATAAAGGGGGAAGAACGTCCACCGGTCATGGCCGGAATCCAAGCGCTGCCGGTCTTCAGCCTGTTGGACTTCGTCCATCTGTCTCTCAGACGAGGGAT
>VXRG01000185.1:0-53862 GCA_009838625.1 Caldilineaceae bacterium SB0664_bin_27
GGTTAGGGGCTAGTGGCTTGAGACTGCGGGAGGGCAGTTTGGGGGGTGGATGCGCCGCTTGCGGGACAAGTTCCGGGCAGGGGTGTACAGCTGCTCCCCTTGGGTAGCAGCATTGATTATTATATATCATTTGCTTTCTTTTTCCCGTTTGCCCGTGCCGCTATCAGGGACACCAGCTGCTGCCTAACCGTTTGCAAGTCGGCCTGTTGATCTGGTTCAGGCTCTGCCAGAAACCTGTTGTCTCTTACCATCACGAACTGGAATCCCGGGGGTTTATCCGGTTTTGCCCGATCTCCATTGCCCGTTTCCTGCTCTTCCTGGTTTCCCGTGACTGTTTCCGATACTGTCCGGTCTTCAGTGGCTGCTTCCTGCTCTTCCCGGTTGCCTGCGTCTGCTTCCCGTTCCGTCCGGTTTTCCGCCTCGCTTTCCGGCTCTGTCTGTCTGCGTTTGTGGTTTTCGCTTTCAATGATCTCTTTGATTCTGCGCCGCAGGTTCTTGACATAAATGAGCTGCAGGTGCAGGGCTTGCTGAGAGTTTTCGTGCGTGGAGCAGAAGCTGTCGCGAGGAGCGATGATTTTCACCTTGTCCGGGAGCCTGGTGAAGGGCTGACCGGTCATCGGGTCGTAAGGGGCCTCGGACACGTGCGCCAGTTTGGTCAGCTTGGCTTGAATACCCCAGCCGCTGCGCCCTTATCCGGCAATTCCTACTCTAATTTGGTCAATATTATTCTCGTGAGACATGATGCTCCTTTTTCACTGGTGGCCTCACTTCCACTGCAAGACAATCATCATCAAGGCTTCATCACGCCCCGTTATTCGTTGATAAGCGCTGGTCGCATCCTGATTGCTGACTCCATCAGGAATAGGGATACAGCGACCAGCCTCAACGACAGCGCGGGCCGCGTGTCTAATATTACAGGCCACCCGCTGGCCGACTTCCAAATCAGTCACAGCACTTCCTTTGTCAGCCACGTGACCACTGGATGAGTAGCCCGGATAGTAGGGATAAACACCGGGCGTATTTGGCAGGTGATGTAGAAAGGCCAGCTCCGTACCCGGCGAAATTGCAGAGAACTGCGTTTCGATAAGCACCTGATCTGGTTCTAATGATGGTAGCTCAAAGTCCTCAACTGCAATTTTGCTCTGAGCTGTGGCGACGATGCGCTGTGATTTCACAATTGAATTACCCCACGGGCAACCTTGCCATTGAGCATATCTTCAAACGCCTCATTCACCGCTTCCAACGGATAGGTTTGGGTGATAAGTTCATCCAGTTTCAGTTTTCCGGCCCGATAGAGTGAGATGAGGCGAGGTACATCATAGCGCATCCGCGTCGAGCCGAGGGCACTGCCCATTATTATCCTCTCCCCGTTCATCAGCAGCTGAGGCTCCAGACAAATCGGTTCGGACTGCGGTAAACCAATCAAGATCGCTTTGCCCCGCGGTCGAATGGCCCGTATGGCCTGTTCATACGTCACATTTGTGCCAATGGCTTCAATTGCATAATCGGCCCCCAAACCCTCGGTCAAGGCGTGGATTTCGGAGATCGGGTCACCGTTGCTGGCGTTGATGGTGTGTGTAGCCCCAAACTGTCGAGCCATTTCAAGCTTCGCCTCCACCAAGTCAACCGCGATGATCTGGGCCGCCCCGGACAGAGCGGCCCCTTGAATCGCGTTCAACCCGATGCCGCCAGCCCCAAAAACGACGACGCTGCTCCCTAGCTTCACCTCCGCTGTGTTGGCCACGCTACCCACGCCGGAGACGACGCTACAACCACATAGGGCTGCCTTATCGAGAGGCAAATCCTGGTCAATCGGGACCGCGGCTTCTTGGGGGACGACCGTATATTCGGCAAAGGAAGCGACGGTGAATTGGTAGATGCCCTTTCCATTCTTGCTATAGCGCGGGGGGCGCTCTTTCATCTGGGCTGCCTTGCGGCAGAGGCTGGCATAGCCTCGCACACAGTAGATACATTGACCACAGGCAGGCGAGATCGAAAGCACTACGTGATCACCCGGTTTGACCAGGCTGACACCCGATCCAACCGCCTCGACAACCCCGGCCCCTTCATCGCCCAACACGGCGGGAAGCGGCCACTTTTCCTTCCCCGTAATAACGGAGTAGCAGCTATGGCAGACGCCCGTCGCGGCGATCTTGATTAGGACTTCGCCCGCTTTGGGACCGTCCACATCAACCTCTTCAACCACAATTGGCTGGTTCACTTCGTACAAGACAGCGGCTTTCACTTTCATAGATAACTCCTTTCTATATTCAAATCAGTTTGAAACCGAAACTTTTAGGTGAAAGCATCCTGAGTAGCCCGAGGTACGAGGGCGTATCGAAGGGTGCGGCTCAAACGACGATTCGAGGCCAACCCGCACCCTTCGATACGGCTCCATTAAGTTTTCGTGGCCTTATGGGCCTAATCCGCCTACTCAGGATGCTAGACTGAAGTTAATTGCCACCGTTTCAAAGGCTTTACTAAAGTCGTATAATTGATTCTTCAATCGAACGCAGACAAAATCTCTTCTTCAAAGTAGTGGTACTGCTCAACGTCCCTAGTGAGCAAGCCCGCAAACATGATCTCATCAACCCCCACATCCATAAACTGACCGATGCGTTCAATAACGTAGTCCTTGGGTCCGGCCGCCGTGCCTTCACCCAGGCTGCGACTGGCGATGAAGGCTTCAGCTTCAGCCGGATCGTCGGTGACCTTGACCGGCATCAGGATAGTACGCTTGATTTCGGATGGGTCTCGGCCAACGTTTTCGCAGTGCCGCTCCAGAACCCCAACTTTGTGAAAGTAATATTCTTGGGTCATTGGCCCGCCAGCCCAGCCATCCAGGTTCATGATGTCACCATATCTGGCCAGGGTGCGCAGTGTGCGCCGCTCACCGGTGCCGCCGACCATAATCGGAATCTGCCGGTTGTTGTAACCTCCGGGTGACAGCGGAGCCTGATCGAGCCGGTAGTAGCGGCCCTCGAAATCGACCGGTCCATCGGCTGTAAAGAGAGCTCGCAGCAGGGCACAGGCTTCCTCCAGCCGATCCGAGCGCTCCTTCATCGGCGGGAAATCAAAGCCATAGGCTTCATGCTCCCGCTGGAACCAGGCGGCCCCAATGCTTAAGGTGAAGCGGCCGTGGGATATCTGATCGACCGTTCCGGCCATTTTTGCCACCAGGGCCGGGTTGCGGTAGGTATTGCCCAAAACCAAATTGCCCAGCCGCATCCGTTCGGTAATGCTTGCGGCGGCGGCAATAAGCGTATATCCTTCGTAGGCTGGCAGCAGCTCTTCTTCCCGCTTTGGCGACGATGGCATGTAGTGGTCGGCAAACCACAGACTGTCCCACCGGCCCGCTTCCATGGCCTCGATCACAGCACGAATGTTATCCCAAGTTGTCAGATAACAGTTGACCTGTGCGCCAAATTTCATGGTGACACCCTTTCTTAGCTTATGGGAGAAGCCGGGAAGAAGGCTTTGTACGACAAAGCTTTTGTTTCAACGGTGGTGATGAAGTCCGTGTTGTGTAGTTTGAAATCTACAGCCAGGCGATGAAACAGGCTTGAAGCCTGTTTTTATCTTAGTCGCAGAATTCATTCTGTGATGGTGGGCGAGATGCTGAATACATACAAATTGTATTCATTACAAATATATGACGACCTGATCTTCCTCTTGTTTCGCCTCATAGGTGCGGACGGCTAGTTTTGGATCGAAGAGCGCTTTGCCAGTCCGAATATCAAATTCCCATTGGTGCCAGGGGCATTTGAGGATTTCATTTTCGCGTTCGTGACCCACTTGAGGAACATCGGCTGAGGTAACGAGCGGTCGCAGCCGGCCCAGGCATAACGGCGCGGACCGATGAGGACAGTAGTTCAGCAATGCGAAATATTCGCCGCCGACATTAAAGACGCCGATTTCGCGGCCTTGTACAGTGACGATACGTCGCTGACCCGGTGGTAACTCCTCCGTCCGAGCAACCACATAACGCTGCTTAGCTTGGCGTTTAGCCATAGAGCCTTCTCCTGTGGCCGATGCAGATGCGGCCGAGCCATCCGCATCTCAAGGTAGTATGAAGGATATCCCGCGCCCGTGGGTGGCGCGGAGATGCCCGAGGCTTCGCTACCAAAGTGGACGCATATCGGCAGACCCAATTAGCGATATACAAGGCCATGAACCGGCCAAGCACCGGCCAAAGAATCAAATGAAATGCTTTTCATTCATTTTCGCTTCGGAATCAATTGGTGCGCTCTACAATGAGCCTTGTGCTTGATAGCGGCACAGGAAGCGTTGACTTTCGACCATCGGGCCACTGGATATCCAGCGAGATGGGGCGGCTATCTGCGGGGAAACCAAAGTGAACCTGTGACGGCTCGCCTGACAAATATCCACTATTGGAGCGAATCTCACGCATATATCGACCCGTCGTTGTCTGTAGCGCAAGCCGCGCGCCAATCGCGTAGGTATTCTTGCTTTTGGGCCACTGGAGATCAACGGTCAGGCTATGGCCCCCACAGAGCCGATTCTCGTAGACGACGGCCGGCGACAGCAGGTTATTGACCACAATATCCAGATCGCCGTCGCCGTCCAAGTCAGCCATGTTCATACCGCGACCACCAGCCGTCGCGTTGAGACCCCAATCGGGCCTTGGCTTAAAACGACCCGTGCCATCGTTCTGGAAGACCAGGTTTTCTTCGATCAATTCGCTATTCGGCAGATGACCAAACATTTCTTCTGCTGCCATGCCGTTCACCACATAGAGATCCAGAAAACCATCCTGGTCCAGATCCCCAAATTGGGCCGACCAGCTCCATCCCGTCGCCTCTACACCTCTCGCAACCGCCTGATTTTCAAATCCCCCATCGCCGGTCGCAATCTGAAGGACGTTTTGGATGATCTGCTGGTCATGGGCGACGTCGACGTCTTTCATCGTCTCCATTAAAGGGGCCCAGGCCAGCAGGGCCGCTTGGGTAGGCTCATAGGGCATCATGTCAGCGGCAAATAGCTCAACGCCACCGTCGTTGTTGATATCACCTGCCGCAAAGCTCATGGTATTTTGGGCAATTTCATCGAAGCGGGTTGCTTCCTGCCAGCCATCGTCTGTGCGCAACCAGACCTGGTCAGGCATCAGAAAGTCATGGCCTACCCAGATATCCAGATGTTCATCCTCATTCAGGTCGACCAGCAGCAGGGCCAAGGCTTGCGAATAGGTCGCCAGATGGGTCGCTTTAAAGTCGTCTCCCCTGTTTTCATTGTAGACCACGCCGCCCCCGCTCAAGTCATAGTTATTAAAGCGCCTGTACTCGGTTTGATAGGTCGCCAGGACAAGATCCAGATCAACATCACCATCCAGATCGGCCCAGGCGAAGGTGTAGGCCCGTTGGGAAGGGCTGAACCGATCTAAACGCGTGAAACCGTCAATCTGTTCGAATTGCTGTTGACCAGGCTGGGCTGATGTTTGTCTGTGAGTTTTCTGATTGTTTTCACCCTTTTGAAATGTGCCATCGTTCATCCACACGCTGGGAGCCGTTTCGCGCCGGGCAAAGACAATGTCCTGCCAGCCGTCGCCATCAATGTCGACGATGCTGACGGCGCGCGACTGACCGAAAGGGAATTCCTGCTTCTGAAAGGCGAAATCGCCTTCGTTCCAAAAGATGGCATTAGAACCAGCCAAATTCGCCAGCACCAGATCCAGATCGCCATCACGGTCGAGATCGTTAATGGCCAGACCGGCACCGTTACTAGCGAACTTCTTGACAATCTCACCTGAAATGGAGGTGATATGTTCAAGAGAATGGGGGATGAAGCGATCTTCACAGGGGTAGGGTGAGGCCCGGTGCGGTTGCTCCGATATCGCTAGCGATTCCGCCAGCGACACGGCTGGTGTTGAGGTCGGTGCACCATTTGGCGAACCCGGGGTGACCGTGACAGAGACAACGTCTGTTTCAGATGACGTTTCAATTTGCTGGCAGCTGGTTAAGGCGATGGCTAGTAAGGCCCAGAACAGGCCCACCATGATCTTACGAGAAAGGCCGGGAAAGCCCCCTTGTTTCAGCAGGGGGATGAGAGGCTTGATTATTATCCTAATCGCAAGCTCAATCCGGCCTTTCTTTAAGAAAAACCCCGGTTGAGCTACTGGAAGCCCCGATACTTTAGTGCGGGGTTTTTCACCCCTCAGTCTCATCCTTGATAAATCAGATTGCGGCGTCAACGGCACGCAGGCGGCGATTTCGCGACCTTGTACAGTGACGATACGTCGCTGACCCGGTGGTAACTCCTCCGTCCGAGCAACCACATAACGCTGCTTAGCTTGGCGTGTAGCCATAGAGCTTTCTCCTGTGGCCGATGCAGATGCGGCCCAATAAGATTTTCGGCTCAACGGGATCTTATGTGGTAGACAGTCTGAGTGACATCGAGACTAGCAAAGCAAACCTGCTGATGGGATCAGCGTATTACCTTAGTAAACGAGTGTCGATGCAGGCACGACATCGACCTCCCTAAATCCCCAGGCCTACAGGGCGCGAACAGCGTTCTCTCGTGGGGCACTGGTGAGTTGACTGTCTAGCTGGTAGAGCTCGCGGGCTGTCTCAACCATAACCCGCCGGCGCAAGTCTGGGTCGTGACCCCTCAAGAATGTGCTGGGTTCATCCATATCCCAATGGGGAAAGTCAGACGTATAGACCAGGACTTCGTCCGCCCGCAGCCACTCCAGAAAACGGGCCAGGTCCTTACGGCTGGGCACATCAGGCATGGGTTGTGAGCCAAAGCGGACATGGTTGCGGACATATTCACTGGGCAGCTTCTTGACCCAAGGCGTATAATCGCGCAGAGCCTTCCAGTCTGAGTCCATGTGCCATAGCATGCCCGGCACCCAGAAAAAATCGTGTTCTATAAACAGAAAGCGGAAGTCAGGGAATTTCTCGAAGACGCCTTCACAAATCAGGCTAGCCAGGTGGGCCATTGCAGTCTGCGGCCGAGCCATCCGCATCTCAAGGTAGTATGAAGGATATCCCGCGCCCGTGGGTGCCGCGGAGATGCCCGAGCCTTCGCTACCAAAGTGGACGCACATCGGCAGACCCAATTCCTGGCAGGCGGCATAGATGGGATGATAGAAACGATTGCCAAAGGGCAGCCGCGCCCCGGCCGGCATCAAGACCTGGATGAACTCCGGACGTGGGCCAAGCCGCTCGATCTCTTGCACGGCCAAGGCAGGGTCCTGCGGCGCAATGTGAATCGAGGCCCGAAAGCGAGAATCCTGGCTTAGCCAATGGTCGAGCGTCCAGTCGTTGTGGGCGCGGCAAAGGGCATGTCCGTACTCTGCGTCGGGATGAACTGCGGCCGCAGACGGTACAGCGGAACCGGTGAGGACCGCCAGTCCAATATTATAGGCGTCCAGATGGCGTTTTATGTAGACCTCAGGCTGATTTGCTGGGTTACCCGCTGTCCTACGTCGTTGTTGCCAATTCTTATGTGGCCGGCCATTGTATCCCTCCGGCTCGGTAGCCGGGTTGATACTTGTGCTCTCCCACAGGTCATGGCGAGTTGCGTTTGCCGCGGGAGGTACGTTTGTATAACCGATATCTGGCAGCAGGGAACCAAAGTCTTCAATATATTCGACATAGTGACGGGGCAGATAAGGATAGAGCGCAGACAGGTCCGCCAAGTCACCGTGGTGTACGTCACAATCGATGATTGGTGACATACCATTTTTTTGCTTATCGTTCATGATGTTCTCCTATGAAACCCTGTTCCGGGGGTTTCATACCGGGCGTTTGGTGCGGAAAAAGATGTGGAGAGACACCCCCCACACCGCCCGCGCCATCGGCGGCACCAACGGGGGATGAAGCGATCTTCACAGCGGAAAAATCGATAGTACCATAAGAAACGCGCGAGTGGATTGCTTCTGCACGATGTTACACACCTTTAGCCCTTGATACCGGTCACCACGATGCCCTGAATATAATATTTTTGAGCAACGAAGAAGACGACAATGGTGGGCATAAGGATCACGAGGGAGGTGGCCATAAGCAGTGACCATTGGACCTGGTATTGGCCCTGAAAGAAGCGCAAGCCGAGGGCCAGCGTGAAGTTTTCCGTTGTGGACAGGAAGATAAGCGGTCCCAGAAAATCGTTCCAATGAAGCATGAAGGAAAAAACAGCAATAACCCCCATAGCGGGTCTCGTCAGAGGCAGCGCTATGTGCCAGAAGACCCCAAAGGTGTTACAGCCATCAACTCTTGCCGCGTCATCCAGATCCATGGGTATGGTCCTGAAAAATTGCCGCAGTAGAAAAATGTAGAAGGCATTGCTGGCAAAGAAGGTTGGCACGATCAGGGGTAAAAACGTATCGATCCAACCCAGGTTCTTGAAGAGCAAAAATAGGGGGGCCACGATGGAAGGATAGGGCAACATCAGGGTGGCCAGGACCAGTACAAAGAGCACATCACGTCCCACAAAGCGGATGCGGGCAAACCCAAAGCCGACGATTGCACAGGACACCACGTGGCCGATGATGCTGACGGAGGTGATGTTTACTGTATTTAAAAACCATGTGCTGAAGGGCAAAAGCGTCCATGCATCCGGATAGTTCGGCCAGTAGGGCGGATTCGGAATCCATTCGATGGGAAAGGCAAATTCTGTTCCCGGTCTTTTCAGCGAAGTGCTGATCATCCAGAAAAAAGGCAGCATGACAAAAATGGTACCAGCAATTAACACAAGAAAGATGAGGATAGTAGCAACGCGATTTTGGAATCGTTGGCTCTGGAAGTATCTGACAGAAGAGAGATCGCGTTTCTGCCGGCCAGGGACGCTGTCAGCAGCGATTTGACTGGACACGAGTATCACCTCCGACGACGAATGTGGCAGGCCTCAGTCACTCTCATAGTAGACCCAACTGGAGGACGTTTTGAGGATGATGACGGTGAAGACCAAAATGATCAGGAACAAGATCCAGCTCAACGCCGATGCATAGCCCATGTTGAACCACACGAAAGCCTGCTGGTACAAGTACATCACATAGAAGAGCGTAGCGTAGTTAGGGCCACCATCGGTCATGACGTAGGCCTGGGTAAAAACCTGGAATGAGACAATCACGCCCATGACCAGATTGAGCAACAAGACCGGCGTGATCATGGGAACCGTTATGTGGAGAAGCTTCTTCCAAGCGCCGGCGCCATCTAAGGTGGCCGCCTCATAAAAGGCGGTAGGAATGCCCTGCAAAGCGCCCAGGTAGATGAGCATACCGCCGCCGACTCCCCAGATACTCATGATGATCAGCGCAGGTATCGCCCATGCTTCGCTCCCCAACCACAAGGGGCCAATGATGCCAATCTTTTTCAGCAGGACGTTGATGATACCGAAGCGCGGGTTAAAGATCCACATCCACAACAACGAAACCGCGACGCCTGAGGCTACGCTTGGCAAAAAGAAGATGGTGCGAAAGACAGAAAGCCCCTTCACTTTCTGATTGAGAAGCAGGGCGAGGAGCAGCCCCAAGACGACGTTGAGGGGCACGTTGAGCAGATAGTAGAGGGTGACCTTGATCGACTGCCAAAAGAACCGATCCTCCACCATCTTCTGGTAGTTCGCCAACCCCACAATCTCAGGCGTACCGACGACATTCCATTTGGTCAGGCTGATTGAGAATGAGCCGAGCAAGGCCCCGGCGGTGAACACGACAAAACCAAAAATCCAGGGTGAGATGAAAAGATAACCCTCAATGTTGCGTCGCCAGAACATTCTATTTTTGCCCAGCATGTTGACGTCTTTTCCTTTATGGAAGAACGCGGGAAAGCCCCCGGTTTATGCGTAAACACGTTTACGGGTAAACACGGGGTATGATAGGCTCGAATCTCTTGCCCGTCAATGCTCAAGCCGGCTTCGGGTGTGTCCCAGAATTCAGGCGAATTTTCAGAATGTAGCATCTTGAGTAGCCGAAGCAGGGCGGAGGCGTATCGAAAGGTGCGGGTAAGCCTCGAATCGTTGCTTGAGCCGCACCCCTGGATACGGTTTCCGCTCCGCTCCACCCTACTCGGGCCTGTCCTGAGTTCCTACTATTTCGCAGCGTAAATGTGTCTGCCCGGCGATTCTTTTGCCCTAGGAGACTTCGGCCAGAGCCTCTTCAGTTAGCACACAGGCTTCTGCCATGGCCTCATCGATATCCTTGGTGCCCCGCAGCACATTCCTTATCTCTTCGTACACTATCGTGAAGATAATTTTGAGGGCAGCCGGCGTTCTGTACACGAAGGGATCTGGCTTCACGTGGCCAAGGAGGCGTGGGATCATCTTGGGATCAAGACCACCATCCCTCAGCGGCTTGTTGTATGCCTCCATGTCGAAAATAGACTTGCGAGTTGGCATATAATAGGTGGCCAGCAGGACGCCCGCATCATACGTCTGCTGTACAGCCTCCGCGCTGCTTCGCCAGCTCATCCATTCGTAGACAGCGTCGGGGTTTGGTGTGGTGCTCGAAGTCACAGACTGGTCCGTGTCGCCCCAGACAATGAAGCCTGCAGGCCCGGCGGGTAGCGGGACCAAGTCCCAGCCAAAGGGAAACTCCCGTCCTGGTCGAATATCCTCTACTGCGCCCCCAGCGGCCATGCCCATACCGATCGCGCCGGATCTAAATTCGATACCCAACTCAGCCAGATTCAGGGCCGGCGAAGGCTGGACCTCATGTTTTAGGACACAATCGGCCATCCATTGGACCGCTGCCTTGACCTCTGCGCTTTCCACAGTACACTTGCTTGGGTCGAACAGATCGTCCAGGTAATCGCCGCCGAAGGCGCGGACGATGGCCAGGGTGTGGGTTCCCCAATAACCCTCGCATCCCCATTGATCGATCTGTCCATCTCCATCCGAATCGATGCTGAGTTCTTTCAGCATCTCCACGAAGCTGTCAGTATTCCATCCGTCCTCTCCGTCCTCCCAATAAAGGTCGGCCGGGGTGGGCAATCCTGCCTTTTCGAAGAGATCCTTGTTGAATCTCAGGCAATGGGACGAGGTCCAGAGCGGCAACCCCATAATGTCGTCCCCGAATCTGGCATCGCCGGGGAACAGAATGTCATCGTAGTTCAAGTCGGAGTCCGCATCCACATAATCGTTAATGGGAATCGCGGCCCCTGCGTGTACAACCTGGAACATCAACGCGGGATGGCAGGCAAACGTGTCCGGCGCCGTTCCCCCGGCGATCATGACCGGGATCTTGGTGTTGTAATCTTCCCAGGGCAATGCTATGGGCTCGACATTAATGTGGGGATGACTTTCTCGAAACACAGAAATAATCTCCCCTTCAAGCACCGCATCATCATCAAAGCCATGTCTGGCAGCGGATATCTCAATGACTTCTGGGGCTGGCGCATCTGCTTGGGCCATTCCGGATTCAGGTTCGGCTGAGCTGTCCGGAGCTGGCTGAACTGCACAGGCGGCCAACGAAAGGCCGGCTGCCGACATACTGCCAACTCTCAGAAAGTCACGACGGTTCAAACGTTTTTCATTCATTTTCATTCTCCGGTGTCGTCTCGATGGAGACAGTTCGACTCCTCTGAAAATGTTATGACTACAATGTACTTTTTTTTGCTTTATGGGCGGCTCCTTTCTTTCGTTAGTAATTGTTCAGCATTGCCTTGCGAAGTTACTGGTAATTTGCCCCAATCACCATTTGCTCCTATGTCAAATGGTTTCCACCATCCTGACGCCGTAAGATACTCCTCTAAAAGGCGATATACAAGGCCATGAACCGGCCAATCACCGGCCAAAAAATCGAAATGGGCGCATTTAGAACACGGATTGGCAGGATTTGGTGGATTTCTTAACCCGTTTTAACTGTTCGGCGCAAACGCTCTATCCGGCAAAAATTTTTGCCGGAACACTAGCCTCGGCTGATACTTTGTTATACAATTTTAGTTATGAGCAAGACCGCATTTTGGCTGTTCGTATTCGTGACGCACTGGC
The DNA here is from genome assembly GCA_009838625.1 of Caldilineaceae bacterium SB0664_bin_27. Lineage (GTDB taxonomy): Bacteria > Chloroflexota > Anaerolineae > Caldilineales > Caldilineaceae > Bin5. The sequence goes on from VXRG01000185.1 coordinate 11,950, forward strand.
GGAGATTGAGCATGTGCAGCGGCGCTTCCAAACGGCTCGAAAAGTTTTTGGGAATGTCGGCTAGCGTATGGATATCACAAGGGTGTGGCGAAGACAATGACAGAACCGAAAGACCAAGATTTGGAAACGATTGAAGTCCTCGAACAGGCCTTATACGAAGCATTACCCCATCTCAACGACCCCGTTTACCAGCCACCGGTGCTATTGTGGCAGGTGTTAGGGGTGCCACAGCAGCAGGGCGTCAAGGAGATGCAGTCTGCACTCATCAAAGCCATTGAGGCTTTGAAACCAGCCCCCGATGTTGCACCCTATGCCCACAGTCAGCGAATATACGAACTCTTATATTTGCGCTATCGGCAAGGCCTGACGCAAGAAGAAACGAGTGATCGCATGAAATTGTCGATTCGCCAGATTCGTCGCGAACAGAAGCGAGCCATCCATAATTTGGCGCAATGGCTGTGGGGCCAGAGGAGGACAGATACGCCAGCAGTCGCTGGCACACCATCAACAGATGGTGGCAACATTGAAACCGACCCGTGGCGTTCTCAGGTGCAGCAAGAGTTAGCTATCTTGCAGCAGAACGTGCCGGAGACCAAGAGCGAGGTGGCCGCCGTCATCGCCAGGGTGGTGCAGGTCGGCCAGGTGCTAACGGCCAAACACAATATTCAATTAAAGGTTGACCCCATCCCAGAAAATCTGACCGCGGTGATTCAGCCTTCGGCGCTGCGGCAAATATTACTAACCGCCATCGAGAAGTTGGCGCAACTCATGGCGTCGGGCGAAATTGTCCTGCTGGCTGAAATGGCAGGGGATATCATCACCCTCACCGTGACAGGTGGCCCGATTGTCACCGATACGCTACCCGGCAGCGCCCCGCTGCCCAGCAGCGACCTCATCCAAGAGCTTCTGGGCGATCAAGGTGATACGCTCAATATCCGGCGGGCCGCTGAAAGCATTGTCTTTCGGTTCAGTCTGCCATCTGCCGGTGACCCCATTTCCGTACTTGTGGTGGATGATAACGCTGATCTGGTAACCTTCTTCCGGATCTCTGTCACCAATACCCCCTATCAGATCATCCATCTGGCCGATGGCGAACGCCTTTTTGAAACCATTGCCCTCACAAAACCAAACCTAATCATCCTGGACGTGCTCCTGCCCGGTATGGATGGCTGGGAGCTGCTGGCCTATCTGCATGAGCATCCTGATACCCGGGCCATTCCCATCATTGTCTGCTCTGTCATCCGCCGGGAAGAGCTGGCTTTGGCGCTGGGCGCGTCGCTTTTTTTGCCAAAACCGGTGCGGCGGCGGGAGTTTATCGAGGCGCTGGATGAAGCATATGGTCGGGTTGCGGGGTGAGATGAAGTATTTATAGAGGCGTTGCTACATCAATCTTCATCACCATTACAAGAGAAGCTGAAGAAACACGGGCGTGAGTAGAATTCGATGTTATACGGATGAACATGTGTCAAAAGCCGCTATCCGGGGACTTCGTGAACGAGGGATAGACGTTCTCAGCGTACCTGAGGCACATATGCTCGGGGCATCGGATGAGGAGCCTTTAGCGTTCGCTTTTTGCAGAGGGTAGAGTGATATTTGTTCACTCAAAATCCCCATCTGCCTTCATTAACAGCGCCGCAAGCCGGTGGGAACAGGGCAGCAGCTTGTTAATCGGTACCCCCGCACCCATCGTTGCCAACAGTACGCTACTGCGAGTTGGCCAGGCCACAAGCTCTTCGCCGGAGATTGCGATCACCGGAATGTCACGAATCGCCGCGTCTTGATTCTTTTCCGCCAAAACCTGCCAACCGGGCATATCGGGCAGAAGAATGTCCAGTAGGACCAAATCTGGAGCCTCACTGCCCCGGACCCGATGGTGTAGCTCGGCCAACGCTTCCGCCCCGCTGGCGGTGGGGGTAATCTCCAACGTAGGGTCAATGATAGAGAGCATCTGGGTATAGAGTTGGCGAATATCCGGATTGTCGTCCACCAGCAAAATGCGCTTCACCGGCTTGTCAAGCGAATTCAAGGCCTTGGCTAAATCCGGCTGTCCGATCGGCTTGATCAAATAGTCGACAGCCCCGGCCTCTAAGGCATAATTGATTTTCGGCGGAAAGGCACACCCAAGAATGGGCATATCAGGTATGGCTTGCCGGGCCTCTTCCACTAATAGGATCAATTGTTGGGGAGCGGCTGCATTGAGGATCAGCATATGGGTCGGATGGGTTTGCAACGCTTCGAGAGCGCCAGGCAGATCACGGCTCTCGGTAAACTGAATCTCATCGGTATGGCGGCTGAGCAGGGGGGCCAAATCGCCACTTTCATCACAAACCATTATCCGTTGTTTGCGCGGCATTTCGGGCAATTGAGGCCAGGTCGTGCGTTCATGCCAAACCCAGTCTTCGGCAAAGCCAGGGGCCGACGTGCCCCCGGCCGGCAGCGGCGGGGCGATGGGCAGGGTGAATGAGAAGGTGCTGCCGAAGCCTAATTTACTTTCGGCCCATATCCGACCCTGATGACGTTCGATGAATTGTTGGCTGACACTGAGGCCGAGTCCACTGCCGCCTTGAGCAGGTCGCGTTTGGTCCGCCTGCGCAAACGGTTCAAAGATTCTGTCCAGCTCTTGCGGGGTGATACCGGGACCCGTATCCGTTACGCTGATAAGAACGTCACTGCCCTGGTGCGTTGCTTTGACGATAATGCCGCCAGTCTCCGTATAGCGGGCCGCATTGCTCACCAGGTTGAGAACCACCTGTCGGATACGGGTTCTGTCGCAGTAAACTTGGGGGAAATCGTCATCAATGCTGACCTGCAAAGTGAGTGCTTTCCTTTCAATCAGCGGACGCACCACCATCACCACCGCATTTTTTATATCGTCAGCCAAATCGGCCCATTCCCGATGCAGTCTCAGCCGGCCTGCATCGGCCTGGCTGAGATCCAGGACATCGTTGATCATGCTGGCCAAATGATTGCTGTTGCGCTGTATGATCTCCAGAACTTGCATGAGCAAGGGTGGCAGCGATTTCCCATAGGCTTCAGGTACCTCCAGCATCGTGTCAATCAGACCCAGAATTATATTCAGCGGTGTCCGAAATTCGTGGCTGATCTTGGCCACAAAGGCGGCCTTGGCTTGATCAGCTTCCTCAGCAATCTGACGTAGGACGACCAACCGCTGATTGAGCAGTTCCTGGGTCTGGTAGGCCGATTTCAAATCCTCCTGCATTTGGGCCAACTGGACTCTTTGATCCCGCGTTTCATCTAATCGCTGCTGCGCTCGGTGAAACTGATCGTATAACCACTGGCTGCGCCGAACCTGGGGGCCGATGATGGCCAACAGCAGGCCGAGTACCGTCCAGATCAGCCCGATTGTCAGAACAAGGAAGATGGGGTCTATCCCAATGGTTGGCCACAGGAATAGCAGCCCTATAGTTTCCAGTAAAGCCGTGAGCAACGCCGCAGTCCAGGTCATGAGCGCCAGCGCCAAAAGGGGCAACAAGATCATCAATAGGTAGAGGTCGGATATCCCAAATCGGATGAATGCCAGGTTGATGAGGATGCTCAGACCGATGAGGGTAAACCAGCGGCTGAGCCTAGTCCCACCCAACCGATCCAGCCACCAGATAAGCATAGCCAGGCCAAAGCATACCAAGGGTATTTGGGACAACCGTTGTACCGGCTCAACCAGCAGTTCACCCATGAACGTCACAGCTGACCCCACGCAGACCAGCACGGCAATAACCCAGGTGGGCGATAAGCGTAACTCCGGGTCGATCTCCAGGCCGGGTCTTGCGGCGAAGGTTGTTATTCCGTCTTTTGTGATCATACTTGTTCTCCTGCCGAAATGCTGGCTCAATTTACCCGGCTATTATACTAAAAATGAACGAGGAGGGCTTGTTGTATCCTGAAGTGGGCCCCAAGAACCGGACCACAAGCTAAGGTGTATAATGGAGTAATTCACCGAGCCTGTGGAGGGGCAGAACGATGGTCAAAAAACGCCGCTTCAGTAGAAGCGGCGTTCTTGATTGATCGCGCCGGTTGAATTAGAGATGCAGCGAGCAAGGTTGCCCGACACGCCTTTGCGGCTTATCTGTCATCCGACTAAGGCAATGGTGGATAGCCGGGCCCTCCGGCAATCAGTTCGTCGTAGCGGAGCGGTTTTCGGCTGTGGTACAATGCTGGCTGAAATTGTGGCAGGAAACCTCTTCGGCAGACACGACCGAGAAGGCACCAAGTTCCCCTTCTTCATACACAAAGAAAGAAAGGAAGCATGAAATGACACAGGTTGCTGTGGGAGTTCACAGGCAGATTCGATCTTCGATACACACGGCAGTTGAAGGGCTTTCCGCAGAGCAACTGCACGCGATGCCAGATGGCTTTGACAACAACATCGCCTGGAATCTGGGGCACATCATGGTGGTCCAGCAGCGTATTCTTTACGGCTCAAGCGGCCTTCCCCTGTCGGTCTCGGATTCGATGATCCCGATGTACCTGCCCAATACTTCGCCAGCGGACTGGGAGACTGAGCCGGATGCAGAAGCACTTGTGGCGATGCTGATGCCGCAACAGGAACAGTTGGAGGCAGATTTTGCGGCGGGCCGCTTCAGCGAGAACGAATTCAGCGTGTTTACGACCCGATCAGGCCTCGCGCTGGAGGACCTGGATTCGGTGCTGACTTTCAACATTTACCACGAGTCGCAACACTACGGATTTATCCTTGCCCTGATCAACCTGGTGGGCTGAGCCCTATGAACGAGGTGGTCATAGTCAGCGCAGTACGGACGCCGATAGGAAGAATACGCGGCGCGCTGGCTTCTGTGAGGCCGGATGACCTGGCGGGGCTTGTCGTCCGCGAGGCGGTGTCCAGAGCCGGTGTGGATCCCAGCGAGATAGAAGAGGTCTATCTTGGCTGCGCCAACCAGGCCGGCGAGGACAATCGCAACATCGCCCGCATGGCAGCACTGCTGGCGGGATTGCCGCAGGATGTTGCGGGCGTGACGGTGAATCGGCTCTGCGCCAGCGGCCTTACCGCGGTTAACCAGGCCGCGCGCGCGATCGCTTGCGGCGAGGGCGATGTCTTCGTAGCCGGCGGCGTGGAAAGCATGACGCGTGCGCCCTATTCTCTGCCCAAGAATCCAACCGGATTCGGGCCATCCGGCAACATCACCGGATATGACACGACACTCGGCTGGCGGTATCCCAATCCGGCCCTAGAGGCGCTCTTTCCCCTGGAGGCGATGGGAGAGACGGCCGAGAATATCTACGATCTGAGCTGCGCTTCCGAGATTGAAGGCGGCGAAATCAGCCGGCAGGAGCAGGACCGTTTCGCTCTGCAGAGCCAGCGAAGGGCCGTCGAGGCGATGAATGAAGGCCGCTTTGAGCGTGAGATCGTCCGAGTGGAGATCCCTCAGAGGCGAGGCGACCCTGTCTCGATGGACAGGGACGAACACCCGCGATACAAGAGAACGGAAGACGGTTTCCAGCTCGCCACGAGCATGGAGGCGTTGGCCAAACTTAAGCCGGCCTTTCGCAAAGATGGGACCGTAACGGCAGGCAACGCAAGCGGGTTGAACGACGGCGCGTGCGCCCTGGTGCTAATGTCTGGTGACAGGGCGGCAACCCTAGGGGTCTCTCCGCTGGCGCGCTGGGTGGCTTCTGCTGCTGCCGGGGTGGACCCTCGAGTCATGGGTCTTGGTCCCGTTGCTGCCTCGCGCAAAGTTCTGAAACGCGCCGGTTTGTCGGTCGAAGAGATTGACCTTGTCGAAATCAACGAAGCGTTTTCGGTCCAGACTCTGGCCGTATTGCGGGAGCTTGGCCTTAGTGAGGAGATCACAAATGTTAACGGAGGCGCGATCGCCCTGGGCCACCCCCTGGGATGCTCTGGCGCACGTATCCTGACGACGCTTGTTCACGAGATGCAAAGGCGCGCTGCGGCGGGCAGGAAGTGCCGCTATGGGCTGGCAACGCTGTGCGTTGGCGTTGGGCAGGGAGAGGCGACAGTGGTAGAAAGGATGGATTCGTGAAATCCGTACCCAGGATCTCGCCAGCTGGGGCGGCCGCTCTTGTCAAGACGGGAGACACGATCCTGGTTGGCGGCTTTGGTATGACGGGGAATCCCACGCAGGTCCTGCATGCCCTAGCCGAGACGGATACAGGAGAACTGACCTACGTCGCCAACAACGTAGGTGAACCGGGCCTGGGCGGGGGCCGCTTGCTGCGCAACGGACAGATCAAGAAGGCAATCGGCTCTTTTTTCACGAGCAACCCGGAAGCGGTGGCGGCGGCCCAATCGGGCGCGATCGAGTTTGAGGTCATGCCTCAGGGGACGCTGGTTGAGGCTGTTCGGGCAGGCGGGGCCGGGATCGGGGGGTTTTACACTCCCACCGCCGCGGGTACTGTCCTTGCCGATGGTAGTGAGACGAAGCGGATCGGCGGGCGGCTGCATGTCTTTCAGCCGGCACTGCGGGCAAACGTGGCCCTGGTTCGCGCCTGGAGCGCGGATACGACCGGCAACCTCGCCTACCGAATGACCGAGCAGAATTTCAACCGGGCGATGGCCACAGCGGCGGACCTTGTCATAGCCGAGGTTGAGGATTGCGTGCCAGCAGGTGAACTGCGCCCGGAAAACATACATACACCAGGCTGCTACGTAGACTACCTGGTACCTGTACGAACTACAGTTGCCGACCTGGGCTCGTCTGCGTCGATTGCCGACAGCGGCAAGAAAGCGGGCGACCTGCGAATGAAGATGGCTCGACGTGCGCTGGAGGAGCTGAAGCCGGGCGATATCGTCAATCTCGGCGTCGGCATTCCAACGCTTGTCGCCGATCTGATCACGCCGGCGCACGGTATCATATTGCATACGGAGAACGGCATGCTGGGGGTCGGACCCGCGCCCAGGAGCGGAGGCGCGATGGATTACCCAATCAATGCCAGCAAGATCCCAGTGACAGCTCTACCGGGGAGCAGTTATTTCGACAGCGCTGACTCTTTTGCGATGATCCGGGGAGGACACGTGGACGCGGCGATCATGGGCGGCCTGCAGGTTGACGAAAAGGCCAACCTAGCGAATTGGGCGGCGCCTGGCAGACCCCTGCTGGGTGTCGGCGGGGCGATGGATCTGGCGTCCGGGGCCAAGCGTCTGATCGTAACGATGACCCACACAAGCCGTGAAGGGAGCCCCAAGATTGTCCGCGAATGCACGCTCCCGCTCACGGCGCTCGGCGCGGTTGACGTGGTCATAACCGACCTGGCGGTATTCCGGTTCTGTGACGGGAGACTTACGCTTACCGAAACAGTGGACGGCGTGTCGCTGGACGAGGTGCGCGCCAAAACTGAGGCCGCATTCGAAGTCGGACGGGAGGTTTGAGGAGATTGAGCGGTTCTTCGGGATAGACTTTGCGAAAGTGCAGGTGAGAAAACGGTGAGTTCATTTGGCATTCGTATCGCCTTGCTGCCGGTCCTTTTTGCGGGCCTGCTGGTGGGTGCTTGCGTACCGGTTGAGGGCACACTCGCTTCCAGCACGGAGGCCTTCGAAGAAACCGCGGCCGACAACTCGGACATGTCCCGCGTGCAAGATGAAACTGTGGCATTTCCCATTGAAGTTGATTATCACACGCCCGCCCAAACAGAAGGGCCATTTTATCCTGTGAGGAAGCCGGAGGACAGAGACAACGACCTCTTCGTACTGGACGGGGCCGCGGGAAGGCCTGGCGGAGAGATTCTGGAATTCGGGGGCAGGTTGCTTGACGCTTCAGGCATGCCAGTGAAGGGAGCTGTCATTGAAATCTGGCAGACTGACGTCAACGGCGTGTATATGCATCCGGGGGATTCGGGCAGTTCAAGAAGAGATGAGAATTTCCAGTCCTATGGCGAATCTGTGACGGGGGAGGATGGTTTCTACCATTTCAGAACGATCATGCCGGGTGGATACGAACCGCGTCCCCGGCACATCCATGTCAAGGTCCGACTGGCAGGGAAGGAGCTGCTGACGACTCAGTTCTATTTCAGTAACGATGCTGAGGCTGCCGGCGACAGGATATTCGCAGGGGCGGGCGCCGAGGTAAGCTCTCTGATCATGGAGGTGGAGGAAGGCGTGGACTTCGAAGACAATCCAGCGTTGATTGGAAGGCGCGATATAGTGCTGCGGATTGATCTTTCCGAGTGATACGAGGCACATGAGGAGACGCCAGGTTGAAGTTGCAGGAGCTGGGCAATCCCAAGTACATTGCGCTAGAGACGTTTCGCAGAGACGGTCGGGCTGTCAAGACACCCGTTTGGACCGTGGAGCAAGACGGCAAGTTGCTGGTGTGGACGCAGGGCGACAGTTGGAAGGTAAGGCGCGCTCGCAACAATCCGCGCGTCCGGATCGCTAGATGTGACATGCGGGGCAACGTCGAGGGTCCCTGGGCGGAAGGAAGGGTCACTTCAATTTCAGGTGATGAAGAAGCAAAAAGAGCGATGTCCCGGCTCCTGAGGAGAAAGTATCCCCTCATGGTGGCGCTGGTCTCTCTGGTCGCTATGTTGAGGGGAGAGAACAAGGGGCAAGTGGTCATGGAAATCGAGGACGTTTGAAAAGCGTGCTCGCAGGCTATTAGCAGTGAGTTCAGGGATTGAAGTTCCGAAACTCAGTTCTGAATTGATCGTCGGTTTCGGTTACTAAGCAAGCACCAGCAATCAGGAGTCAGTTCCAAATGAGAGCTGTGATGGTCATGTTCGATACGTTGAACCGGCATATGTTGCCACCCTACGGATGCGATTGGACCCATGCGCCCAACTTCACCCGCCTGGCGGAGCGGACGGTAACGTTCGACAACTGCTACGTAGGCAGCATGCCCTGCATGCCCGCGCGTCGTGAGATGCACACGGGCCGCTACAATTTCCTGCATCGCAGCTGGGGCCCGCTTGAGCCATTCGACGACTCGATGCCGGAGATTCTCTCTGAGAACGGGATTTACACGCATCTGAGTACAGACCACCAGCACTACTTTGAGGATGGGGGAGCTACCTACCACACGCGCTACGACAGCTGGGAGTTTCACCGCGGCCAGGAAGGAGACGCCTGGATCGGTCAGGTCGCAGACCCGGTAGAACCGGAAAACATCAACCGGACTTTCTCATCAAGCCTGCGGCCTCGCCGCCAAGGCGACAGGCGCCGAAATGGAGATACGGGTCGCCAGGACTGGATCAACCGGGCGTTTCTGGATAGTGAGGAGAAGCAACCGCAGGCGAAGACCTTCGCTGCCGGGCTGGAGTTCATTCGCCGCAACCACCAAGAGGACGACTGGTTCCTGCAAGTGGAGACCTTCGACCCTCACGAACCATTCTTTACCCAGCAGAAATACAAGGATCTCTATCCGCACGAATACAACGGCAAGCTGTTCGACTGGCCATCCTATCGAAAAGTAGAGGAAACCGAGGAAGAGGTGCAGCACTTGCGCTACGAATACGCGGCTCTGCTCAGCATGTGCGACGAATACCTGGGCAAGGTACTGGACTTGATGGATGAGTACAGCCTGTGGGACGATACGATGCTGATCGTGTGTACGGACCACGGTTTTCTGCTGGGTGAGCACGACTGGTGGGCAAAGATCGTGCCGCCGTTCTACAATGAAGTCGCCCACACGCCGCTCTTCATCTGGGACCCTCGCAGCAAGGTAGCCGGCGCCCGCCGCGAGCAGCTGGCACAGATAATAGACCTGCCTGCTACTCTGCTGGAATACTTCGGCGTTGAAAGGCCACTGGACATGGAGGGAATCCCGCTTGGGGAAGTCATCAAGAGTGATGCTCCGACCCGCGATGCAGTTCTGTTCGGCGTACACGGCGGGCATGTGAACATTACGGACGGGCGCTATGTGTACATGCGCGGGCCTGTCGATCCGTCGTACAACCAACCGCTATTCAATTACACTTTGATGCCAAACCACATGCGGGGCCGATTTGGCGTGGAAGAGTTGCAAGACATCCAGTTGGCGGAGTCGTTTTCGTTTACGAAGGGTTGCCGAACGATGAAGATTGCTTCAAAGCAGGTCTTCGATTCGCCCCCGCGCTATACGATGCTCTTTGACCTGGAGTCTGATCCGGGGCAGGAGAATCCGATCGACAGTGCGGCAGAGGAAGCCCGTCTGTCAGCGCGCATGGCGGAACTGATGCTGGCCAACAACGCGCCGCCGGAACAGTTCGAACGGCTGGGGCTTGCAGTGCCCGAAACAGTTTAGAGAGAAAGCCAATAGGGTGCTGGCGGGTTTAGGTAGCTCTCAAGGGTAGGAGGGCTCGCTGGGCCCGCCTTGCATGAGGGTCACGATTGCTCAAATGTGAAGAAGTCTACAAGGCCAGCCAACCAAGCTTATTCGATTGTCGGGCCCGCCAGTCGTCCACAATAGAGGCCAGATTGCATTTGGCGACTCGCAATACTCCGGTCGACAGAATCTTTCCTTGAAAGCCTCATCGAGAGCGCAAATGACCTAAAGCACATATCAAGAAACCTTGGACAGTTCAGAAGAAATACGTCTTCAATTATGTTGCAGTGCAAAACGGCGATTCCAAAGAAACAACTCATAGACTAAAGTGAACGGGCATCCGCTTGCCTAGATTCAAAGGAAGGAAAAGGACGACGAACCTCTTCAAAACCCAATTGCCTTCCGCATAAGATTCGACTGCATCAGGCAAATCAAACGTGACAGATCCCTGGAGTTACCTCATACAATCAATTGGCCTGAAGAACAAGCCGGCCACTTAAGCAATCTCTGACGGCTCTCTGCGTGAGGCAAATACTAGTGTGTGATCTAGAAGTTCCGAGGACAAACCTTGAAATCGAGAGAGTTGAATACTTCCTCAGAGGTTGTAGTATCCACAACAGGTTTCGTAAAACTGACGGTATTCCTGACCTGCCCCATGTGATTCCATGTGATCGAGTAGGTTTTCCCATGAAATAGTGCCGACAGTCATGGCTTCAAGGTGAGGCAAAAAGGTCTCATTTAGCCAGTCCAGCTTATCGTTTCCATACATGGATACTCGTTTGGAAACTTTGACCCTTATGCTTTCCTTTGTAGTGAGCGCCGTGAACTCCCCAATTCGCTTCTGGGGAACAACGACAAAGAATCCGTAGGTCGAAAGATCTTGTGGGGAAATACCTGCCTCGCCGGCAATATGGGCAAGGCAGCCAACACTTCTTGCGGCCTGATCATAGCCAGGTACTTTTGTTGTGCCGGACGAAAGCTTGCTGGCTAACTTGGCCTCAAGGACCAGAAGCTGCTAAGCATCCTTCCTTGGACGAATCTCCGACCGTTGAGCTATGTCAAAATGACCGAGGAAGCCATCTGCATTTGTATGGGATTCAGCTAGAGGATCCCCCCTCCATCGAGGCAGGAACTGAGAGGAAAGCCTGCCTTCTGAGAACCAGCGTGCACCTTTGTCAAAAAAGGCCACGGGATCGCCTTGGGCTCTCTGAAAGTACCAATCTATAGTAAGGCGAAGCATCCAGCCTTCGTTATAGATCTCAGTTGGCAAGATCACCGAGTGGTCGCTGAGAATGCGAGCAATTTTTTCGATCACAAAAAGATCCCTAGTTTCATTCTGTACGGTCCTAGAGAAATTACTGCGTAACTCGATTGGAAATTGGTTTAGGTTAGAGACCTACACGCTTATGAAGCGCTTCTCCTTAAGTCTCGCCGATTTGCCCTGTCTATCGCGCAGGTAATAGAGTTGCGCGCGGCGAACTTTCGTCTTGCGCAGGACCTCGACCCTATCTATGCTCGTGCTGTAGAGAGGAAAAGTGCGCTCTACGCCTACGCCGTGTGAGCCTGTACGGCGCACCGTATAGCTGGCGCCGGCGTCATGCCCTCCCCGCATCGAGATCACAACCCCCTGGAACACCTGAATACGCTCGTTGCGGCCTTCGGTTATGCGCTGGTGGACGCGTACCGTATCGCCGGGGTCGATCTCCGCCATGCCTTCGGGGAGGTCCGGCTGCAACGAAGCCATCAATGCGTTTGTCATTGTCTACCACCCTCTATCTCTTTCACTGCCCTCTGCCGGAACCGTTGGTACGGTCGCCCGTAACCAACACACATACAGCGTGATCCCACACTGTGCCGGTCCTCTGGCAGAAAAGCACGGGAACTCGGAACCTGGCTGGGAACTCTCACCAGGGTCTTTGGATTGCACACAGCCTCGGAGTTTAACACAGCGGCGGACCTCGACCAAATTTCTGAGGCTATAGTTCTTCACGAACGATGCGCACGCCTTCCACCATGTTCTTGAGTTTCTGACGTGCTGCCCAGCGGGCGGTCTGGCTGAGTCCGCAGTCGGGCGCGAAGGCCAGGCGGTCAGCGGGGGCGAATTCCAGGCAGCGACGGACGGTGTCGGCAACGTGTTCGGGCGTTTCGATAAAGTAGCTCTTCACGTCAATGATGCCGACCGCCGCGTCCCGCTTTTCGGTAATGAGGCCGATCACTTCGAGCTCTGCATATTCCCGATTCGCCATCTCCACATGAATCTCGTCGACATCCAGCTCCAGAAAGTCGGGAAACATGGGGGCGTAGCGCCGGAGCCCGACTGGATGGCCCTTGTAGTTGCCAAAGCAGAGATGGGTCGAGAGCCGGCATCTGCCCACGACCGGCTGCACAGTGCGGTTGAAAATGTCGACGAAGCGGGCAGGATCTTCCCGGTAGGCGTAACAGCTCATTGAGGGTTCATCTACAGTAAGCTCCCGGCAGCCGGCCTCTACGAGGTCCTCCAATTCCTGGCGAACAATGGGAAGGAGAGCCTCGGTCACTGCGTAGCGGTCAGGGTACTGGGCATTGGGCAGAAGCCGGCCACTCAGTGTATAGGGTCCGGGCACGCTTGCCTTGAGTGTCGGACTCCCACCTGAGACCGGAGCGAGACGCTTCAGGCGAAGGAACTCGTCCACTGCGCCAAGGCCTGCTGGCGCTGTGAGGTCGCCGACGATTGTATGTTTGCCTCTCTGGTCATGTGCCGGCGGCCCCCATCTTCGCGGCGAGGCCGGCTCCGGCTGGATCCCCTTTATGTAGCCATAGAAGGACAGGTTGAAATCCAACCGGGTCTGTTCACCGTCGGTAATTACATCGGTCCCAGCTTCTAGCTGGTCGTGGACAGCTGCCACGACGGCATCGTCGATCAGTTCGGCGATGTCATCGCTGCCAAACTGTTCAAGGTGAGCGCTAGCGAATTCAAGCCAAGCGGGAAAAGGGTAACTGCCTATGACTGTGGTGCGAAGCGGTGTGGGCTGCATAATGGTGTCAGGATTTTGTGGAACTCGGGGAATGCCCAGATGTCTGCAGGGATCGGCAGTTCTGACACGCCTCCCGTTCAGTCCCCATAGACCCGGCGAACCCGGCGGCGGTAATCGTCGTAGGAGGCATCAAATTTGGCTGCCGAGGCGTCGCCAGAGAAAACACTACTGGAGAGGACGAGAGGGGGCTTGCCGCGGGCGGTCAGTCCAGAGGCCACCTGGCATTTTACGGCATTGACGACCGCGGCCGCGCCAACAGTTGAACCGGGGCCGACCGGATCTTCGAGACCTTCGACAGTCACCATGGCATCTCCAGCCGGCGTACAGTTGTCGATGGTGACGTCGGCTATATCCAGAAGTCTCTTGCCGCTACTGTGCTTGGGAGAGGAGGCGGTGCAGTGATCGACGGAAAGGACTGCTATTACAGGCAGGTCCAGCGCTTTCGCTTCCAGCGCCATTTCAACAATGACCTCATTAACACCGCTATTGGAAAAGATCATGAAGCTGTCGGGGGGCCGGAGCACGAAGTTGCGCAGGATCTGCCTGGCAAAACCCTCCACATGCTCTATAAACATGGCCTGGCGCTGCCCGTTAGCACCAACGACCTGGTTGTGAAAGGTCAAAGAGAGTTCAACAATCGGATGGAAGCCCGGGAATGAGCCGTGGCGTGGATACATTTCCTCGATAAACATACGGGAGTGGCCCGTTCCAAACAGGTGCACAAGCCCCTCGGCAGCGATAGTGTCGACGCAGATCTCTGCTGCCCGCTGAATGTTTGTTGCTTGGGTGGCGACAATTTGAGCCAATATGGCTTGCGCTGCGCCCAGATAGTCAGATGCTGGATTCAAAGTGTCTCTCGAGTTTCTCTATCCGAGCAGGCCGGACTTTTTGTGGGATATACCGGTCCTGCGCGGTGCTCGGTCACCAGTTGAAGGGAACGGTCCCTGTTTCATCCAGAGGATAGCCCCAATGCTCTACATACGTCTCCCCTGGCAGAAATTCATCTCCCCGCTCATCCAGTCTGTGCTGAAGCTGCGACTCCAATTCCGCCTGCAGTGACGCTACTTCGGGGCGGTCAACCAGGTTTTCCAACTGGAAGGGATCGGCCTCGTTGTCGTAGAGCAACCAAGGACCGTTCAGATCGCGGGCGTAGGTGTGGGTCCGCGTGCGAAGTCCTCGGTACTCGCGGCCTCCGTCAGGCCGCAGGAACTGGCCGAAGGGATGGGGGCAGTAGATGAGGGCGGCGCCACCTGACGGATCCTGACCGCCTTCAATCGCGTCCGCAAAGTCCTTGCCTTCGACGGTTTTTGGAATGGGGATTTCACAAAGAGACAACAGCGTTGGCAGAACATCGGGCGTGTCGAGAAGTGCCTCGATCTCCCGACCCTGCAATCCGAAACGCCGCGGCCAGCGGAGCAGGAAAGGCACGCGTATGGACTCCTCCCAGGGCCGCTGCTTCTTGACTTCGCCCTGGGAACCAAGCATATCACCGTGATCCGACGTAAAGACAAAGATCGTGTTTTCCGCCAGACCCTCTTCTTCGAGGGTCTGCAACAGCCCGCCCAGACAGTCGTCGAGGGCTGTACAGTGGGCATAGTATCCTGCAATCCATTCACGCGCCTCTTCTGCAATCTCAGGCGTAACGTTGGGTCTCAGCTCGATGTCTTCGGGACTGTAGAGTGCCTGATATTCTGCAGGGGCCGTCTCATAGGGCGCGTGAGGGGGTCCCCAGGAGAGCACGAGCAGAAAGGGCGTATTGGAATCGCGGTCGCCGGCCCCCCGGTTGCGGCCGCGCAAATAGGCCTGTACGTCTTTGGTCTGCTCGATTGCGTCGTATCCTTCCCAGGTTAATGGGGCGTCGGAGTCACCGGCGTAGTACGTGGAGTTGTTGTAGTCATGTGTGCATTCCAGCGCCTTCCAGTAGTCAAACCCCTGGCGGCTTTCGGGAGGAATGTAGTTGCTGCGCCCGCGGCCGTCAACGTGCCACTTGCCCACGTAGGCGGTATCGTAGCCGGCCGCTTTAAAGAGCTTGCCCATGGAAACTGCGTCGTCGGCCAGATGTACGTCATTGAGGAAGACGCCATGAGTCAACGCGTGCTGACCGGTCAGAAGGGAGGCACGCGCCGGGCAGCAGACGGGGATTCCGGCTACGGCATGGGTGAAGTTGATGCTCTGCGCAGCCAAACCGTCAAGATGGGGTGTCCGGACCTGCCGGTTACCTGCGTAACCGGTGTCCTGTGCGCGCCACTGGTCGGCGAAGACGTACACTACATTGGGGCGTTCCTGGGGCATGGTCCCGTCTCGATTGGGCGCCGGCCGCTAGAGTGACACGCCAAGCAGACCGCGCGTAAACTGAAAGTCGATATTCCCTGCTCGCATTGCTTTTGGCTGGTGCTCTCCTGCCAGGGTCCGCGTCAAGAGGTCGGCTAAACTCTGGGGCCAGGAATCGGGGTCGCCTTTCAGCACTGCGTCCATATCGTCGGCATACTGCCCGGCCGTGCAAGCGCCCGTGGTTACCTGGAGGACAGGAACCAGTGGATGACCTTCAATCGGGTGGCTGCCCACGTAGGCGAGAATTGCCTCAACTCCCACGCCGCCGAGGCCCGTCAGCGTTTCGGCCCAATGTTCGGTGGGGGTCTCCATCACATGGAGCCCTTGCCGTTCGTCAGCATCGGCCAGTGACTGTCCGTACGCCAGGGTGGGCAGGTGCGGGCCGTCGCCGACACACTGTTCAAGGAAGGCATTATCCGAAAGAAGCGACGTGTTTTCCGGCAGGACGACAGTTCCGCCGCCAGCGGCAACGGCAGCCGCCAGACGACCGAATTGGGAGGAGACTGCTGGCGGCGGCGTCCCAGCGCTGAGGAGCGCGATGCGAACGGCGGAAACGTTGGCCATTGTCTGCTCTGGCGGGCCGGCCGCGGCCAGCCGCTGTTCGAACCAGGCATCGACTTTTTCGAGGACCGCGTCAATCCCGCCATCCAGCTGGATGCTGGCCCAGCCGAAGCGGTCCAAGTCCATTCCGTTTTCTTCCAGCTCGTGACGAAAGTAGTCGTTGTGAGTCTTTTCGCAGCCATGCTCAAGAAGCAGCGTCTCTGCGGCCTGAGGGTGACGCAGATAGCCCAGCACGGTGCGCACGTAGAGATCCCCGGTATGGCCGCCGGAGAAGCCGCAGCCTTCCGTGTGGGCGAGCGCCACAAACCGCCTGAGCGAGGACGCTGAGCCTGCGCCTTCGGCCAATCTTCGATTGAGCCGGGCTGCGGCAATTTGCCCTATCTGGCCGGAGCAGAGACTCGTTGGAAGGATCAGCCCGATGCGATCGGCGGCCGGACCGTCAGGCGCGGTAAAGGCAGGATAGGAAAGGTCGAGAGAAGGCGCTGCGGAGGCGCGGCGAAGCGGCAGCGGGCGCCCCGGAGGCTTTGGGCGGGCGCTTATCTCTTCCACGCGGCCCGGTCCGGTCTGCCGCCAGTCCCGCCACAGTTGTACCTGGGCGTGGCCCGCTCTCTCTCCAACTGTTCGCTCGCCGGATGCGGCGCGCACCGTGAGGTCGAGGGTGTCGGCCCCGAGTTTGTCCATGGGCGTACCGTCCAGGTACAGTCCTGCGTTTACGTCCATGTCCCGGCTCAGCAGCTCGTAGCGGCGCGTTGTCGTCACGATCTTGATGGTCGGCACAAAGGGGAAGTTGGTTATTGAGCCGTTGCCGGTGACGAAATAGATCATGTTGCAGCCGGATGCTACCTGTCCGGCGATGCTCTCCAGATCATTGCCAGGGCTGTCCATAAAGTAGTAGCCGGGCTCTTTCATCGGCCCGCTATATGAGATGACATGGTCAAGGCGCACATCGGGATGCCGCTTCATGGCCGCACCGATTGACTTGAGGACGATGTTGTACAACCCTCGATATTTGTTGCCGCCGGACGGATTGCCAGCTGCCGAGTGCCCGTGCCAGGCAACCCTTTCCTGGAAGCGTTCAATCGTATCGAGAAACTCCGCAGCGGTTCCCTTGTCGCGCACGTTGAGCATGATGTAGGGTTCGGCGCCGATCAGCTCGTCGGTCTCTGCCAGGTTTGCCGCGCCGCCGTACCGAACAAGCTCGCGGGCGACCCAGGAAGCGAGAGGATTTCCTGAAATGCCGGAGAAGGCGTCCGAGCCACCGCACTGCAGGGCCAGTTTCAGTTGGGAAAGAGGCTGAGCAGTGCGCGGCATCGCGCTTACTTCTTCAAGCCAGCCCTGCACGATCGCTTCGGCCTGATCCAGCCCTGTCTGAAATCCACTCTGGAGGGTCAAAAAGGCGTGGGGGACCGCTTCCAGCGGGTAGTCGTTATCGGTAAGATAGTTGCGCAGCAAGGCGTTATTCACCGGTTCGACGCCGTAATCTACGCAGAGTACTGCACCGACATTGGCGTGGGTGATGAACCCGGACAGTGTGCGCAGAACAGGCTCAGTGTTATTGGGGTTGTCGTGGCCGCCTTCGGTGTGGGCTACGGCGACGATGCCGTCGATGTTGGGGTAACGGTCAGCGACACCTGCGAGCCTGGATTCCAGCTGCTTGACGAAACCGCCGGTGCGCGAGGAAGTTCCGAGCAGTATGATCATGTTGCGGGTTCCCACGCCCCTGCCCCCGGGACGGGCATACCCTTCAAAGTGGCGGTCTTCAGTATGGCGGGCGACCTGGCGGCCGGGCTGGAAACTTTGCTGTTCGAGGTTGTAGGACTGGACGTGGTCTGCAAAGTTCGGCTCAGTGGGCAGCTCGAAATCGAGGGCGCGCACGCCAAGGGCGTCGAGCATCTCTGCGTTACGAATGTATTCGCCCGGCGCTATCGCGCGCGTTGCCAGACCAAAGGGCAGCTCCCAGGACAGCAGTGGGTCGCCCTGGGGGATCGACGCGACGGCGAAACGGTGTCCCTCCATCACGGTGTAGTCCAGGGTCACGACTCTGCCGTCGAAAGCGATCTGCGTGCCTGCCGGCAGTGTACGCGTTGCGATCGCGACGTTGTCGCCGGGCAACGGCAGGCGGGCCACGTCATCGAATGGCAGTTGGGAAGCAGTTGGGGCGTCTTGTGCCTGAGCCATAGCTCACCTTCGCAGTTTGTAGATGGGTCTGCAAACTCCGATAGCCTAACACATTTGCGGAGAAATCGTAACTAACAGGCCATCTCCCGTGATTGAGAACGGCAGTGGATAGTGGATAGTGGATAGCGGATAGTGGCGGCGAGGATGGGTTGGGAGTTCAGACAATGGGACTTCACTATACCTGTACTTTGAGGTGGACGATGAGAGGCGGCGCCTCGCCCCTTTTGCAGTTAATGGAGAGAAGTGCGAATCAGGTCAACGTTTGCATGGTTGTGACGGTGGGCGTTTTCGCTCTGCGCGTGTCGTTCGTTTGTGGAGCACTGATTTCGACGTGTTGATTGGGATTCATATACTTGACTTCGCAAAATTGGGAGGCTGGGTGAAATTCAGTAACCTTGCCATTTCTTAGAGTGCAGATCTGCTAGGAAACCCGAAAGATGCTTGTGTTCCTTCCTAACTTGTCACAAAACGAGGAGGATAAAGCGAGACTTCAAGAAAACAGAATCGATTGGCCCTCACTAAACGAGATTACCGACCTCATCCTGGACTATGCAGAGAAGTTCAAATCGTACAAGAATTCATTGCCAAGACCGGCAAAGAAACCTAACGCTGCGAACGACGGAACTAGAAAACAGATCTCAAAGTCTGCCTTGTCTTGCCGACAGAAAGGTTTTGCGATTCCAACTGACAGTTGAAGTAACTGGGGCTGCCTTTTTGCCAATATAGAGAACAGCTGTTTGGCAATATTGAGATCAGTTTTGGCGTAAAATAACGCGAATTTCGACCTTGCTATAGAGAACACTTCACAGTTTTACTTGAATTTGGGGTTACAACACTTCCAGTCTCCTGCGCCTTCTCTGTGCGAAAAGTCGTTTTTCTTCTGGTCTTACGAACCGCCAAGACTGGGGGACTACAAAGTTGGGGAAGTCGCGAAAACATCGGCGGTGAACTGTGCGCCCTGGTCGGTGTTGAAGATCTTGGGCCGACCCGTGCTGAGCGCCTGACGCAGGGCATCGAGACAGAAGATGCCGTCCAGAGTGTTGGAAAGCCGCCAAGCGAGCACATAACGACTGTGCCAGTCGATAACAGCAACCAGGTACATGAAGCCACGCAGGAGCGGTACATAGGTAATGTCTGCGCTCCAGACCTGGTTCACATGCGTAATCGGCAGATTGCGCAGCAGATAGGGATCGAGCTTATGTCCCTTGCCAGGCGAACTGCTGCTTCTCCTGGGGTAGATGGCTTGAATGCCCATTAGGCGCATCAACCGTCTGACCTGTTTGCCATTGATGAAGTAGCCGAGTCGACGCAGATGAGCGGTCATCTTGCGCCAGCCATAGAAGGGCGTGCGCAGGAATTGCTCGTCAATCAGACGCATCAGTTGCAGGTTCAATGCTGACTCGGGGGCCGCCTGGTAGTAGAAGGAGGAGCGGTTGATCCCAAGCAGTTCACCCTGCCGCCGGACACGTAGAGTCGGGTCTGCTACATCGACCATACGCCGTCTCTCACGGACCGAAGCGGGCAACTTTTTTTTTCAGCCACTCAAGTTCCATCTTGAGTCGCCCAATCTGTTCATAGAGTTCGGCTTCCTGGGCCTCCTGCTCCCGTTGCTTGCGTTCGCCATTGCGGGCGAAGACGCTGGGCCCGTCTTCCAGTAGTTGCCGTTTCCAGGCCCGTATCAGGTTGGCATGAATCTCGTGTTCACTGGATAACTGGCTGATCGTCTTGCTGCCTTCAAGCGCTTCCAACGCAATCCGAAACTAGTAGGCTGCCGTGTGTCGACGTCGTTTCCTGACCATTGAACTGGCCCTCCACGTGCTTGGTGATCTGCTCCATTATACACCTTAACTCGTGGTCCAGTTTTTGGGCCCCACTTCGATGACCCGATTAGAAGAGTCGAGGTAGAGTGAGAAAGAGCTAGAGACTTTCATTGAATATTCTGAGATGGAAAGGGGCGAAATCCATATACCTGACTTCGCAGGGAGACTCTTGTATACTGGGGATAAGAAAAGAAAAAGTGAAAGGAACAATTAGACATCGTTCTCTTCATAAGAGATTGGACGAAACCCTAAGGGGCTTGAACAAACCCCTTCATTAACTTCCTGAGTCGACTCACGAGCGTCAGTGAAACGTCGAGCAGTCAATCAAGCACGTGAAGGGCATCGCTGTTGCCTGGAGTCGCCGATGCCTTACGGTGTCTAAGTTGAAATGTCTCAGGCTCCTCAGCGAATAACTGCCCTCCTGACTTCCCTGAACTTCCACTGTTTGTTCTTGCTTTTTTTTTCTTGCTGCTTAGTCGAGGTAGAGTGAGAAAGAGCTAGAGACTTTCATTGAATATTCTGAGATGGAAAGGGGCGAAATCCATATACCTGACTTCGCAGGGAGACTCTTGTATACTGGGGATAAGAAAAGAAAAAGTGAAAGGAACAATTAGACATCGTTCTCTTCATAAGAGATTGGACGAAACCCTAAGGGGCTTGAACAAACCCCTTCATTAACTTCCTGAGTCGACTCACGAGCGTCAGTGAAACGTCGAGCAGTCAATCAAGCACGTGAAGGGCATCGCTGTTGCCTGGAGTCGCCGATGCCTTACGGTGTCTAAGTTGAAATGTCTCAGGCTCCTCAGCGAATAACTGCCCTCCTGACTTCCCTGAACTTCCACTGTTTGTTCTTGCTTTTTTTTTCTTGCTGCTTAGCACCAATTGAAGTGCTTGCTACTTGAGATTGACGGCGGCCGTTGCCCACTAGACTCAAGCTTGCTCGCCGACCTCAGCGTAACTCCCTTGAATTACAGGTTGGTCTCATACAAGGAGAATTAGTCATGGAAAAGAGCGAAAGCAATATCGACATGGACGTCCTAAACGCAATCACCGACCGCGTATTGAGTTATCGTCCTCCCAAATCAAAGGCGAAGAGACCTTCATCTGACGTGAGTCCAAGCCCTCCCGACAAGAAGTCAAAGGGAAGAATAGGGGGATTCCTCAAAGAAGAAAGTGCATGGGCCGGATGATGAAGAGTCGTAGCAACAGGATGGACATGGACGCGTTCAATTCGATTACCGACCGCGTGTTGTGCTAAGCACTCATTGAAAGGGACAAGAAGACCCCCTTAGACGTAAGTACGTTGACTCTGTGTGTTTGGAAAGGCACGTAAGTCGGGCTGGCGATCAGCCAACAAGAAGAACACAGCCGTCGGAGTTCCTGCCGATGGCTGTAAAGTTTAGTACTCTGATCAGCACCGGCTCTGCTTGAGCAGTATAAGTTCCGACTTCGCCACTCATCGGAATGTGGTCTGACGCGGTTCCGCTTCAGGGTCTGGAGTCAAATGGAAAATGCGGGATGGAAAAAAGTCGATTATAGCGAACACAAAATGGAACAACTACAAGGCCGCCTAGCCATGCTCAACGAAGCCGTCGAACGCATGGAAGAGAGGCTTGACATAAAAGGCGTTCTTCAGGAAGTGGTAGACAGTGCGCGGGTGCTGACTGACGCTCGCTACGGTGCAATCGCTATCTGGGCGGATACGCTGCACGACTTCAGAGTCAATTGGGCGCCAGTGGATGAAGACTATCCTTCCTGGTTCGACCCTTCCGGCAATGCTTTCCCTACGACGTCCTCCTACACACTAACTGACCTAGTTCCCGGATGTCACTATAAGGTGCGAGTGCGCGCCCGCTACGGCGGGTATTCCGGCGATTGGCGTGAAATAGTCGAGCCTGTCGTCGCGGACTCTGCAGTCAGAGGCAAGGCGAAATACACGGAAGTCTTTTCCGCCATGCCGACTAATGAGCAACTTTCCAATGCGGTCGGCGCGTTGAGCGGGGCAAGCAGTCAGCCGGGAGAACTCACAGTGTCGTGGGAAGCACCAGACGGTTCGGGGTGGCCCTACGACCTCTTCACTACCGGGATGAGTGCTACAGAGCATCAGATACTGGAGGAGACGCCGGAGAGAGGGCAGGCTTTTTCATTCCTCAATATGCTTTCGGAACCACTGAGAATCTCTGACTTCCGCCGCTACGATAAGATAAAGGATCTCTCCAGACTTTGTCCTCATCCCGCGAGTTGCTTGCTAGCCGCGCCGATTCGTCATAATGGGTCAGACGTAGGAAGCATTTATCTGGACAAGGAGAAAGAGGGGCAGGAGTTCACGCAAGAGGACGAAGAGATCCTTAAGTTACTTGCATCCCAGTCGGCTGGGCTAATCGTCAGCAGGCACCTCAACAGCGGAGAACAGCTGGCCAGGGCCGACATGAAGACCGTGATAGACACCTCGCCGGTTGGCGTCGCTGTCTTTTTCGCCTTGTCGGGAGATCCGAGGTCTATCAACCGGGAAGCGGTAAGAATCATCCAAAGCCTCGAACTGTCAAATCGCCCATTGAGAGAAATTCTAAGTGTCTTGAGGGTTCGCAGGGCCGACGGTCGAGAAATGTTGCTCAGGGAGTTTATCATCGAGCAGTACTATCGCGACGGCGAGAAGCTGTTGGCAGAGGAGTTGGTCCTGTCCGTGCCCGATGGTCGCTCGACAACCGTTCTGACAAACGTTTCTCAATTGCGTTTGCAGTATAGGAAGGCGAAGTCAGTAGTCGTAATCATGCAGGACATGACACCGTTGGAAGAGTTGGATAAGCATCGAGCCGAATTTCTGGGAATGGTGAGCCACGAACTGCGGACGCCACTGACCTCCATCAGAGGTTCGGCCCTCACTTTGCGAGAATCACTGAACACGCTAGATCCAGCCGAAATGTCCCAGTTTGTTCGCATCATCGAAGAGCAGGCCAATCGGATGCGCGATCTGATTAGCGAACTTCTGGACGTGGCGCGGATCGAGACGGGTTCGCTTTCTGTCACTCCTGAACCGACGGATGTGCTCGTTCTGGTAGACGAGTCCAGGAACACATTCCTGGGTGGGGGTGGGAGGGACAGTGTGACCATTGATGTGGGGACAAACCTACCCCTGGTGATGGCGGACAGACGGCGTATTGTACAGGTCCTGGAGAACCTTCTTTCCAACGCAGCCAAGTATTCACACGAGCAGTCCGTCATTCGGGTGAATGCCGCGCTAGTTGTTGGCCATGTTGCAATTTCGGTTGCTGACGAAGGCCGAGGGGTATCGCCAGAGCAAATTCCGTACCTATTTCGAAAGTTTGCCAGAATCGACGTTGGCAAGGGAATCCGCAAAACCGTCGGCTCTGGACTGGGCCTTGCCATCTGCAAAGGAATCGTGGAGTCGCACGGCGGGCGAATCTGGGCCGAGAGCGATGGGCCTGACATGGGAACAAGGTTTACTTTTACGCTGCCCGTCGTCGATGAGGAGGTAAATGAAGCTGCAAGAAAGATCTCTTTGCACTCTAAAGAGACAGGCTTTTCGGAAAGGCAGCCGATGCGGATTCTAGCGGTGGATGACGATCCACGCACTCTCAGATTCTTGCGCGATGTTCTATCAAAAGCGGGTTATGATCCTGTCGTGACTGGCAACCCCAATGAAGTGCGCAAGCTAGTTCAGTCTGAACAGCCACACTTGGTCCTACTGGACCTGATGCTGCCGGGTATGGATGGAATCAAATTGATGCAGACCATACTGGCCACTACCGATGTGCCGGTCATTTTCCTATCCGCCTACGGCAGAGACGAAGTTATCGCCAGTGCCCTGGAGTCAGGGGCAACCGATTACATTGTCAAGCCCTTTTCCCCGACTGAATTAGTTGCCAGGGTCGGGGCAGCCCTGCGCAGGCCATCAGGGCCGGTTCAGAAGGACCTTTCAGAGCAGTTCGTGCTGGGAGACCTGATCATTAAATACCCTGAACGCAGAGTGAATATAGCCGGGCGTCCGGTCCGGCTGACCGCTACCGAATTCAATCTTCTCTATGCACTCTCGACCAATGCCGGGCAAGTGCTTACCCACTCGGAACTGTTGCAAAAAGTATGGGATATGGACCACAGCAGCGACAGGAGCGTTATCCGCACCTATATAAGAAGGCTCCGCCTCAAATTGGGAGACGATGCCGAAAATCCCACATATATCTTCGCCGAGCCTCGCGTCGGCTACCGCATGCCGAGCACTGGTTCTCGTGATTGATTTCCTTTTCAATGATAGAAAACGCAATGGGCACCCGTCGGACACCAGAATCCGAATGCCAGTCTTTGCATTGCGCGCACAGACGCGACAAAGCGCCGTATTAAGATGTTTTGACCTCAATTCGAGCAATGTCGTGAAGTAGAGGTTAGGTAGGCCGCTTCTTTCGCCTCTTACCAGTTGGGATCATTGACAGCCAAGTCAAGCTTTTCACTGCAGAGGTCCAGGAGGCCCGCGCCTACCTCGAGAGAATCGATGTCGAAGTTGTCTATGCCCGCGGCGAGCTGATCTATTGCCGCGTCACAATAAGATAGCGCGTCGACAGTAAGGTCATGAAATCTCTTCAAATTTTCGGGAGGCGTCAGGCCCTGAATGTCCTCATAGGCTACCTTTAGTGCCGCCATCGCGATTCCTACTCTTGTCTTCCAATCGTCACTCAACATCAGGAGCGGGTTTTCGCCTGCCTCGATGAATAGGTCTCCGATAAGCTCCATCGATTCAGCTATGCCCCAATCGCTAACGAAAATCTCCCCAATACTGGCCCGGTATGCGTACTCCTTCAGAACATCCGGCGTAGGCGTGCTGGTCGGCTTGGAAGTGGCCGTAGGGATCGGTGTGGGAGTAGGAACGACCTGCACGTCGTCGGCATAGCTCGCCGTCACATACGATGCATAAACCCACGCTGCTTGCCCCTCGTAGTCAATCTGCCACCAGTCCCCATTTAGGTTCTTGCCGGTTATGTTGAACTCCGTACCAGCTTCGGCTGTGCCAAGTACACCGTGTTGAGTGCCAGGCCCTCGCCGGATGTTCATTCTGCGTTGGATCGTTAGGGAAGGATCGGGCAATTGGGCAGTAGGTGAAGGAGAAGCGGTAGCAGTGTGTGTTGCTGTCGTTGTCGCAGTAGTGGTCGCCGTTGCCGTTGGTGTTGGGACAATTGCTGTCTCGACCGCCGCCAGACGCTGGGCCAGATCGTCTTGTGTGGTAAAGAGACCGGCAACCTCAGCAGCCAGGCCTTCGACCTGTGCGGATAGGCCTTCAAGAGTAAGATCGCCTTGGGCCATGAGCACCCCGGGCACGACCAGCGCCAGAGCGGCGATCACGATGATCGTTTGACGTTTCATGTGAGAAAATCTCCTGTGATGATTAACCTGAGTAGGGGACACCCCGCACTTAAGACCTTCGCATCGCCAGGATCGGCCCATTTATCAACCGTCTCCTCGTAATTGAACATGGCTTCGTCCCAGGTGCCCTCTGGATCTCCGATATGGCAAAGGGCCTCTCCCTCATCAACTGCTCTTGGGGACTTCCATTTCGGTTCCGCGGCCTCAAGACAGGTTACGAGACTGGTAACGCCAGTTGAGAGATTGGGCGGGGCCTCGGCCAATCTCTCAAGCGCAATCTAGTCCTGCGCCAGCGAAGCCCTTTGCAAGAGCACGGCCAACTCCACATTGAGGACGAAATAACGATTCTTGCTAGCTTCCTCTTTGTGGTTGTTTGATTGGGTCCTGACGAGGGCCGAGAAGGCTGCCTCCCTTATTGTAGAACAATCGTAGAACATTTTTGGTGACAGTAGTGTGACAATAAGGCATTTTCAATAACAGTTTGATGTCAGCCTTTCCGCTAGTGAAGACTCAGAGACTAACCTGCCACCAAGAACTGGTCCAGGTACTATGTTAGAGTTGGGCCGTAGAAAGGGGGGATATGGCTAGGAGGAGACATACGCCGGGGCAGGTAATCAAAAAAGCTCCGAGAGGCTGAGGTGGCGATAGCCGAGGGCAGCAAAGTGGCTGAGGCTGCGCGCCGGATAGGCGTGACCGAGCAGACCATCTATCGCTGGCGCAGCGAGTACGGAGTCTCAGGATCGACCAGGCCAGACGCCTGAAGCGTCTGGAGTTGGAGAACAGACGCCTGAGGAGAGCGGTGGCGGAGCTGACGCTGGACAACCAGATACTGCGGGAAGCGTCCGAGGGAAACTTCTGAGTCCTTCACGCCGTCGCCACAGTGTGTTGACCACGTGAAGGCGCTCTTTGGGCTGTCGGCCACCGGCGCCTGAAGCCTTCTTGCCTGCTGACCCTGTCCCAGTCATTGTCGGACTAACATAACAAGTGGTACAAACATCGAGGGCAGGTCACCATTTCTATGCGGTTACGACAACAGAACACCATTGGGCGGGCTGAAAGAAAAACTGAACTATTGGAGAGTAGGCAAGAATGATGGAAGAGCTACTGGCGAGGATACTAAATGAATGCCTCTTGGGTCATTGAAACACTACCGCGCTTGTATTATTTGCCGCCACTCTGTGCTTCTTTACATGGCGCCTTGCCGTCGAAACCAAGATGTTAGGACGGATACAAATTGAACCCAGAGTCAGTGTCAGGGCTGAGTGGGATCGTGAAGGTTCTTATGATCTGGTAGTTTCTAACACAGAACTTGGGCCGGCCAAAAATGTTAAGTGCGATTTTGAGGGCGACAACACCCATTTTCTCAACACCCGTGTCTTGGGAAACGCGCCATTAGTTGACCAGTTGCATTTTGTCAGTTGCGGTATCGACCATTTAGAGCCTGGACAAACTTGCAGGTATCTCATTGGAGGAGTAGCTTCCTTAGAGAAGATACACTATGCGACCGAGAAAAAAGGTTGAAGAAAACTAGATCCAATCAGAGGAAAGTTGGCAAAACGTAGCAGTTACTCCGATTGTTAGAATCGTGATCAATTCCCAAATATTTTGTACGCTGTTGAATTCCAGTCATTTTGTTCCTACCTGATCTTGCCTTCCCATTTCAATCCTGAATCGCGGGAAAGCTGACCTGTTAGGCCGACACCTCAGGGCGGCGGTTATTGTCCTAGAATGCAAACACAATGACCAGAAAACAATACAAGACAGTTTTCGCTCTGCGCGTGTCGTCTGTTTGAGGAGCAATGATTTCGACACCTTGATTGGCTATGCGAAGTCAAAGCTGACCTGTCATTTCGGCGTCCAGCTGCTCGAAATAGCGGGACATGAATCTGTGCCTCTGCTCTCCGATCTCTCGAGCCGAGGGCGTATAAAGGGTTGCCAGAATGCGGCGAAGCTTGTATACGTATTCGTGGACGGGTGTGTATTCGGGGCCGTCCGGTTGGGCGTGATCGGGCGGGGCCTCAGCTACGGGCTGGTTCCAGAGCCGGCCGCCGTAGCTGCCGGCGTGGGCGAAGGCCCTGGCAACACCGATGGCCCCGATGCTGTCCAGTTTGTCGGCATCATAGAGACATTTCGCCTCTAGAGTCTGCGGTTGCACGGTGCGGTCACGGTAGCGGTGGGCCTGGATGCAGTGGATTACGCTTTCAATGCGAGGTTCATCCATGCCGGAGGCGCGCAGGTAATCGGCAGTGAAGCCGGCTGCGGAGATGTGATGGTCCGTGCGGCCGCTTCCTGAAATGGGCAGATCGTGGAGCAGAGCCGCTGCTCTTACTACCCCTTCATTTGCGCTTTCGGCCCGCGCAATTCGAATTCCCAGTTTCGTCACCCGCAACACATGGTCAAAGTCGTGGGCGGCGTCGCCGGACGAATACAGTTGACGGACTTTGGCTTCGCTCAGGTTTTCAGAGACAGATTCCTGACGTGATGAAGCTCTCTTTGCGGCGGCCATTAGAACCTTCAAAGTGGTCCGGAGTGGAAGTCGTTTGCGGCTGTCAACGGGTAACGAAGTCTTCCAGGCAGGCCAGCAGGCGCCGGCGAAAGGCGTCCCGGCTGAATCGTTCCGCTTGCGTGCGGCAGTCGGCAGGGTTGTAGCTATGGACATCAAAGCGTTCGACAGCCTCTCGCAGCAGTTCCGGTTCTTGCTCTGTGAAAAACTCACCGGTCTTACCGGGAATGACCGTATCCAGGGCTCCCCCGCCTTGAAATGCGATTACAGGGCGGCCAACGCTCATCGCTTCGACCGGCGCGATTCCGAAGTCCTCCAGGCCAGGAAAGAGGAAGGCCTTGCAACCCCGCATCAGCTCCAACTGCCTTTCGGCGGGCTGCCAACCGAGGAAGGAGACATTCGGCCCGGCAAGTTCTTCGAGAGACTGTCTGGCTCGACCACTTCCGACCACGATAAGGCGTTCGTGCGGCAGGTCCTTGAATGCCCTTACAGCCAGATCGATACGTTTATAGGGGATCAAGCGGCTGACGATCAGAAAGTAGTTTCCTACTGGTACCGATGGGTCCGGCGTGAAGCGTTGGGTATCGACAGGTGGATGCACGACGATGCTGTCACGCCCATAGATAGTGCGGATGCGCTCCTGCACTGTGCTGCTAATCGCAATGAAAAAGTCGACCTTCTGGGCGGCGGCGTAGTCCCAACGCCGCAGCAGCGCCAGAACTGGTCTCAGCCCAAGGTCCAGCAGTCCCCCGATTTGCTCCCGATGACGGTACTGGTCGTAGAGCCAGAGAAACCGGGTTGGCGTCAGGCAGTAACAGACGTGCAAGGCCTTCCGCCGACCGTTTCGGGCCCGCACCCCATGGCAGAAGCCGCTCTTGTTGCTGAGTACCAAGTCAAAACCGCTAAGATCAGTTCTCTGAAACGCGGCAGGATAGAGAGGGAGATAGGCCTGGTGGTGGTCGGTCACGCCCGGCAGGCGCTGCATGAACGTTGTGCGGATGGTCCACTGCCTGTACGAGTCGGGCAGCTTGTCCGGACCGTACATGCTCGTGAAGACCGGCGCACCCGGGAAGAGATCGACGAGCTCTTCCAGTACGTTTTCCGCCCCTCCCATCTGATTGAGCCAGTCGTGGACCAGGGCCACGCGCAGGCGGCGACGCCAGTCGACAGAGTCCGGGTCGATATTGGAAGTGCGGCGACTGTCAGGCGTCGGCTCGTCTTGAGCGCTCACCGGCAACCGCCTAGGTCGAAGTCTGAGGGGAGGTGTCCCTCAGCTCTGCACTGTTCCTCTCTGATAGAGAGGACAGTTCTACTCTGATGAAGTGATCGACCAGTTTACGAAAGAGAGACTCTATCAAGTCCGGGTCAACGCCTTCGGATTCAGCCCACTGGCGACGGGCCGCCAGCATGCTGCGCTGGCGCTCGCGAGCGTGCACTTCCTCCTGATTACGCTTGAAGCCGGCTGCTGCGTGCACGTAGTCTTGTCGTTGACTGATTATGGCGACAAGCAGATTGTCCAACCGGTCTATTTCTGATCGGACTTCGTCGAGAGAGTTGCAGTTCTGGGGATCTGGCATGGTGAGACCTTTTGAAGCGAACGGGGAGATCACCTGATTTCGGGAAGAATTCTACCCCAGACACTTTCAAGAACAAAGCGGAGGTGCAATTGCACAGGTCAGGTACGCGACAAAAAGACAGGACATCGAATCCGCCCGAAGAAGCTGCATTGGGAATGCGCTCTGATAAATTGGCCAAGTGACAGCTGGGGCCACGTTTGGCCCAGTGCCGGAATGTACGCAGGCGATGACGAGCCGAGCGAGCACGGCTCTTGACCGTCGGCTTGGCACTACAGTAGAATGCGCCGAACAGTCGGAAAACCTCGAAATCCCAGGAGCAGTGAGAATGGCCTCTTACCAGAGCTACCTTGAGGAACATCAGGACCGGTTTCTCGCGGAACTGATTGAATTCCTGCGTATTCCAAGCATCTCAGCCCTTCCGGAGCGAGCCGAAGACGTAGCGCGTGCGGGCGAGTGGGTCGCACAACGATTGACGGCAGCAGGTGTAGAGAACGTAGCGGTCTTGCCGACTGACGGCCATCCGGTCGTTTATGGCGACTGGCTGCATGCCACCGACAGGCCGACCATCATGATATACGGTCACTTCGACGTGCAGCCCGTTGACCCGGTTGAACTGTGGACAAACCCGCCCTTCGAGCCGACAGTAAAAGGAGACAGGGTTTATGCACGCGGGGCATCTGACGACAAAGGCAATATGCTGGCACCGATACTTGCCGTCGAGGCGCTCTTAAAGGGGGAAGGGGAGGCGCCAGTCAATCTTAAGTTCTGTTTCGAAGGCCAAGAGGAGATCGGCAGTCCGAATATTCCTGATTTCATGCCCCAGCACACCGAGCGCTTTGCCTGTGATCTCGCGGTTAGCGCTGACGGCGGGCAGTTCAGCGAGACGGAACCGATCCTGCTAATGTCTCTGCGGGGCGTCTGCGGGCTGCAGATCGATGTCCATGGCGCTACTTCGGACCTCCACTCCGGTCTGCACGGCGGCCGCATACAGAATCCTATTCACGCTTTGACACAGATCCTGGGATCGTTGCGACGCGCTGACGGCACAGTAGCTGTAGAAGGATTCTATGATGATGTCGTGGAGCTAACGCCGGATGAGCGCGCCGCGGTCGCCCTCGTTCCCTTCGATGGCGACCATTACCTGAAGGATCTGGGCCTGGAGGAGGAGTTCGGCGAGCCGGGCTATACGAACCGTGAGCGCGGCTGGGTGCGGCCCACACTGGAGATGAACGGCATCTGGGGTGGATTCCAGGAGGAGGGAATCAAGACGGTTCTTCCCAACTCGGCGCACGCCAAAGTAACCTGCCGCCTGGTGGCCGACCAGGACCCGGCTCGCATCATCGCCCTTTTGAAGGAGCACGTAACCCAACATGCTCCTCCAGGGGTGAGAGTAGAGGTGACTCCACTGTCAATTCTGGGCCGACCCTACAGTATTTCGGCCAGTCATTGGGG
Source organism: Caldilineaceae bacterium SB0664_bin_27 (assembly GCA_009838625.1). Classification (GTDB taxonomy): domain Bacteria; phylum Chloroflexota; class Anaerolineae; order Caldilineales; family Caldilineaceae; genus Bin5. Next base: position 42,991 of record VXRG01000185.1, read on the forward strand.
CAACCGGGCCGCGGCGACAGTACTGAAGGAGATGTACGGGCGCGAACCATACCAGACCCGCAGCGGCGGGAGCATCCCCATTACTGGCGTCTTTCGTGAGCAGCTGGGTGTGGATACAATAAGCTTCGGTTTTGGCATCGAAGACGAGAACTTTCACGCGCCGGACGAGTTTTTCCGGCTGGCAAGTTTTCGAAAGAGCCAAGTCGCCTACTGTAAGTTGCTCGCCGAGCTTGGGAAGTCTGCGCCGCAAATGTGAGAGTCAGGCAAGAGGCATCACAGCGGGCAGTAAGGGGCAGTCAAGAGGCGAAGTAGAACCACAGTACGGTGTAGAGGATACCAATGAGCGCGCCGACATACACCTCGGTCGGTGAATGGCCTATCAGTTCCTTCAACTCCTCTTCGCTGACAGGCTGGCCCGTGAAGAGCTCGCGCAGGATCTGATTCAGGACTTTTGCCTGCTTTCCAGCGGCCTGGCGCACTCCGGTGGCGTCATACATGACGACCAAGGCGAAGATGGCAGCCAGGGCAAAGATGTCGCTGCGGGGCCCAGAGCGATAGCCGACGGCCGAAACCAGGCTACAGACCATTGCTGCGTGGCTGCTAGGCATACCACCGGCGCGTGCCAGCACGCGCAGGTCAAAGTCTCGCTTCAGGATCCATTCGAAGAGAAACTTGTAGAGCTGGACGAGCAGGCCAGCGCTCAATGGAAGCCAGATGATGGAGCTGTTGCCGAGTAGCTGCATTGATCTACCGATCTGCTTCGCCGGTAAGCTCAGAAACAGTTCCGTCCGGCTCCCACTTTCTGACCCGCAGTTCGGCTTCTTCGAGCAGGATTCCGCAGCGCTCGGCGAGTTTCACTCCTGCCTCGTACAGATCCAGAGAATCGGCGAGCGGTAGATCGGCTGCTTCGAGCCGGTCCAGGATTTCCTGAAGCCGTGCGTAGCTTTCTTCGTAGGAAAGTTCGGGAGCCTCTTCAGGCGCGCAGTTCTGGTTTTCCATTGCCTTCCTTTCGGTACCACCAAGATGGGCATCAGTATACCAGAGAAAGTACAGGTTCAGGGAATAGTGAAGGGGGCGCCGACATTCAGCTTGTGTACATTGATGTGTTAACCTGTTTCGGATATGGAGCATAGAGTTCTGACGACGGCAGCATAAAAAAACTTGACGGCGCCTGATGTTGCAACGGGGATGGACGGGTCATGGCGCAGGATCGTGAGAAGGAGAGCAAGATGGACGCTAGTGAACAGCATCGACCGGCCGTTGTTATAGTTGAGCCGGACCTCTTTTTTTCGGTCAGGCTGGAGGATGTTGTGCGATCAGCGGGCGGCGAGCCGGTCACGATCATGAACGCGGACCAGTTTGTGGCTACGGTTGAACGGTACTTCCCCGTGCTGGCGCTGCTCGATCTGAAGACGCCAGGAGATTGGGAGTCCGCCGTCCGACAGTGCAAAGTGAAGCCTCATACGCGTCAGACTCCAGTCTATGCGTTCGGGAGCCACGTCGACGTGGAGACGCTGAGGCGGGCGCGCGAAGCGGGCGCCGATCATGCCTGGGCGCGGAGCCGCATGATGGAGCAGCTTGTGGAGGTTGTTGGCCGGCACATTGTGCCTCCCGTTCGCGAGCTTGAAGGCAGTGATGATCCTCCGAGTCGCGCCGCGGTTGCGGGGCTGCTTGCCTTCAATCAGGGCCGTTTCTTCGATCAACACGAATACCTGGAGTTGGCCTGGAATGAAGAAACACGCCCGGTAAGGGACGTGTACCAGGGTATCTTGCAGGTCGGCGTGGCCTTTCTTCAGATAGAGCGAGGTAACCGGCGCGGCGCCCTAAAGTTGTTTCGCCGCGGATTGCCGAAGCTGCGCGGGGTGGCCGATGTATGCCAGGGGATCAAAGTAGGCGTATTTCGAACGAAGGCTGAGCAGATTCATCGTGCGCTTTCTGCGTTGGATCCGGAGCAGCCTGTAGAAACCTCTGGCATTTCGTTTCCGGACGTGGAGTTCGAGAATCCTTATGATGCCGAGAAGCCAGAGGACCTTGGCATTACTTTGCCTGGGGAGTGAAGTGGAGAAAAGTATTGTTCAAGTAGGAAGCCGTTCGGTTTGAGCACAGACAGCTCGTTGCTCAAGCGCAGTGGTTCGTTTCGGAATCGCTGGGGGAGCGAGGCGCCCCGACTGGGTTCTTCTCCTTCAACGCAGCTAGGCGCCCGCGTTGCGAAAGGCGCAGCGTTGTCGAGGGGAACTTATGGTTGCTGAGGAGCAGGTCCAGCTCCTCCAACCTGCGTACGTCTTGCAATGGGACTTGAGTCGCTTCACCGCTTAGAGGATGCAGGAGGTACTCTTTCCTGCCGTCAAGGTAGCGGTGGGATTTGAGCGTGCCGCCATTCAGCAGCGCGTGCAGAATGCGGACCTGCGATGGGGAAGGGACGTTCTTCTGAGAATCAGGAAGGAAACGAAAGATCAGGGCTTGCAGGCTCTTCCCCACTCTTGCGGCCGCAGCGGCGGGAATCATCCCAGTTCGTGGACGTGCTCTTGCAGTTTGCGCTGGCTGATCTTTACGTAGTGGTCGCCCTTGATCTGTGCCATTTCCTCGTCTGACAGGCGCAGACGCAAGATATCGAGGGCGTCTTCCGGGCTCTGGCCGTAAGCAAGCTTCTTCTTGCCATTCTTCATGTCGAACAGGTACATGTAGTGAGGATTGGAGAAGCTACTCATCGGTCAGGCTTTCACCAGCGCCTGCTGGTACATGCCGTCGTAGCCGCGCTGCTTCTGCTCGTCGGTCAGGCCGCGATTCACCTCCGCGTCATACTTCCCGGCAAGCAACTCCCGGTAGAATCCGTAGTTGACGCCTTTCACCTTCTCATCATCCGGGAAACGATGATAGTTGTCTTTGCTCATCAGGCTCTTGCCCTCGGCGATCAGCTGAAAGCCGAGTGCCGAGCCGGGATAGGGCGCGTAGTATGAGATGGAAGGGAAGACCCGCTTCATTCTCTTGAGCATGCGCATCGTTTTGAAGGCATCCTCGTCCGTTTCACCTGGAATGCCCAACATGATGTTCGACCAGAAGACGGGCGGCTCCTTCCCCTCTGCCACCATCTCATCGCCGATGCGGTTTACCAGATCGATGGCATAGTTGTTGTCTTCCTCGGTGCATTCCTTGTTGAGCAGCTTCAGAATGCGGTCACTGCCTGACTCAAAGCCGATGGAGATCAGGTTCCAATTGGTCTCCCGAATCAGGGCAGTGAACAGATCCGGCCACTGACGAACCGTGTCGGCGCGGCCGGCCGCCCAATATGGCCAAACTTTGTTGGCGCGACGAGGGTACTCTTCGATCCACTCCTGCAGCCACTTGGGGTTCTGGAAGAACATGGAATCGTGAATTACGACAGAGCCGACACCGTATTTCTCGTCGAGCGCGTTGAGTTCGTCGATTATCATCGGGACGGGACGACGGCCCATGTTGGGGATGTATGAGGCCTCGTTGCAGAACACGCATTGCCAGGGGCAGACCCTGCTTGTAATGATGGTAGCAACGGGCGGAGGTCCCCAGCCACATTCCGGTTCCATCGGCCAGTTGAACTTTCGTTCGAGATTCAGAGCGCGCACAGCTCGCCGGGGCCGACCATTGGAGAGCGCTTCTTTCCAGTTGGCCGGTTTGGGCCACAACTCCCTGTCAATCTCGGGCCATTCGGCCATGGATTTCGAACCCTGGCCCAGAAACACTCTCGAGAAACTGTCGGGGTTCCGTACCAGATCGAGGATCACCTCTTCGCCGGCTCCCTGGCAGATCTTGTCAAAGGCGTCAACCTCGGCCATCTCATCAGGCGCGACTGTCGCATGCATACCGCCGGCAAGCACCAGGCCGTCGGGATTGATCTCCTTGAAGATCTGGGCGGCTTTCAGGGCCACGGGGAATGTATAGCTGCGCACGTTCATCAGGGCCATCTTGTAGCCGCGCAGTTTCGGAGCGAGCTGATCCCAAGAGGTGACGGCCCGCGTAGAAACGATGTCGGTCTTCAGGCCGTTCTGATGCATTATGGTGCGCAACAGCCCAAGACCGTGGTCCTGCCACTGTTCGTGGGGACCCTGTGGATAGACCAGGTCGCCCAAGTCGCCCAGATCGATCCAAACTATTTCGCTTTCCCGCTGATTGCCAACCGGCCAGCTCAACTTCAACAGATTATCCTCCAACCTCCAAGACCGCAGGTTTCAGCCGGTTCTTTGTCTGCTGACTCCCAATCCCAAACGTCGTTTGCAACTCGACCTGTCCAAGGTCGACGCAGTGCAAGGTCGACACGGTGCAAGGGAGGCTTCCGGCATACGGTATTGGACCTTCAACCGCCTCCTTTCCCCGTGAGAAAAGAGACGTCAGTTCACGTCACGTGCTGGTATACCGGCCGACCGAATCGTCGATCTCTTCGGCCCAGGCATCGATGCCTCCGTCCATACTGACGGCATTGGACCAGCCCTGCTGACGAAGGAAGACTGTCACTTGCGCGCTGCGCAGCCCCTTATGACAGAACAGGACCACATCGGTATCCTTGTTCTGGCGCAGTTTATCGGGAACCGCATCGAGCCGACGTTCGCGCAGGTCACTCAGCGGCATGCTGATGAACTCTCCCTCCGGAAGAGTTGCCAGTTCAAGTTCCTTGAGCTCACGCACGTCGACCAGAAAAAATTTCGTGCCTTCTTTTTGTTTGGCAGTGACGTCGTGCACGCTGACTTCCGGAGCGCCATAGGGATTGGGCATCGTCTTTGCTCACGTTCTCTTGTAGCGGGTGGTTAGCAATTTGCAAAGGAATGCGTTCGCGATAGGCGAAGAGAGACCTTCTTCAGACTAGAAGTCGGCGGGATCGATTGGCTGCCGCCCTCCGTAACCGGCATCAACGTCGTGCCAGTATGCGAGTTCCTCTTCACCGTGCTTCCAACAGAGGTAGACTTCGCGCCCATCTCGAATCGACAAGAAATCTATCAGGCCCATGTCGATATCTTTTACCAGAATCCCCATTTTGAGGATCCCTTTGACGCTTGTCTCCAGTTTGTCGAATTGGGAGTAGACTGATCCGGCGGCTGCATTGCCCCCGTTCTGGGCTGCCTTTTGGAGCACCGGCCAGATTTCGGGACGCAGACGGATGATCTCACTGCGCGCCTCTTGCACTTGTGACATCAATTCTTTGACAGCAGGGAGCGCGGCTTTCGCCTCATCCAAGGTGTAATAGCGGGCTTGCATGACACTCCAACCCGGTCAGGACAAAAGAAAGTCTCGCAGGCTGCCCGGGTTCTTGGAATCCGGACAACCTGCAAGTTGCTGGACATTACTTTGCCTCTGCCGACCAGAACTGATCGACGAGCGATTAGTGGCCGCAGCCACCACTGCCGCAGCCTGCGCCGGCGGCTGCGCCAGCCGGGGCGCCGTTGGTGCGGAAGCTGCTCCCGCAGCCACACGAACTGACAGCGTTGGGATTCTCAATGTGGAATCCGCCGCCCATCAGATTGTCGATATAGTCGATGCTGGAGCCCCCAACATAGAAGAAGCTGGTCGGGTCGACCACGACTCGCAGCCCAAACTGCTCGAAGACCTGGTCCGCATCCTGGATGTCGTCGTCAAAGGTCATGCCGTACTGCATACCTCCACAGCCGCCGCCCTTGACAAAGACTCGCAATGCGTGGGACTCACGCAGCCCCTTCTGATCGAGGATACCGCCAAGTTTCTCGGCAGCAGTTGCCGTAAGTGTGATTTCCTGCGTCGCGGTGTCGGTCAAAGTAATGTCCATCAGGATCTCCTTGCGTGTAATGATGAATCCGACTTGATTTCTTGAAACGAATATCGACTATTTCGCCGTCACTTCAGCGTTGGATTTCGCTATGAATTATAACGCAATCCCGCTTCAAAATCGAAAGGTGCAATCAGACGCCTGCGTTCTCCATATCAGCCGCCGATCTGATTCATGGCCCGGTCTTCGGCAAAGACGCCTGTAGCCAGCCCATGGCCCCACGGCTTATGGAAGGCTCCCTCCTTCATCAGAGCCCGAATCTTATCGAAATCTGCGCCGGCGCGCAAAGGCGACAGCAGATCAACCTCGTCGTCGCGCAGCAGGCACAGACGCAGCTTGCCGTCTGCGGTCAGGCGGACGCGGCCGCAGCCCTGGCAAAAGGGTTCGGTTACGCTGCTGATAAAGCCCAGTGTACCCTTGGCACCAGGAATACGAAACGGACGACTGGGGTCGACAAAATCGTAGCTTGCCTCCTCCAGCGCGCCGAAGACTGACTCTACTTTTTCGCGGATTTCGCGAAAGGAGACGACATGGCTCAACTGGAAGTCGCTGACCTCTCCAAATGGCATCATTTCAATGAAGCGGACTTCCCACTCTTCATCGATTGTCAGGCCGGCCAAGTCGATGACGTCCTCCTCGTTGAAGCCGCGAGTCACAACACAGTTCAGTTTGACAGGAGTCAGCCCGGCCTTCTCGGCGGCCTCGATGCCGCGCCATACATCTTCAATGTCCCCCCAGCGCGTGATACGGCGAAAGCGCCCAGGATCGATGGTATCTATGCTGATGTTCACCCTGTTCAGCCCCGCCTCGGACAGTGGCTGCGCCAACTCGTTGAGGAGGAGCGCGTTGGTCGTCATGGCGACATCCCGGATTCCCGGAATCGAGGCAATCTGACTCACCAGCTCCACCACGCCCGGTCGAATGGTAGGCTCGCCGCCGGTCAGGCGAATCTTGTCTACGCCCAAGCTGGCGGCTACGTTGACCAGGAAAATGATCTCCTCATCCGACATCAGCTCATGGCGCGGTCGGAACTGCATATGTTCAGGCATGCAATAGACGCAACGCAAATTGCAGGCGTCGGTCAAGCTAATGCGCAGGTAGCGAACGCGGCGGCCATAGCTGTCGTGAGTCGGCTCAGTCATCGCCTTCAGGGCGTCCGCGCCAGGCGGGGGGAACAGAGTCACGCTGCCATATTTTGTTCGATGCTTTTGCCCGTTCTGCCCGGAAACTGCCCCCTCGGTCAGAGGCAACTCATGCAGGTCCGGATTGCGCATTGTCGTCGGCATTTGTACGGAATCTCTAATTGGATTTACGTATCCGTCAGAAGGTCAGGTCGACCATCTCAAGCCCGGACGAACGCTCTTCGGCAGCAGTTTGAACACGAAAACTGCAGCAGTGTCCGCCGTCGGCGATTGCTTGTACCTGGTCGCAGTGCTGTCCACTAAGCGTTTCCACCAGCGCCAAGTCCATGCAACACAACTCCCTGTGTTCAGCGGCGACGCCGGTGTAGGGGCAGTTATGCGTATGCAGAGTGGCCTCTGACGCATTCCATTGGGCCAGGTAGCCTCGTTCATTGAGAAAGGAGACAACCCTTTGCATACGGTCATCAAGGGGCTCATCGCCTGGACAGTCCTCGGTGAGCGGCCGCGCCATATCCTGTGCAAGCTTGCGGAAGCAGCCGTCGATTTTGTCGGCAGGCAGAATCTGCTTCATCTGACTGACGACGCCGGCTGTCAGCAAGGCAAAGTTGTCCGGAAAGTAGGCGTCCGCCTCCGCGGTAAGAGAGTACAGTTGCTGCGGACGGCCGACAGACCGGCGCCCTTTTGCTTTGGACACCGCGATCAGGTTGTCGGCAAGCAGAATATCCAGGTGATATCTCACCGAAATCGGAGCCATGTCCAAGCGGTCAGCCAGTGCACCGACAGATGACTGCCCATCTTGCTTCAGGATCTCCAGAATGCGGCTGCGTACTGTCTGCACAGATCTACTCCGAATCGAAAGTCGTCAAGACTGCATAAATCTTAGCAGAATTCGCGCCTTATGTCAAACATATTTATGAACAAATTCATAAAAAACCATTACGAAGTCTTCGGGCCAGTGGATTAAGGTACATTCTTGCTCCGGTCCAGTTTTCGAATCTTCTGTCATGTGGAGAAGGAGCAGCCTTAACCGATGGGTCCAAACGTTGCCTCAATACTTAAACGATTCGGCAGTGTCGAGTATTGAAAGCACCCTTGACTAGCGGTATGCGTTAGGCTAAAATGCCCACTGTCCTCACGGGGGACCGGTCATCAATTCATACGCACGGCAACCAACCAAAATACATGAGGTTTCACCCTGCTTCGATGCCCCCCTGTAGCTCGGACAATACCGGCCAATGCAAGACCCTTCCCGGTTGTGCGATCGCATCCGATATTTGCGCGAAAGGAGACAGAATGAGCCAAGCAGTCTCGTGAGCGACCAGAACCTCCAAGATTAATTCTAATCGTACTTTTGCTTTTCCAGGTGCCCCGGAACTTTACGCCAAAACGTTGCGTCATTTTTTTAGGATTGTCTACACAGTTGTAAGTTCAATCCTGCATTGAAAGCCACTTCTGACACTATTGACGCCTAATTGAACCCGGTTCATTAATCGTCAGCCATTCACGAAAGAGTTCCCTATGTCTTCCTATTACAATGACAAAGTTGAATGTCGAATGCAAGGGCTGAACACTCTCGGCTCGGGCTTGCTCCGCACCATTGTTTTGGCGCTCTTGGCGGCCCTAACCGTTCTGGCATTTGAGGCAACGTCCGCGTTTGCCCAGACCATTCCGCTTCCAACCCCCAATATCCTCGTTGACGATTACGTCACCGTTTCCAGGAACGGCAGTGCGGATATTGAGGTGTTGGGTAACGATACCGTACCTGAGTTTTCGAGTTTTGACTTTACCAATCCGGAGAACGGAAGTTTCGGGTCATTCTCCAGCAATGCGGTCAGGAAGTTTCTTACTTTCAACTACAGGCCCAACTTGAACTTCGTCGGCGAAGACAGTTTTACCTACTCTGTTTCTGATCGCCGCGGGTTAACTCTCCAAGCAAACGTCTACATCACGGTAATTGGTGGTGGTGGTCTTGATTGTCCTACATGTCTCAACAGACACGAGGGCACGCCTGTAAACGTTACGATCGGTGCAGACGGCTCTTTCAACTACCACTTCATTGGAGACGACGGCGTCAGCACCGGGCCCGTGCTTTCACCGGTACGGAAACTGGCCAGGAAGCATCAGCCGGGATCGGGTAATGTAGTCTTGTTCAACGGCAAAAACACGCTGTCAGGCGCCCCGGTCATCATCAGTTACCTGTCAGACGAGCAGGTCGTCCACGTACATACATACTATCCCGACCGCCATGACGGTTCGATGAAGCCATACATCTTCGTAATCGACCTGGACAACGAGGTATCGCATTGGGAGTGGTAGCAGCTAAGGGAAAGGAGGTGTGCAAGAGACACGATCAGAATCGGCAGTAGAGCACAGATGCGGGATCGGAGTGCGTCACAAGAGCCGTAAACAGTCAGTTCGCAGAGGTTTGTGAAGGGTTTATCTAAACGGCTCAACCCAATTCAACAGGGGGAAACATGTCCGAAACACGACAGACTCACAGGCAGATGAGCCGCCGCGGCTTTTTACACGCCATGGCCCTAGGCGCAGGCGGCGCGGCCCTGGCCGCATGTGTAGTGCCGGAAGGCGCCGCCATGCCGGCAGCCGAAGAAGCAGCGGCGCCCGCACAGGAAAACCTCCCAATCATCTATTGGTCGATGTTCGGCCTGCAGGAGGCAGCGCAGGCACAGAACCAGGTCGAACGCTTTAACGAGCAGACCGGCGAAAACGCCATTTTCATGTCGATTGGCTGGGGCAACGTCACCCAGAAGGCACAGGTCGCGATCCAGGGCGGCAACCCGCCCGACATGGTATCGCTCTGGTCTCAGGCCTATACGTGGGGTCCCCGCGGGCTGTTACTCCCGCTGGAGGACTATGCCGAACGCGACGGCTTTGACGGCGAAGGCTGGTCGAAACCGGCGTGGGACGCGCTGTGGTCGGATGGCCACCTCTGGGGAACCGGCCATACGCTCAACGTCTTTGCTCTTCACAGCAACGACACGCTCCTGGAAGAGGGCGGATTCAGTGCTGACAGCCCGCCCGAGAGTTTCGCCGACCTGGACGTGATGGCGGAGGCGCTCACTACGCATGATGACGATGGCAATATCACCCGATTGGGCTTCCTGCCCTGGCTTCGATCCGGCAGCCTCTGGCACTGGGGCTGGGCCAACGGCGCCCAGTTTTACGATGAGGATACCGACACCATTACGGCCGGGTCCGAAGAGGCGTTGCTCTATACGCTGGAATGGTTCAAGTCTTACGCAGACAAGTTCGACATCGAAAAGATCGACCGCTACGTTTCCGGTTTCGGCAACCGCAGCTCGCTGACGGAGGACCCGTGGTACGTCGATAAGATCGTCTTGCAGATCGACGGCAGCTGGAAGCGAAGTTGGATCCCGCGCTATGCGCCCGATCTTGACTACTCGGTGTTCAAGTCGCCTTATGGCCCGGGATACACCGAACCGACCAGTCTGGTTGAGATTGGCGCGATGTTCAACGTTCCCAACGGCGCCAAGAATCCGGACGGTGGATGGCAGCTGGCCCACTTCATGGCCGGCAAACAGCAGCAGATCGAGTTCGGGAACCTGGTGGGCGACGTTCCCCCACTGAACGAAGCTGCCCGCGATCCGGAGTTTCTCAATTCGCTGCCCTTCAATGAGCTGTACGTCGAGCTGACCGAGTCGGAAGGCGGCCGCGCCTGGCCCCGCATTCCTGTTCTGGAGCAGTACAAGACAGAGATCAGGCGTCTCCAGGACGAAGTGATTCACGGACAGATCGATCCTCAGCAAGGTCTGGACGATATGACTGCCAAGCTGCAGCAGGAGTTGAACGACTTCCGCCAGCAGGTCGGTTGATAGAGACGTCCCCTGGTACGAAATCCCGGGGGGGGGGAAGGGGCACCCCCCCCGGGCGGGGGGAAAGGGGGGAGAGAAAAAAGACAGTACCCACAAGAGCCCCCCCCCCTGG
>VXRG01000185.1:53872-106078 GCA_009838625.1 Caldilineaceae bacterium SB0664_bin_27
CCCCCCGCCCCTCCGTTTCTACCACCCGCCCCCCCCGCGGGGGGTAAAACCCCCCCCCCCCTGCCAACAACCCCGCGGGGGCCGCCCCGCCCCCCCCCCCGGGAGACGGGAGAAGGCGGTCATGCAAATAGGACTGACGCGACAGGAGCGCCGCCGCTTGCGGATAGGCCTTCTGTTTGCGCTTCCCTGGATTTTCGGATTTGCCAGTTTTACGATTTTCCCTGTCGCCTACTCGTTTTACTACAGTCTCAACGTGTTTACGACTTTCGGGCAGCCATTGCACTGGGTCGGATTGAGCAACTACGTCAAGTTAGTTAACGACGATCTCTTTTGGGTTTCACTCTACAATACGTTGTACATGGTCGTCTTCGGTGTCTCCTTTCACATCGTGCTGGCCATTGTTCTCGGGCTCCTGCTCAATCAGAATCTGCGCGGCGTTTCCGTCTACAGGACCGTCTACTACATCCCCACGATTGTCCCGATTGTCGCTACTTCTGTGCTCTGGATGTGGGTGTTCAATCCTGAATTCGGCCTCATAAACTCCGCGTTAAGTGTAATAGACGTCCACGGGCCAGGATGGCTGACCGACCCCGTCCTGTCAAAGCCGTCGTTGATTCTGATGGGTGTGTGGACGATAGGTGGAACTCTGGTGATATTTCTGGCCGGGCTGCAGGATATTCCACAGCATCTTTTCGATGCGGCGATGATCGATGGTGCTGGAGCCCTGCAGAGGATCAGGAACGTTACCCTTCCGATGCTGTCCCCGGTCATCTTCTTCAATGTAATCATGGGCGTCATCAGCGGATTTCAGATTTTCGCCCAGGCTTTTATCATGACCCGGGGCGGCCCGCTGGATACGACCCTGTTCTACGCTTACTACCTCTACCAGAACGCCTTCGAATTTTTCCAGATGCCGTATGCTTCGGCCATGGCCTGGATCTTGTTTCTTGTCGTAATGGGAACGACGCTGATCATTTTCCGCAGTTCGGCCCGCCTGGTTTACTACGAAGGCGAGGAGCGATAGGGCCGTGGGCAGGACAACGACGACTCTGAAGCGGCAACAGGTGGGCGCCACCGGGTTTGGCAGCCTCTCCAGGACGCAACGCGAGACGTTGAGCCATTCAGCCAGCCATTTCGGACTTTTCCTGGTGGGGCTCCTGTTTTTCCTGCCCTTTTTCTGGCTGGTTTCCACCTCGCTGAAAGATCTGGACCAGATATTCACGCTGCCTCCCGTCTGGATTCCCGATCCGTTTCGATGGCAGAACTATCCGGAATCATTGAGTTACTTCCCGTTCCTACAGCAGCTGCGCAACACGCTGGTAATTGCGGTTTCCGCCGTGTTTCTGACGGTGATATCCAGTTCGCTGGTTGCCTACAGTTTCTCGCGGCTGCGCTGGCATGGCCGAGACATCCTGTTTTTTGCCATGCTTTCGACAATGATGTTGCCGTACCAGGTCACAATGATACCGCTGTTCATAATGTTTCGGAGCCTGGGTTGGGTCAATACGCTTCTGCCGCTGATAGTGCCCCATGCGTTCGGCGTCCCGTTCTTCATTTTCCTGCTGCGCCAGTTCTTCCTCAGTCTGCCCAGAGACCTGGACGATGCCGCCATTATTGACGGCTGTTCGGAGTTCGGCGTCCTGTGGCGGGTCATTCTTCCGCTGGCAAAGCCGGCGCTGGCAACGGTAGCGCTCTTTCAGTTCCTGGGAAGCTGGAATGATTTCATCGGGCCTCTGATCTACCTGAATGATCCCAGCAAGTACACCCTCTCCCTCGGAATCCAGGTTTTTGTCAGCACGGTAGGCGTACAGTGGGGTTGGATGATGGCGGTTACGACCGTGCTGACAGTGCCGGTGATCATTCTCTTCTTCTTTACTCAGAGGACTTTCATTCAAGGCATCGCTCTTACCGGCATCAAGGGGTAACCGTGCCCCGGACGATGCACCGGCATTTCTGAAGTTCGAACCGGTCCCCTTCGCCCCGTTCAGGAGGATTCCGTTGGGCCAAAAAGAGGGTATCCTGATAGGCACCCATTACGAATATCCATTCGGGGGAATGGCGACCCGCCCGGAATGGCTGCCGCAGGGCGAAGGTGACTGGCGCCGAGACCTCGAGATGATCAAGGACACCGGCTTCGATTCCATCCGTATCCGCATTGGCCTTGACAGCAGTCTTGACGAGGTCGGCCGCCTGCTGGACATCTGCCTGGAACTTGAGATCGGCGTCCTTTTTGGGTTTGCTACTTTCTACGTGCATAACAGTTTCATCGAGGCGTATCCCGATGCCAGGGTGATAGACAGGAATGGCGTTGCCTATCCGCAGCATGAACATGATTTCCGCTGGCAAAGGGCCTGTATCAACCATCCTGAATACCGCCGACAGCGAGACCAGCTACTGGCAGACTGCGCCACACGCTTCGCATCGCACAGAGCGGTATTCGATTGGGATGTCCACAATGAGCCCAGCATCGGCACGGGAGACCATGCCTGCTATAACCCGCATACCGTAGCCAGGTATCGCGAAGACCTGGCGGCGCGGTTCTCCTCGGTCTCGCAGATGAATGATCGTTGGGGGACAGCGTTCGGAGACTTTGACGAAGTGGAGCCTCCGAAGGAGGTGGAAAAGGGTTCGGGGAGCTTCTGGCGCGACTGGCGTGAGTTCATCGCCCGCAATCTGAACGAGTTCCTGTTGAGCGGCATCCGCATCATCAAAGAGAACGCCCCCGGCGTGCGCGCCAGCTTCAACTATACGGATCCGTACCATATCCAGCGGAACGGCCAGGACTGGTGGATACTCCCACAACTTGACTACGCTTCATCAAGCCACTACTGGGGATCGGGCCCGCGAACCGGCGCGGAGGCCGGATCAAGGATTGCCTTGCTCAAAGCGCTGGCGCCCGGCGCGCAGGCCTGGCTGACCGAGTGCCAGGGAGGTCCCTTCAGGGACGACATATTGTGGCGGGGGATGAATATCGAAGCAGAAGTAAACCAGGTCTTCAGTTACGCCAGCCACGCTCACTACTTTTACCGCTGGGACCCGCTGATGTCGGGGCCGGAACCGTGGATCAATCATATGGTCGATGCCGACGAATATGACACGGAAAGACGGCTAGCGACCAAGCGGGTGATCGCGGACTTGCGGCGCTACGAAGACCTGATTGCGACGGGCGAGACGGTACCCGCCAGGATCGGAATCTATCTGACGCGAGAGATGGTCTGGGCGGCCAATGCGCGCGAGGCGCCGCTAAGTGACACGGTTGTCGGTCTCTATGCACTCTTCATGGACCTGGGCTTTGAGGTCACTTTCATTCCCCATGAATTCAAAGCCGACTGCAACCTGGAGCTGGTGGCGGTCCCGTTTACGCTGGGGATCTCCGAAAGTGAACGCCAGGTCTTTCAGAGCTACGTCGAGCGGGGCGGCAGAGTCATCGCGGAACTGCCGATGACCGATCTGGACGAGTGCCGGAAAGTCTGCGAGCATCTGGGAATGGACTGCAGGGAGTGGATCCATCCGATCTACTTTATCGCCGGCTGGAGCATGAACGACGAGGAAGGGAAGTTCGGAGGCTTCGCTTTTCACGACCAGGTCCTGCTGGACGGCTACGCGGGTGATCCGATAGCTACGTACAGGGACAGCGGGGAGCCGGCCCTGATCAGCTCCGGCCCGGAAGGTCGAATTTTGATCCCAACATTCGCTCTCGGCCGCTCCTATTTTTCCTCGCTCCACCGCGGGCTGAGACGGCTGATACGGGGGTGGATGCCAGATTCTCTTTCACCCGATGTTACAGTTCAGGGCGTACCCGAAGAGTACCGCTCACTGGTGGAGGCCCGCCTGGTCGAGAGCGACCGCGGCAGCTTGCTGTTTCTCATAAACCGGTCCGGGTACGACTGGGAGGTGGAGGTGCAGCCCAGTGGATACCAGGCCGAAAGGGTGCGGCTGCCGACGCATGGGGCAACACATAGGCTCGTACGAAGAATCGCAGAACAGTAGCGGTTGCACATTCGGAAAGTCCACTTAACGAACGACCGGCCCGTGGACTCTCCTCAAGTTTGTATCACTGCCAGCAATTTCGGGCCGGGAAAGGAAGAAGGAGTATCACGTGTCGCTGACTAATCCATTCAGAGGGGGCAAGGAGTGAAGACAAGAGCAGCCGTAGTATATGAGCATGACGCACCAGTAGTCGTAGACACCCTGACTTTGGACGATCCAAAAGACAACGAAGTCCTGTTGCGTATGGGGGCCAGCGGAGTCTGCCATTCCGATCTTTCGGTGGTCAACGGAACGATCTACTATCCTCCTCCTGTGGCGCTTGGGCACGAAGGCGCGGGCGTCGTGGAGCGGGTGGGCGGCAACGTAACATACGTCAAGCCGGGAGACCATGTCATACTCTCTTTCGTAACCTATTGCGAACACTGCGTCATGTGCGAGATGGGGCGTGTCTGTCTCTGCCAGGGTTTCGATGTCCGCAAAGGCTATCTTCTTGACGACACCTGCCGCCTGCACAATGCCAAGGGGCATGACATCCCTCAGATGTCTCGCATTGCTACGATGTCCGAATTGGCGGTCGTGCCCGAACAGGCACTGATCAAGATCGACCCTGACTACCCGCTGGACAAGGCCGCGCTCGTTGGCTGCGGGGTGACGACTGGGGTAGGGGCAGTACTGAAAACGGCAGAAGTAGAAGCCGGAAGCACAGTCGCCGTGATTGGCACGGGAGGCGTGGGGCTGAATGCCGTGCAGGGCGCAAGAGTTGCAGGCGCCGAGCGCATCATTGCAGTGGACCTGGTCGACAGAAAACTGGAGTTCGCGCGGCAGTTCGGCGCGACAGATACCGTTGACGGGTCCGAAACGGATGCTGTCGAGGCGGTAAAGGAGTTGACTGGGGGATTAGGCGTTGACTACGCCTTTGAAGCGATTGGCAGCTCGGTTACGATCAGGCAGGCTTTTGATATGGTTCGCTATGCCGGCACAGCGGTTGCCATTGGTCTTGCCCGCCAGGACGATATGGTGCCGATTCCTCCACAGGAGCTGATCTGGGCCGAAAAGAGGCTGATTGGATCCTACTATGGAAGCTCCCGCCCGCGCGTTGACATGCCCGAGTACCTTCGCCTCTATGACGAAGGGAAGCTCATGCTCGACGAGTTGATCACCCAGACTTACCAGTTGGAACAGATAAACGAAGCCTTTGACGACATGGAAGCGGGCAAGAACGCCCGCGGCATACTGGCGCTCGATCTGTAGGACCTGGAACGCTGACACCAGGTGACCAAGCCTCTGCTACCTATCCTGACCCAGTGGACTGCAGACCTATCACATCGATCGCTTTCCAGGCTGCAAGCTCCTCAAGCCATCTTTCCTTAAGTGAAGCAGGCAGGGCGCCAATACTCAACCGGCGCCCTGCCTCCTCACTGCAACGAAGTTCAACGCCGAAACTCCCTGTGTTTCGGCCGGCGCCGGATACCCGCTGGCGAAGATTGCCAAGTCCTGCTAAAGCCGCGCTGTACTCTGCCTCAAGGCGGTCAACCCCACTCAACGTACCAGCATCTTCGTCCGTCTTTCCATCCTGCATTCGAGTCAGCTGCCAGGTCCACCGCAAGCCGGCCGTTTCCTCATCGGCCTCTCCAAAGACATTCAGAGAAAAGTCGGCCTGGCTGGCGAGCGCGGCCCGGTAAAACCTATACACCTCCAGAAAGCTGCGGCTGAATTGCGCGGGCGGCAGGTCGCGACGAGCCTGCCTGCCATAGCTTCTGCTGGAAAGCCGGTCGTCCAGAATGGCAACTACGCCCCGGTCGGCCGTCCGCCGTATCAAGCGTCCGAATCCCTGCTTCAGCGTCAGGGTCATCAGCGGGACCATGTATTTTCTGAAGCTGCTACCCTCCTCAATCTCTTCCAAAGCTTTCGTTCTGGCTTCATGGAGCGGATCCGTGGGCGTTGGAAATGGCAGCTTATCCAGAATGACCAGACTCAAGTCGTCGCCAGGCAGATCGACGCCCTCCCAGAAAGATTTCGTCGCCAGCAGTACGCTGTGGGGGGTCTCGCGAAACCAGTCAAGGAGCAGGTTGCGGGGGAGTTGACCCTGGGCATGCAGGGGCCAGGCGACATGTTTCAGGCGGTCATGGACCTGTTGCAGCCCAGACCAACTGGTGAAGAGACACAGCGCCCTCCCCCGGCTTACGTTGAGAAGCCGCACCGTCTCGGCAGAAACTGCGTCGTAAAAGGGATCCTTGTTTCTCCAATCGAAGGCTGGCAAAGCCGGTTGGTACAACAGGGCCTGTTGGGCGTAGTTGAAGACAGAACCTGAGATGAGCTCCAGCGGGACGCCCTTCACGCCGCATCTGCTCCTGAAATGATCGAAGCTGCCGTTCGTTGCCAAGGTAGCGCTGGTGCAAACCACCGTGCGCCCCTCCTCTTCAAAGAGATGCCGCGCAAGTTTGAGGGACGGATCCACCGGCGCGGCGTGAAGACGGAGCTTCAGATGACGCGACCCCCAAATCCTTTCTGCGTAGCGAACGGTAAGGTCGTCCTGTGAACTGCTAGACACCGCCTTCATCTTTCCGGCCAGAGAGCCAAGCCCCTTCACAGCCAGGTCATAGCTGGCCTCCTCTTCGGACTCCTCATCAGTGAGCGGCGGTTGGTCCCCGTCCTCCATCCGGCTGTAGGGGTTTGCCTTACGCATTTCGTCCTGCAAGTTGGTCAGACTGCCCGCCAGCGTGCTCAGCGCCTCCAGGTCCGTGTCGATTCGAAAGACGTTTTCCTGCGACAGCCTCTCTACTTCAGAGAAAGCCAACTGGTTCTGTGACTGCAACGCGAACAGAACTTCCTCTTCCACGTGGGCCTTGAAAACAGCGCCACTCAGAAGTTGCACAAGAGCGTAGTCAGACGTCTCCACCTCAAAGACGGACGTGGCAGTATCTTCCAGCTGATGCGCCTCGTCAATAATGTAGACTGCCGCCTCAGGAAGAATCACCTGCCCCATTTCTCCCAACTCCAGGGCATTGAGCAAGAGGTGATGATTGGTGATGACCACCTGGGCTTGCCGCGCCTTCTCCCGCATCTGGTTCACGAAGCAGTTGTCTTCAAAGTGGCTGCAGACGCGGCCTATGCAGTCATCGGGAAAACTGACTACACGGGGCCGCAGATCGCTTTTCAAGACGAACTGGAGGTCGTCAATGTCCCCGGTGTCGGTGTGCTTCAGCCAGCGCCGGAGAGATGCAACTTGCTCGTCCTCCTTGTCCAGCAGTGCGATCCTGCTTCTTTCGAGCGACTCTCATTCCCAATTATGGCGGCAGATGCAGTTGTTACGCCCGATCACTACGATGGCATCGAAGGGACGGCCCAGTATATTGCGCAGGAAGGGAATATCTTTGCGAAAGAGCTGGTCCTGCAGGGACTTGTTTGCAGTGGCTATGACGATCTTCTGCTCGCTGAGGATGGCAGGCAGGAGGTAGGCTAACGACTTGCCGGTGCCGGTCGGCGCCTCGATAAGCGCAGGACACTGGTCGAGTATCGCCTTTTTTACGACATTCGCCATCTCCAGCTGGCCCGGGCGGAGTTCGTAGTCAGCCATCGCCCCGGACAGAACTCCGCCGGAACTGAAATAGGCGGACAGATCACACTCTTCGAGGGGAGACGAATCGTTCTCCGCGTTACCGCTGCCGTAGCGCTCCTTATCCTCTCGAACCTCGGTCGGAGAAAGGTCGCCCGGCAGCTCCGCAATGTAAGGTTGCTCCAAGTTCATCATTACAGAATTCTAGCACGCATGTGTCAAATCTTCAAAATGAAGAACGCCCTCGATCGGTGATCGAGGGCGTCCTGAGAACGGGCAGGGGCGTGTAACTTACACTCTGATTATGTTCTACTGTGAACCGTTGTCATCCGGATCCGGCAGAAGCTGGTGGATGAAGTGAATGACGCCGTTGGACGCTTCCACGTCGGATGTCACGATGGTGATTCCTTCGACTGTGAGTGAGCCGTCATCGCCAGTTCCGATGTCGATCGTGCCGCCATGCAACGTTGTCAGCGAAGTCTGCGATGCAAGGTCGGATGCGGTCAACTTTCCGGATACGACATGGTACCTGAGAGTTTCCGCCAGCAGATCCGCGTCGGCCATCAGCATGTCAAGCCTGGCTTCGGGCAGCGAAGCGAACGCAGCGTTGGTCGGCGCAAAAATCGTGTAGGGGCCGCCCTCAGCTACGGAGGTAGTCAAGCCGGCAAGGTCCAGAGCCAGAAGCAGTATATCCAATTGCTCGTAGTTGCCGGCGACTTCGATGAGATCGTCATCCATCATGCCCGCATCGCTGGTAGGCTCGGGCATCGCCGTTGCGGCAGCCGTTGCCGCCGCGGTTGCTGTTGCCGTTGCCTCCGGCATGGCGTCTGCCGTGGCGGCAGGCGTCGCCGTGGCCGTGCTCTCGGTCATTGCGTCGGGTGTTGCTGAGGGCGTTGCAGTGGGCGCTGCTTCTTCCGTCGCGGCAGGCGTTTCTGCCGCCGTCGGCACCGGTGTGGGGACATCCCCCCCGGCTTGGTAGGCTTCGGCATCGGCCAGACTCGGAATCGTCAGTACGTCACCAACCTCAATAACGTCACAGTTGGACAGGGAGTTCGCAGTGCAGATCGAAGACCAGTAGGTGGTGCTTCCATAAGCTTGCGAGGAGATCGTGCCCAATGTATCTCCTGCCTGCACTGTGTAGATGCCGCCCAGGGTGATTTCCGTTCCTGCTGCCGCGGATGCGGTACCGGCGCCAGCGCCTGTCTGCTGGACTACCACCCTGTCACCCTCAACCTGCTCGCCGGAGTCGTCGAGGAACAGCACGTTTTCGCCTGTCAACGTGTATGAGAAAGGCATCGTAGTGTCGTTGTAAGTGACAAGCGTCACGATCTCGCTCACGTCGCTGATGCCAATCTCGGCGACTTTCCGCTTCGTGCCGTCCATTGAATCCAGGGAGCTGGTGACAAAAGCGCTTTCGGATGGAGGCGCGGCATTGATATACCTGTCAAACCCTCCTTGCTTGAAAACGTAAAAGCCGGAACTGTCGTCAACTTGCTGGCTGTCCTGTGGATCGTATTCCATCTTGATTGTCACAGGTTGGCCGGTATCGATAACTTCCAGTCCCAGGTAATGTTTTTCGAACTGTTCGTTCAGTTCGCCCTGGACCCAGGAAGAGCGAACCGCGTTCGTCGTCACCACCGGGGCCGGATCGGCAGCCGCCTGGAGTCCCGTAGGGGCGGGCGTGGCCGTTTCGGGCACCTCAGGCGTACTTCCGCTCACAACCTGTTCACCGGATTCATCGACAAAAGTGACATTTTCTCCAGTCAAGGTGTAGGAGAGGTCCATCGTTGTGTCATTGAAGACGACAATCGTAACGATTTCGGACGCGTCCGCAGGTCCTATCTGGGCTACCTTCCTCTTCACGCCGGACATCGTTTCCAAAGAACCGGATACGAATACAGTTTCTGAGGGCGGGGCCGCGTTGATATAGCGGTCGAATCCGCCCTGTTTGAACACGTAGAAGCCTGATCCTTCATCCAACATGTGGTTTTGTTGGGGCTGGTAATCCATCTTGATCGTGACGGGTTGCGATGGGTCAATGACCCGCAGGCCCAGGTAGTGTTTAGCAAACTGTTCGTTCAACTGTCCACTGACTGTTGCCGAGTTGACGGAGCCCTGCACGGTCAAAGCGTATGGGCCTGCTACGAGAACCAGCGCCAGAACTGCAGCCAGACCAACATAGCGCCATGAAACTTTCAATTGCATTGATTCCCTCCAGATTCCCGTATAGCCGGACAACCGGGCCCCTGTCAGCTGTAAACGGATTCCCCGTTGCGACTTCAGGCTCAGCCCCAGAATACGGATTCGTTTCGGAGACATTACACGTAACATATTCAGTTTAACCAAAGCCAAGGCCAAATTCCAACAGTTCCGGACCCACTTTAGGTCTGTCCTCCCTCTATTGGAACGGTCAGGATGATTTCGTGGCGCGAGCGTAGGCACAGCGCAGTTTGATCGTTGAAATCCTTTGCTAAGACCGGCGCTGCACAACCAGATGGTGACAAGGCTTGTTGCTGGCTTCTTCGGTACGATGAGGAACGACGATCGGAGAGCTACTGGGATTGCCGTTGGCGTCGAGGATCTGCAAGGTGAACCTTTGTGGGGCGTCTCCGCCGAAGATGGGGAAATCGAAGCGGCCGGTGTCGCTTGTACCGCTCTTGGAAACAGTTTGATAGGTATTGTCCCAAGCGTCGGTCAGGCTGACGGTAACGCCCGGGAGGGCAACACCCCTTTCATCGACAGCCAGTCCCATCACGTATTGGCCCGGGCACTGATCATCGTGCCAGAGGCGGTTCAGAATGTATCGATGAGGCCCCACGAAGTTCGAGCCGCCTACTTCGGACAGCTGCCCACTGGAGAAATTTTCAGGAGAAATCAGCGCGGCGGCATTGGCGAAATCGATCCCGACTGCAAGGCCCGTTTCGTCAGCCATCAGCCCCATCTCTTCGCACCGGCCCAGGTAGACCGGAAAACCGGCGCCAAGGCTCCATTCAAGGGCGCTCTTCCGGTCTCGCAGCAGGCTGCCCTCGTCGACAGTCTCAACATCCGCCCCGTCCAACGACCAGCAGTGATGACAGTGAGTCGGCGAGTCTTGCGGAAAGCCAAAATGGTCTGGCAGCGCCAGCAGGATGCGCTCCGCCCCTTCAGGGTGGCCGCAGAAGCCGAGGAGACGCGTTTCCAGGCCCGCCTCCGTTTCTTGCTTCATGTAGACGGGCGCAGAGGAGACATGCTCGACACTGTCGACCAGGGCGAAGGTAGTTCTGCCTGACTGGTTATCTCCATCCTCTCCTTCTTCCTGATCCTGGGCGGCCGGGCCGCGCTCTTCGGCGGCGTCCAGCCAGGTTGTGCTGAAAACCTCGCCGCCCCCTTGCCGACAGGTCAAGCCGGGCGGGCAAATATCCAGATGTTGGAGGCTCTCGCTGTTCTGAAACTCCCAGCCTGCTTCTGTGGCCGGCGTCTGCAGGACGTCAAGGAGGGCAGGCTCTGCAAGGACAGTGCGCATAAACTCATTCCAGACAGGCGCGGCCGCGCCTGCCCCGGTGGCATTTCGCATCGGGCGCCCGTCGGTATTGCCCACCCAAACGCCAGTCAGCAGATGCCGCGTGAATCCCATTGTCCAGGCGTCACGATTGTTGTCGGTGGTTCCGGTCTTTGCTGCCACCGGCAGGCTCAGGGTCAGCTGACTCCGGGCGCCAAACATCGGCACGCGCGCCGGGTCGTCGCTGAGGATATCGGCAACCAGAGATGCGGCCTCCTCTGAGATTGCGCGCGTTCCCTCGTCTGAGCTGCTCTCACGCAGCGTTTGGCCCTGCCCATCGGTGATTGTAAGGAAGAATTGAGGAGGCCGGTAACGACCGTAGTTCGCTATGGTGTGGTAGGCAGAAGCCAGATCGAGCAGTGTTACCTCTCCACCTCCCAGCGTCAGGCTCAACCCGTACCAGTCGGTCCCGCGGTGCAGGCTCCCGACGCCCATCTTGCGAGCGCTCTCAAGCATTCGCTCGACGCCGACTGAGTCCAGCAGCTTTACCGCCGGAACGTTGTAGCTGTTGGCGAGCGCTGCCCTGACGGTAACGGGACCGTGAAACTTACGATCGTAGTTGACCGGACTGTACTCCTCGATTGTACTGATTGTATAGGTGATAGGCGTGTCCCAGATGACCGTTGCGGGGCTGATAAGATTGTCGTTGAACGCAGTGGCGTAGAGGAGAGGTTTAATTGCGCTGCCCGGCTGGCGAGGACTGGTTGCGACATTGACCTGGCCGTCGATCTCTTTGTTCTTGTAGTCGACGCTGCCTACCATGGCCAGAATCTCTGCTGTGCCGGGTTTGAGAGCGATCAGCGCTCCATTGTTCATGTCAAAGCGAGGGTGAAGGGCGGTAACCTGTTGCGAAACGATCCGTTGCGCTTCTTCCTGCAGTGCCAGGTCGAGCGTCGTATAGATGTGCAGACCGGCCCTCCGGACAAACCCGTGTCCCAGTAGCTTGTCGAGTTCGAGGACGACGTAGTCAACAAAGTGAGGCGCGTGCGGAGAGTGAATTTCCGGAGACCCGCCCAGTTCGACCTCCGCGGCAAATGCTGCGTTCGCTTCATCCAGCGTCAGAAACCCGTGTCTTACCATCAGCGACAGGACGGTCCTCTGGCGCTCTTTTGCCGATTCCAGATCGGCGAAGAGATCGAAACGCGCCGGCGATTGGGGAATCCCGGCTATCAACGTGGCCTCGGCCAGATTCAGCTCCGCCGCGGACTTGCCAAAATAGGTACGGGCGGCTGCCTGCGGCCCGTAGGCAAGGTGGCCGTAGTTAAGGAGATTCAGATAGAGTTCCAGGATCTCTTCTTTGGCGTAGGTCCTCGTCAGCTCACTGGCAAGTCCGGCCTCTGCAATCTTGCGATCGAAGGTCTGATCATAGCGCTCTTCGGATCCCAGAAAGAGATTGCGGGCAAGTTGCATCGTGATTGTACTTGCCCCCGATACTATCTCGCCCTGCTCAACGTTTTGAATCACCGCGCCGGCGATGCGAACAGGGTCCACACCCGGATTGGTAAAGAACGTCGCGTCCTCTGTTGCAATGGTAGCGTTGATCAGATGCGGGGAGATCTGATTCAGAGAGGCCCATTCGCGGCGCCCTTCTCCGATTAGCTCCGCCAGTAACCGACCATTGCGATCGTACAGGAATGTCGTTTGGAAGACGCGCGGAACCGGCCCAGGCTGGTACAGTTGCATGTAGGCCTCAGCGACCCCGGCAAGAGAGATAGCCGGCCTCCGACCGACGGCGCCGCGACGAGAGCCGCAACCGGTCAGAACCAGTATAAGAAGCAGCGAGAGAAGGAGAGTGGAGCGCCGAGCAAATGGAGGTCCAGGCATGAGAAGTAGCCGGCTAGATCAACTCGGGACGGGGTTGAACCCTGTGGCGTCTACCCCAGTGCCCCAAATTGACAGGCTCAAAGGTGGAAAAAACGCCTCACCAATGTTAACGACATAGGGGCGCGCAATGGTTCCAGGCATACAGAGGCTCCTGGTGAGAGCTCATTGATCCTATCCCTGCGGCACCTTGTCCCGGACCGGCGTCCTCAGTGGCAGAAGCCCGCCGTCCGAATTGGCTATCTACTCATATGGATTCTGAAAGATCTCCAGGTTCTCAGGAATGTGCAGGAGGTCACCTGGACGCAAAATGTAGTATGGCCTTATGGCGTTTGGATTGGCAGCCCGGAGCAGGCTGATGGGGATGTCGTACTTTGCGGCAATGATAACCCAGGAATCCCCACTCTGGACTTCATGAATCATACTCTCTTCATGAAGTCGAATCGGGATCGACCGGGGCAGTAGCAGGCGTTCACCATTCAGTGAACCCTCGACGTGCAGGTTAGCGCCGCGCAGAATGCTCTCCGGCAGACCAAAGGCTCGGGCCAGATTGGCCCAGTTATCGCCTGCCCGCCCAGTGTAGTATCGCAAATCCGTGCAAGAGCCCAACGAAACGGGAATACCTTCCTGCATGCTATAGGAGAGAAGCCTGAACTTCTCCAGCTCTGTCGCAGGGACGTATATCAGGTCCTCCCTGTATTCAGGAGGCGGCGTATTCAAGGTGTTCTCTTCTTCGTCGAACGGGATTTCAGGCATGGGAGGAAGCGGCCTTCCCACAGTGGAGTAACCAGGTGGAAAAGCGAGGCCGACCCAACTCGAGAGTCGAAGTAATGATCTCGTCTCCGGGATGCTGTTCGTTCTACCACCGTTGGCAGCGCCGGCCGACTCGTCGACCAGGCAGTAGGAGAAGTCTTCAAAGTCATTCGCCCTCGCGAAGTGTGTTGGCAGCGTTTTGCCGGTGACCACCGTTCCCGCGAGGAGTCCATTTCCACGGGTTTTGCTCAGCCAGCTGGTGGTAAAGTACTCGCCGCCCGTGCGGCAGCGGACCGCTGGAGGACAGTCGGGCAGCTGGACTACAGATGCCGGTACATCGAAAGCCCAGAGGCTCGGGTCGTCGGGCGCGCCAATCAGTTCCCGCATCCCCTTGTCGGCAATTACGGCTTCCATAAAGTTGTGCCAGAGGGGCGCCGCGCCTGCCGCACCGCTGTTGCCCCACATCGGGGTCCCGTCACTGTTTCCCGTCCACACGCCGGCCGCCAGGTATTTCGTGAAGCCGACCGTCCAATTGTCCTTGAAGTTGGTTGTCGTTCCTGTTTTTGCGGCCGCCGGACGGCTCAGTTTCAGCTTGCTGTTCGCCCCGAATGCGGGCTTTCTGGCCTCGTTGTCGCTCAGTATGTCGGTCAGTTGAAAGGCCACGCCCTCAGAAATAATTCTCTTCTGTTCTACCGGCGGCGGCGAGCGATACCGGCCCAGGTCATCAACCATAAACATCGCAAACTGCGGCGGAGCGTAGAGACCGTCATTGGCGAAAGTACGGAAAGCGTTGGTCAACTCCAGAAGCGAAACTTCGCCTGCGCCGAGAGACAGGCTCAGACCGTAGCTGTTCGGTTCTCGGTTAAGGCTTGTAATGCCAAATTCCTTCGCCTTGGACACAAGGCGTTCATTGCCCAGAGACGACAGCAACTTTACGGCAGGAACATTGTAACTATTGGCAAGAGCGGTGCGCACCGTGACAGGGCCATGGAATGTCCTGTCGTAGTTCCGGGGACTGTAGAAGTGCCCCATGCCTACGGAATAGGCTGTCGGCGTATCCCAAATCACGGTAGCCGGTGAGATGAGGTCTTCGGACAGTGCTGCCGCATAGAGAATCGGTTTGAAGGAACTTCCCGGTTGCCGCAGGCTGACCGAGAGATTTACCTGCCCGGCATCCTCCTCATTGAAATCGACCCCTCCGACCATGGCCAGGATTTCACCGGTCTGCGGCTGAATGGCCACCAGGGCGCCGTTTGACATTTGGTAAGCTTTACCAACTCTTTCGATCCAGGCTTTCAGCTCCTGCTCGGCCAGCACCTGCATCGGCATATCCAGCGAAGTGATGATGTGCATGCCGGACCGGCGCATCTTCCACCGGCCGTTCTCAATACCCAAGGCCTCTGCCATCCGCCTTTCCAGCGCCTTTTCCACATAGAGAACGAAATGGGGCGCCAGGTAGTCCGGCTCTATGGAGGTGGCAATCAGAAAGATCTCTTCATCGAATATGGCGTCGGCCTTCTCTTGCGACAGAAACTCGTGCCGCACCAACAGGTCCAGGACGATACGCTGCCGCTGTTTGGCGGCATCGAAATTACGGAACAGATCGAATGAAGCCGGCTGCTGTGGAACTCCGGCGAGGATCGTCGCCTCTGCCCAGGTCAGATCGATAGCGCTCTTGCCAAAGTAGACCTGTGCGGCCGCTTCGGGCCCGTAGGCGAGATGCCCGTAGTTGACAAGGTTGAGATATATTTCCAGCAGCTCTTCCTTGTTGAAAAGAATTGTCAGGTCGTGGGCGAGTCCAATCTCGTAGAGTTTCCGGTCAATTGTCTGCTCGAATCTTTCATCCGGCGCGAGAAAGAGGTTGCGCGCCAGCTGCATGGTGATCGTGCTTGCGCCAGAAGTGATCGACTGGGCCTGTACGTTTTGTATGGCCGCACCGACAATCCGCCGGCTGTCCACGCCGCGATTGGTGAAGAAGGAAGCGTCTTCGGTTGCGACGGTTGCAGAGATCAGAGCGGGAGAAATCTGGTCTAGAGTGACCCAGGTGCGCCTCCCTTCCTCAAAGAACTCCGCAAGAAGAACGCCGTTTCGATCATAGACGCGGGTTGTTTCGAACAGCTTGGGCAAACTTCCGTTGGGCTGGTACTGCTGCATGTAGTGTTCCACGACAGTCTTGATGGAACCTTCAAGACGCGGGCCCAATCTGCCTGCTACAAGATCGTCCAGAGGCGGAGCCTCAAGTTCGTCGAAGCCAAAAGGAAGGTTTTCCAGTCCCAGCTCGGCCTCTTCGGAATCCTCCCCGGAGCAGCCCATCACCAGTACGATGGCCAGCAGGAGAACCATAGCGGTTGCGGCGCGCCTCGCGCCTGCATGCCGCACTGCATCCCGCAGTCCATTCAGCATGAAGAACCGGACGCTTTCCACGGACAATGACGTGCTACTCTTCGCTGAGCAATTTGGGCCTTTGCTTCCATCAGCTGACTCTCGCTGGGGATGCGTGGGAGACCACGGCACGTTTCTTCCCTTCATGATCGAACTGCCCTCCGTGACACTACCATGTCGATCAGGCCTCGACGGGGCTCTACAGGTGCGAAATCACAACACGAATCCGGGAGACGGGTATCTACCCGTTCGAGTTACGATTCACGAAAACGGGGGTATCAACTTAAATTGTATCACACATACGATTATGATAAGTGCGAAGATCAGCAGCTGGGCGAAGAAAAGTCGTTCAGCAGCAATAAACAGATTGCAACGGAATGGAAAAGGAGTCAAACAAGAAAACCGCTCGAATGAGCGGTTTGAGGCGACGGCCGGATTCGAACCGGCGATCAGGGTTTTGCAGACCCCTGCCTTACCACTTGGCTACGTCGCCGCACAACTTGCAGGAATCAACTCGCAGCGGATCGTATCAGCACTGTAATGCTTTGTCAAATCAGGCCGTTCAGAGTTATCCTCTGTCTGCATCCTCCGGAGCTCCTTTTCCACCTGGACACATTTGACAATGACTTTGACGGACGAGATGGTCGTTTGCGAACGCTGCGGTGTCACTTTCCTGTGGACGCTGGAGGACAGACGGAAAGAGCCCCGCGGACGGAAGCCTCCCACCTCTTGCTTTGGATGCAGCTTTCTCTTGCCTCCCTCCAAACGAGAACGCGGTCTGGTCAAATGGTACAGTCCTGGCAAAAGGTATGGTTTCATTTCTCGCTTCAGCGGCGCGGACCTCTTTATGCATCGTTCCCGTTTCGACGGTGTCGGCCGTCTGAGGACGGGGGACCTGGTTGAATTCGAAGTCGAAGAGACCGAAAAGGGCGCGGCAGCGGTAGGCGTGCGGCTGCTTTCCAGGCTGCTGAAGGACGGATCGCGAGAACACATCCTGGAAGGGTAGGCGACTGAAGTATCTATTGCTGAGCTGCGGTTGGCGCTCCCGACAGCTCGGCGAATTGGTCGTCATAAGCCCTGGCCACGACCGGCCAGACATATTTTTCCCGAACGGCGCGCCGCAGTGAAGGCGGAGCCGCACGCGGCATTCTCAAGCGCATGCTAGCCTTCTCGTATAGGTCCTCATCGTCTGAGTACAGGCAGGCCGGGTGCAGGTCGGAAGGGATCAGTTCAGGATAACTCAGGCGGTCCGGCAGGAGAGGAAAGGCCCCCGCCTGCACCGCTTCCAGCATGCTGATTCCGAAGAATTCGTGCTCCGCCGTACTGATGACAAGGTCGGTCCTTTGCAGAAGCGCCTGGTATTCCTTCCTGGACGGCAGAAAACCCCAATGCTCGATTCGATGCGCCAGGCGCTGTTCGGCTTCCTGGAACTCTGCAGGAACATTGCGGAAGTTCTCTCCCGCTACGGCCAACCTGAAATCGTGACCGGCGTCCTCCAGCTTGTACAGCAGGTCAAAGAAGCGGTCCGGCCGCTTATCGTACTCCCAGCGCTGATTCCACAGAATAAGGGGCGCCACAGGCTCCTTCCGAGGGCGATTCCCGTCCTGATTGTCGATGCCGACCGGCAATACCCTTGAGCGCGCTTCAACCTGCTCAATCTGTTCCAAGTGAATATAGTCAGGAAAGTGCTTGAGCAGGTTGGGAAGTTCACTGAACCAGCTCCGACGGTGAAACTCGGAGTTGAACAGGACCAGGTCGGCGCAAAGCTGGCTGAGCCAGTTTATCATCGCGTAAGTCAGGTCAGGCTTCTCGCCGGGGCGCCAGGGGTAGGTCAACTGGTTCTCGTGCATATAGAGAACAGTCTTGACCTGCGCCGGCAACGCCCCTCTCATCAGGGCAAGCCAGGCGGCGAGATTTGTCATGTCAGTGGCCAGGACGAGGTCGGGCAGCGGATGCTTGTCAGCTGCCGTCGCCTGCTGAGCCAGTTCAATCGCGCCGCCCTGCATCCTCCACTTCCAGAATCTGCCGGCCAGTATAAAGAGGTGAACCGAGTGCCTGCTGATGGCCTTATACCCCTCAGCCCACGCTTTGTGGCTTCCAGTGTGGTAAGGGGAGAGAAGCCAGATAGTCAGCGGATGCATTGAACTTGAATTCGTCATCGATTCGCGGGCTGCAAGAGCAGCAGAGCAGTGCTAAAGCAAGCCAACGTAGCTGGCCTGCCGAGCTTGTTGAGGGGCAGCCGCCTCGGAACGGTGGCTTGAGTCTGTCAGGACACTACCCGCATTTTCGCCTAACTGACTTGCCTCAGGACGCCAACCAACAGTACCTCAACAGATAGCTTCTTTCAACTCCTTCCGGCAGGAGTGTGCAATCCCGCTCGGGGAAGACCAAAGTGAACTTCTGGCGCCGGCAATACTGCGGCCGGTCCGCTATCGGCTCCGAGACAAGGGATGCGCCGGCTAGACCGTACGCCACGCTGGACCTGAAAGGGCACGGCCTGTCTCTGCCTCTCCTGCGGAACCACTCGCCAGTCACGCCACACTTTGCTCACACTTGCGGGGCCTGACCTGCCCCTGATCAGGGCGTCCCAAGGCATAATGTGAGTGAAAATTCACTTTGCGGGAAAATATGGCTATGCTATAATCCGATTCGTGCCAGCCTGGAGACTCGGCCAGCGCCGGCCGCCTTCGGTGAAAGGGAGGGAGACTCCATGGAACGGGTTCAGCACATCGTGTACAGGAGCAACGAATGATTGAGGTGGTAATCGATAGTGTGCGCGTAAGTCTGATGTCCCAGCACAGGATCGTGGTGCTGCGAGAGGAGAGCGGCGAAAGGTATCTCCCAATTTGGATTGGCCCCTTTGAAGCTGATGCAATTACCATCCAACTGCAAGGTATCGAAGTCGTAAGGCCAATGACTCACGACCTACTGCGCCAGTTTGCGGAATCGCTGGACGGTGAGATTACACATGTCGTAATCAGCGATTTGCAAAACGAGACCTTTTTTGCTGAGATCGTCCTTGAATCCAACGGCGAATCACTGGAGATCGACAGCCGACCCAGTGATGCAGTTGCCCTCGCGGTCCGCGTTGATGTACCGATCTACGTTGCCGACGAAGTCATGGAGCGGGCCGGTATGCAGCCGGAAGAGGAGCTGGGTGTACTTAGTCAGGGTACCGAAGGCGTCGAGGAGGAGGTTAGTGAGACCAGCGACGAGGACCTGGATGTCTTCCGCGACTTTATTGAAGGTCTCGACATCGACAACTAAGGGGGCTTGGTAGAGGGTCTTTTCGGCCGCAATCAAACAGTGACGGCGGACGGAAACGGGGGCTGCGCAATCGCAACAGAAGGGAATTCAGACGGCGGTGGGGTCGCAACCAAGCGGTTCTCGCCGTTTTTTGCACTCTGGTGATTGTCTGTCTCCGGAGACGCATCTCGACGTTGACGAAGTACAGGGGGCAATGGCAAGCGGGCACGAAGATTCCGTGCCAGATATGGCACTCAAGGAATTCACCTCTCTAGCAATTTGATGAGCGAAACAGTTGAAGCAACCATCAAGACTACGCCGGCGAATGTAGAAGCTGAGCAGGCTGTGCTCGGCTCTCTCCTGATCGATCCGGATGCGATAGTAAAGGTCTCCACTACGCTTCGTGACGTTGATTTCTATCGCGAGCCGCACCAGTGGATCTTTGGCGCCTTGCTGGCCCTGCATGAACGCCGCGAACCGGCAGATTTTGTGACGCTCGTCGACGAACTGGAACGGAACGAGCGGCTCGAAGAGATCGGTGGTCCCGCCTATATCACACAACTGATCAATAGCACACCGACTGCCATATATGTAGACCACTACGCCCGCATCGTAGAACGCACCGCTACATTGCGGCGCCTGATCGGGGCGGCAAATCAGATCGCCGAACTCGCCTACGACGAAAGCCACGAGGTGAACGAGGTTGTCGACAGGGCGGAAGGCATTATTTTTGGCGTCAGTGAGAGCCGCATTCACAGAGATCTGACGCCGGTTTCCCTGGTGTTGGACGAGGTTGTCGACCAGATCGACTTCCTGGCCCGCAATCAGAACAGGCTGATGGGCGTTCCCACCGGCTTTGTCCTGCTTGACAAGATGCTGGGGGGCTTCCAAAAGAGTGACCTGATCATTGTTGCCGGCCGCCCGGGAATGGGCAAGTCCAGTCTGGGGCTGTCTGTCGCCCAGAATGCCGCCCGCCGCCACAACGCCCGCGTTGCCATTTTCAGCCTGGAGATGAGCAGCGAGCAGATCGTTCAAAGGCTTCTCTCCATTGAGACGGCCATCGACAGTCACCGCTTGCGAATGGGCCAGATCGATGAGGAAGAGTGGCCGGTCCTGGTTGAGGCCGCCAATACGCTCGCCGGAACCAACATTTTTATAGACGACACGCCCAGCGCATCGGTGCTGGAGATCAGAACCAAGGCGCGCAGGCTCTATGCCGAACGCGGCGTCGACTTGATTGTAGTCGATTACATGCAGCTCATGTCTGGCGGTGGTAGTGGTGGACCTCGGGGAGAAAACCGTCAACAGGAGATCAGCTTTATCAGCCGCTCATTGAAGGGCCTGGCCAGAGAACTCAATGTGCCCATTATCGCCCTCAGCCAGCTGAGTAGGGCCGTCGAGACCCGAGCAAACAACAAGCCGGTACTTTCCGACCTGCGCGAAAGCGGATGCCTCTGCGGCGATACACAGGTATACCTACCAGAACTGGGCCTGTCTTGTCCGATTTCGGAACTCGTGCATCGCAAAGATTTCAGAATCGCGGCCCTCGATCAGAAAGGAGATGGGCTGGTCCCGGCCAGTGTCAGCAACGCCTTCTGCACAGGGGTCAAACCGGTCTTCCGCATTTCGACAAGACAGGGCCGCACGATCCGCGCGACCGCCAATCACAAGTTTCTTTCCGAACAGGGTTGGAGGCGACTGGATGAACTGCGAAAAGGCGACAGAATCGCCGCGGTCAATTTGCACGCCGGGACGCCGGGAGTCTGGGACTCTGATCCGCTGTCCGGGACGAGGAGTGGGCTTCAGCTTCAGCCCACCGGCCAGATCGAGCCCGGTATGGTTGACAATCTTTCAGGCTTATCCAGGGAAGAACAGCAGATTGCAAGACCTGATGTTACGGACGCTCCGCTCCCAGCTGCCGCCGAGCAGACCGCAACCATGGCAGGCGCCGTACTCTGGGACCAGGTGGCCTCGATTCAAGCAGATGGGATTGAAGAGGTATATGATCTCACGGTACCGCTATATCACAACTTTGCCGCCAACGAATTCATCGTCCACAACTCGATTGAACAGGACGCCGACGTTGTCATTTTTGTCTATCGAGAAGACTACTACAACGAAGAAACGGACCAGCAGAACATCGCCGACCTGATGGTCGCCAAGCACCGCCACGGTACGACCGGAACGGTCAGCCTCTATTTTCGCAAGGAGCTGACTCAGTTTCGCGATCTGAAGCTGCGGCGAGAAGACCTGGACGTCTGATGCGCGGTAAAGCAGAATCCAATAGGGCTCACTTCAGCCGGCTGCGCTGCACCAGCCAGATTCTGGATAAGACTCGCCAAAGGCCAGGTGTCGCGTGGTGGACGACGCAGGTTTCCTTCCAGGTCAACGATGTACCTCACTGATGACGCAACGACTATCGATATGAATGCGCCCTTTCCGCCGGAGTCGAAGTGACTCGTCAACTTCCTGGCTTCATAGGCTTTCCAGATCAGGATATGCAGGCCGTCGTCGTTCCGGACCTGTTCTTCGTCGACCTCCTCCCCCAGATCGACGACCTGGCGGAGCTGAAACTGACAGTCTACTTCTTCTGGTTGCTAAACGAGCAGGAAGGGCCGCTGCGCTTTGTCCGCGGTGACGACTTGCGGCGGGATGACACGCTGCTAATGGGCTTGAGTCTGGACAGCGAACTGCGAACTCCCTTGAAAGTGCTGGAAGACGCGCTCAGTCGTGCGGTCGTCCGCAACACCCTGATCAGATTGGATGTCGATGAGAACGCGCAAGCTGGAGTGAAGAGCCAAAACGGTCAGGGCCGGCAGAATGAAGGCCTCTCCCACTCCGGAGACGAGGAGAACCAATTCGAGGACTGGTACTTCCTGAATACGGCCAAAGGACGCCAGTCCGTGGACGCCATCCGCCAGGGCAGGCTGGTTGAGCTGCAGGGAATCATACCTGACGAAGCCCGGCTTCAGGTTGAGCGGCCGAACATTTTCGTGCTGTACGAACAGAACTTTGGGTTGATGACTGCATTTATCGCCGACCAGCTCAGGGATCTGGAAAAGAGCTACCCACCCGACTGGATCACCGAAGCAATGGAGATTGCTCTGCTCAACAACAAGCGCCACCTGAACTACATCCGGGCGATACTGAGAAGGTGGGAGACGGAAGGCAAGGACGAAGGTTATGGATGAGTTGAGCGACCTTCTGCGAGGTATGACGGAAGGGATGAATGGCGGCAGGGCGCCGAACCATCGGAACGCCCCGGACCAGGAGTCCGGCCTGGACAAGGACGCAGCGCCAAGGCGGGACCGTCCACCCCCGCCAGGCTTGAATTCACGTTCGCAGCGTCTGGGCCAGTCTGTGCCGCACCTTTGCGAAAAGTGCGGCGGCGCCGGCTTTCTCATCGACGACCTGCCGGTGGGCCATCCCGACTATGGCAGGCCTGTCCCTTGTCAATGCAAGTTGGACGAACGACGCTCGAAAAGGCGCAGCCACTTCAGAGATGCTCATAAGCTGGCAGCGCTGGCGCGATTCACTTTCGAGACTTTCAATACTGATCTTTCCTATCTCCCTCCCCACAAACTAGACAGCCTCGTAAGGGCCTATGACGCGGCGCACGAATTTGCTTTGAAGCCCGAAGGTTGGCTGCTGTTCACCGGCACTTACGGATGCGGGAAGACCCACCTCGCCGCGGCCATCGCCAACTGCCGCATCGAAAACGACAAATCAGCAGTTTTCGTCGTGGTACCCGATCTATTGGACCACCTGCGTTCTACCTTCGGCCCCAGCAGTGAAGCCAGCTATGACGACCTCTTCGACGAAGTCCGAAACACCCCTGTCCTCATCCTTGACGATCTTGGCGTACAGGTCGCAAGTCCCTGGACCCAGGAGAAGATGTTTCAAATTCTGAATGACCGCTATAACCGGCAGCTGCCGACCGTCTTGACGACAAATCAGCGACTCGAAGACCTGGACCAGCGGCTGCGCAGCCGGCTTCAGGACCAGGACCTCGTCAGGAACATCCCAATACTCGCAACTGACTATCGCGCCGGCGCAAACCCGGGTCAGGGCGACCTGAGTACACTCTCCTTTCACGCCTCGCAGACGTTCGAAACGTTCGAAGTGCAGCTGCGCAACAGTTCAGCACCTGTAACTGCCAATTTGAGAAGAGTTAAGGATGCGGCGGAGGCGTTCGCCCATGGCTGCAGCGGCTGGTTGATCCTGTTGGGCGACAGTGGTGTTGGTAAGACCCATCTGGCGGCGGCGATTTCTAATGCACTGCGAGCCGATGGGCTGGACGACATCATGTTCGTGGTTGTACCGGACCTGCTCGATTATTTGCGGGCCGCTTTCAATCCTCAGTCCCCAATACCGTACGATCGCCGCTTTGACGAACTGAAGCGTACTCCCATGCTCGTATTGGACGATCTTGGAACGGAGAGCGCCACCCCCTGGGCCAGGGAGAAGCTGTTTCAACTCCTCAACTTCCGCTACACGGCTCAGTTGCCCACTGTCATTACTTCAAGCATTTCCGAGGACAGACTGGAACCCTGGCTGCGCACACGTATCAGTGACGCGATCCATTGCCAGGTGCTGACTATTGAAACGACCAGCTACCGCGGCAGCGCCGATCAGATGGCAGCCCGCCAGCTGAGGCGGCCGCAGAAACCCTCGAGTGGCGACATCCCCTATTGAGGGTGGTGAATCGACCCCGTTCTGACGCTTAGTCAGCTTATGATATAATCTGTTGGCCCTTTTTCCTCCGTTGTCTACGATTGCCCGTCTGCCTATTGATATGAACAGGGGAATCCTTTCCATGCGCTGGTTACATCTGCCAACTTTCCTGATATCAGTCCTGCTGGTTGCAGCCTGTGGTTCGCGGAGTGCGTCGTTGGAGTCGGCCCTTCCCACAAACACGCCGGTCCCGACATTTACCGCTACGCCCGCCGGCGTTGCGCCGGCGACAGGTGGGGGGCAGGTCAGCTCGCAAACACCGTCCCAGCCGGCCGCAACATCTGTGCCGCCGGCGGCAACGGCAACGCCTGAGTCTCCTATGGTTACGATAGGAAATGTACTCATGAATGTTCGCGGAGGTCCGGGTACAAACTACAACGTAATAGGCACGGCTTCACCCGGTCAGGAATTCCTGATCACCGGCAAGAACCCCGGGCTCGGCGACTGGTGGCAAATCGATTACCAAGGCCGGAACGGGTGGGTCTACGGCCAGCTGGTTACTGCTTCGAATGTCCAGACCGTACAGGTGGCCCTGAATATTCCGGCTCCCCCGCCGCCTACTGCCACTCCTGTCCCGCCTCCGACGCCCGTTCCCCAGCCAACACAACCTCCAGCGCCTCGGTTCCCATATTCCCTGATTGATAGGGGAAGTTGCCCGGTGAACAGGCAACAGACCTTCTTTGAGGGCCTCGTGTATGACAGAAATAACAACCCCAAGAACGGAGTTTGCGTGCACATCGCCTTCGGCGGCCCGCGGAACACCAAGTGTACCGGCTGCGGAAAACCGACAGGAAATTGGGGCTTTTCTCCCTTTGGAGGTCGGGCTAACTCGGGCACTTTCGTCGAAATATTTGTTGTGAACTGTCCTGGCTCCGGGTGGGACGATCCGAAAACGCGCACTAAGGACTTTTCAAACCTTTCGCCCCTCTCGGAGAAATGGTCGACCACGATTGGTGAAAGCGTTGGCTGCGTCAACATTACTTTCAAGGAGAACTAGGGCGCCTGGCGTTGTGTTGGCCATTCCTACTTTACGGCTCGCGGTTTAGGACAATCTACTGAGATTCGATTCGAACACTGTGAAACACGCTGTACGTGAAACTCTGGTTCTCTGGGCCGGCCTGCTGCTGTGCGGCGGACTGGCCCTCTTGTTGTTGGCATTGAGCCCATCCCGTCAATGGCTCGGGGCCCGGACAGGTGAGTTGGACCTTCTACCTCAAATCAAAGGGCTGACCGACCTGGCTGGAGGAGTGCTGCGGCCGCAGTTGCATCTTGCCCCGCAGGAAGTGACGGATTATGCCGACGTCTCTCCATTCGGCATAAACGTCTTCCTCGAACAGGAGGTCGAACCGGCCAAACGAGAATGGGCGGTACAGCTGGCTGCGCAGGCAGGATTCAAGTGGCTGCGCCAGGAGTTTGTGTGGGAGGATATCGAGGTTCACGGCAAAGGCGATTTCGAGGACCGTCGTCACGACCCGGCCCGCTCCGCCTGGGACAAATACGATCACATCGTTGCTCTGGCCGAACAGTACGATCTGCAACTGATAGTGAGAATCTCGAATCCTCCTGCTTGGAGCCGCGCCAATGGCAACGAGGCCGGCCCATACGCGCCGCCCGACAACTACCAGGACTTCGCCGATTTCGCGGGCGCCGTGGCCGCCCGTTACCAGGGCCGGATCCGCTATTACCAGTTGTGGAACGAACCCAATATCTTCCCCGAATGGGGTGTCAACACCATTGATCCGGAAGCATACGTTGAGCTCCTCAAGTCTGGCGCCGCGGCAATCCGGGCCGTCGACCCGGAAGCCGTTATCATCGCCGGCGCACTGGCCGCGACCGTAGACCTGGACGGGACAACAGTCCCCGGACTCAGCTTCTCCGACCTGCTCTTCCTTCAGAGGATGTACGACGCCGGCGCGGCCCCCTACTTCGATGTAATGGCAACGCAGGGCTACGGGCTGTGGTCCGGGCCGACCGACCGGCGCATGCACCCTCGCGTCATGAACTTCGGCCGGCCCCAGTTCATTCGCGATCTGATGGTCGCCAACGGCGACGGGCACAAGCCAATCTGGATTAGTGAGATGAACTGGAACGCTGCCCCGACAGACGTCGAGCCGCGTTACGGGCGCGTCAGTCTCGATGAGCAGTCAACGAATCTGCCCTTGGCCTTCGAACGGATACGTGAGGACTGGCCCTGGTTGGGCGTTGCCAACGTCTGGTACCTCAAACGGGCGACCGACCTCTGGGAGCAGAATCGACAGCCGGAGGCATACTTTCGTCTCCTCGCCCCGGATTTCACCCCCCAGCCGGTATATGAGTCGGTCCGGGCCTATATTTCCAGCGCAGGCGGTCAAAACTAGACTATGTTGATGATGACGGCGCGACCGTCTATTTTGCGTTGCGCCATCTTCCTTGCAATTCTGACGCTTGCCGCTTTCGTTCGCTTCTACTGCCTCACCTGTTCCTCCCTCTGGCACGACGAAGGCAACTCCTGGGCCGTTGCGCAACGCAGCTTCGACCAGGTCGCTAGAGACGCCGCGGCCGACATCCATCCCCCGGGCTACTATTGGCTCCTGAAGCTCTGGGCAGGGCCATCCGGCTTCTCCGCCTGGGGGCTGCGCAGCCTGTCGGCACTGACTGGCCTGCTCTCCGTGGCAGTCGTCTACCGCTTCGCACTGGAGATGGCCTCCGGCGCCGAGAGGTACCGCAGCGAGTTCGCACTCCTTGCATCTTTCTTAGCCGCCCTGAGTCCCTTTCAGGTCTACTACAGCCAGGAAGCGCGCATGTACGCGCTGCTGACACTGGAAGGTTCTGTACTGATGTGGTCGCTCCTCGCCATGGGTAAGCGGGTAGCAGTAAGAGAACTGAGACCCTCGGTAGCCGGATACGCCGCTCTCTATCTGATTGCGGCCGTCGCTGGCCTCTGGACGCACTACGTCTTTGCACTGTTATTGGCGGCGGCGGGGGTAGCCGCCGTATGGTGGTTGCTCGGCAGCAGGGAGCCGCAGCGTGCGGAAGGGCGTGAAACCGGCCTACAGGCCCCCGTCTTCAGGGGCGCGACAGATCGAAGGAAGCCCTTTTTCCTTTTCCTGGCCCTGAACCTGCTCGCGCTGCTCGCATACTCACCTTGGCTGGCAACGGGCATTGACCGGCTGCTCAGCTGGCCCTCCCAGGAGGGATTTACCGGGACGACTGAGGGGCTGAGGCTTATGTTTCAGACCGTTGCAGCGGGGACGATCCGCTCTGGTCCGGAGCTGGCGTGGGGATGGCTTATGGTGGTGGCCCTTCTTCCCGCCTGCGGACTCTGGAATCTGAGGCGCACGTTCGCCGGCGCACTCTTATTGCTCTGGTTGCTTCTGCCTTTGGGCGTGATGGTTGCTTTCGATCTCATCAGTCCCCCGTTCTTGAAGTTCCTCCTGATACTATCACCTGCCTGGTGCCTCGCTGTGGCCGCCTGTCCCCGCTGTCTCCCTTCGAGGAAGTTCTCGCTCAACGCACGGATTTGGTCTCCGGCATCGGAGAGCCTCGAAGGAACTGGATGTCCGAAAGAATATCGACTACCGCTTTCGTCGATGGCAGCCGGCTCAATCGCGGTTCTGGCCGCCGTTCTGGCCGTAACCGCACTCGCACCCTATTACTCCGACCCTTCAGCTCGTGATAACTACGCCGGCATAGCCCAGACTGTGGCTGCACTTGGTGATCCGGACGAGGACATTGTAATACTGAATGCTCCGGGCCAGGCGGATGTATGGCGCTTCTACGATGTTGGCTTTGACTTCATTCCCCTGCCCGCTGACCGGCCTCCCGACCGGGCCGGAACTGAACAGACACTGGAAAGAGAGACTTCTGAACGTCGGCGAATCTTTGCCGTCTTTTGGGCTACCGAACAGTCCGACCGGGAGAGAATCGTCGAGAATTGGCTGGGAAGACACGCATTCAAAGGCTGGGAAAACTGGCAGGGAAATGTTCGTTTTGCGACTTATTCGATGCCAGGAGGTCAAATCTGCAATGCCCTGGATGAGCCTCGTGTCTTCGAAGACGTCGCTGAGCTGTTCGAGCTTTGCCTCTCGCAGGATCCTTTGGTGCCCGGAGATACCCTAATGGTCGGGCTGCGCTGGCGGCCGCTCAGAGACCCCGACCGCCGTCTCAAGGTGACGGTGCAGCTGCTGGATGCCCGCGACCAGGTGATAGTTCAACGCGACGGTGAACCCTCCGGGGGATCAATGCCGACGACAATCTGGAAAACCGGCGAGCCTGTCTCCGACAATCATGGCCTCACTCTACCGTTTGGCACACCTCCCGGCGACTACCGTCTGATTGCCGCAGTTTATGATGCCGAGACCGGTTCGCGGCTCACTGTTGACTCAAGTGACGCAGTTGAGCTCGAGAGGCCGAGCATAGTCCGTCCCGAACAAGGGCCGCCGGATTCGATTATCCCCCTACAGCACCGCACGAGGCTTGACTTTGGTCACTTGGAGGCAATCGGATACAGCTACCATCGCAAGGCCTTTGCCCATGCGCCATCTACGACTCTTTCCGCGGGACAGATGCTCCAGGTAACACTGTACTGGAGAGCGCCTTCACCCCTCCCTTCGGACTGGCCGGAGGACCTGAAAATGCGGCTCCTCCTCGGCGAACAGTCCTTAGAGGCCCCCTTGGCCGGAGGCAGCTACCCAACTGACCGGTGGCGCGCCGGCGAACTGGTCAGGGGCGCCTTCGAAATCCAATTCGACGGTTCGAATCCCACGCTCTGGCTGGAGGTCGAAAACACACGAAAACGCTTAGGCCGCATTCCTCATACCGAGTAATCTCTGTGAGCGCCTGTCAGGCGCAATGCCCAACGTTGGTGCCTCTCTCTAAAACCCTAAACAGTTCCACCCGCGAAGTCACTGATTTCCTGCCAGACTGTTCCCGTCCCAAATCTGGGCTGCACCCAACGACCCGGTTTCCTTTGACAAGGAGCAGTACGCATAGTACGATTACGCCCGACGCATATGGTTCTCCGGATCGGGAGGCATCCGGGCTTTCGCCTGTCGAGAAACCGATCTCGACTCTTGAAATGCGCGTCAGGCCCAGCCAGGAAGTTTCGGGGCACGGTGCGTAAAAGGAATTCACTCGATGCGCATGCCAACCCATCCAGTCGTCCTGCCGGATGAGTTGCCCTGCCCGGTAGAGGCGGCCGCGCGAATCATTGGACGCAAATGGACGCTCCAGATCGTGCACCGTCTTCTCAATGCCAGCAACAAGAGGTTCTGTGAACTCCAGGAAGAACTGGGAGGCGTGAATCCAGGCACGCTCACCAGCAGACTGAAAATGTTGGAAGACGAGGGCTTGGTCATGCGCGAGCAGGTCAGCTCGATCCCGCCGCATGTCGAATACAGTTTGACGGATAAAGGCCGCGAATTGGCGCCGGTGATCGCCGAAATATCTGATTGGAGCCAGCGCTGGGTCTGCAATAAGGAAGAGAAGGCTGCTGAGACCCAATTGAGAACGGCCTGATTGTGGTTGTATCGATAAAGAGGGAGCGCGACTAAAGTGCTGATTGCAGGTCTTACCGTCGGACTATTACAGGAGAACTGCTACATTCTCGGATGTGAGGAGTCTTTCCGCGGCGTTATCGTCGACCCTGGCGACAGCGCCCGAGCCATCCTCAACGAAGTCGATGAAATGGGTTTGACGATAGAGAAGATAATTAACACCCATTCCCACTTCGACCACGTATTGGCGGTGAATGCAGTGCGGGCCGCCACCGGAGCCCCTTTCTACCTGCATCGCGAAGACCTTCCCATTCTGAGGGCAGCGCCGGAACGCGTTCGCGAATGGCTCGGGGCCAGCGTCGACCCCATAGACGAACCGGACCAGTACTTGAAACAGGGCCAGATAATCGAATTTGGCGCCGAGTCTCTGGAAGTCCGTTTCACACCGGGGCACTCACCGGGCCACGTCGTTTTCGTCGACCATGCCAACGAGCAGGTCTTCGCCGGAGATACGCTCTTCCGCGGCAGTATAGGACGTTATGATCTTCCACTGGCGGACGGCCCTACGCTTTGCCAAAGCATCCAGGAACAGTTGCTTTCACTACCCGACTCGTACGTCGTCTACCCCGGTCACGGTGAAGCGACCACCATTGGCACAGAGCGAGAGGCCAATCCATTTGTCGGCAGGGCCGCCGCGTTCTCCTTCACTTGACCCATAGGAGAGTGACATGACGACCTTGGCAGGCGGACTCCAGAAGCTATGGGGAAAGAACAGGAGTCGTGCCCGGACAGTTGAATCGGAAGACGCGGATAGCTCCGCTACTACAGGCGGCTCAGTCTCCCAGGAGCCGGTTGTGGTCTGGCAGGCCGCCAACCCGATGGAGGCCCAAATCGTCAGAGGCCGTCTGCAAAGCGCCGGCATTCCTGCCATAGTGCGCGGCGAATCAATGGGCAGGATATACGGATTTGTCTATGGAGGGCTGGCGGAACGGGATGTCCTGGTGCCCGCGGCACTGGCCGAATCCGCCGAGGAGATTCTGTCCGAAGAAGTCCAGTGGGACTCTGACGTCAGTGACAGCACATAGTTCGGTTTCGGCAACGCCGCGTCCTGCGCCTATAATGCAGAAGGCAGATGCTGGTCCGTTCTTGCCAGTGCATCACAGTTTCTGAATTCAGTCCACCGGGCGATAGGGATTCCAGCAGGATAGTGAACTGATGAGTGACGAGTCACCCAATACAGACGAACTCAACGAAGAAGAATTGTGGGAGGGTCCAATCCCGGCCCACTTGGCCCGTAGGCGCACAGGTATCAGGCCGCAGTTTCTGGTTGCCGGACTCCTGCTGGTTGGCGTTATCATCTCGTTGATGGTCTATGGTCTGACCACCGCCAAAGCCTACTGGTTGACTGTTGATGAGGTCTATCAGAGAGAAAGCTCACTTACGTCCCAGCGCATTAGGGTGAATGGCGTTGTCGTCGAAGGCAGTGAAGATTGGGACCCCTCTGAAGTGACGCTCCGCTTCAAGATTCAGGACGAGGAGAATCCCAATCGGCAGCTCGAGATCGTATACAAGGAACCCAGACCGGACAATTTTCATCGGGCTGCTTCGGTTATAGCGGAGGGAGAGCTTCTGCCGGGCGGCCTCATGGAAGCCGACGTACTGCTTGTCACGTGTCCCAGTCGATACGAGGAACAGCCGGAAGACATCGTGTTACAGGCGAATCCCTGAAGACGTCTGAGCTTGCCGCGGCGAGTAGGACTGATCGAAAGGGTTGAGTTTGCAGCGCCCTTCGCCCCAGGTCCACTCGTGTGCAGGACTAGCCCCTAGTCGGAACAGCAACGATTGCATTTCAAATGGTCCACTTCTGCAGTTCTACTGTTGGCCTCTACCGTAGTTCTCTTCGTGACGCTGACGACGGATACGCTCAACGCGCAAGAGCCCTCTCCAACGTATGACCCGCAGCAGGTCCCTGTCCCGCAGCGACTGCCTGTTGCCGGGTTGGCCGCCGAGTCCTACAGACAGAACTGTGCCCCTTGCCACGGTCCCAGCGGTGACGGCGACGGCCCGGCCGGCGCCACTGCCGACCCAACCGTCTTTTCCGACGCGTCCGTGGTCTGGGAGAGCTCACCGGCTGAACACTTCTTCGTAACCAAGTTTGGGCGCATCGAGAATCTGATGCCCCCCTGGCGCAATAGCTTGAGTGACGAGCAGATCTGGCAGGTGGTCTACTACGCCTGGAACCTGCACACGAACGAGACGGAGATGGCGCAGGGGGCGGAGTTATATGCCCATTCCTGCCTTGCTTGCCACGGGGAATCAGGCCGCGGCGAAGGAATTGAAGCAGTCGCTGGGACGCCTGACTTTTCGGCGCAGCACCGGATGATCCATTTGAGTCAGGCGGATTTGGCGGAGCGCTGGCGAGAAGCCCACCCGGAACGCGGTTCCGACTGGTCAATTGGCCAGCAGAGAGCGGTTCTCGAGTACATTCGCAGCTTTACATATCAGCCGGTATGGGAACCATTTGAGGTCGGCGGGCCTGGCGTAATCACAGGCCAGCTGTTCCAAGGAACGCAAAACGGGCCTGCTCCCCAACAGATGGGGGTCACCCTTAACATTTACCGGCAGGCCGATTTGCTGACGACGCGCAGCGCACTGATTGACGCCGACGGCAGTTTTGAATTCGGGGACCTGCCTGTGGATGAAGGCTTCTACTACCTTGCGGAGACCGAGCACCGCGGTATACGCTACACTTCACCGATTCTCGCATTCAGCGGTCCTGACTTCACCGAAGACAGGACCGGCCCGGAGAGAATCGACACGTCGCTGCCCGTTTTTGAGCCGACATCCGACCCGACTGACATTCACGTCAGCCGCGCCAACTGGATCATCGAGCACGACCCGGGTAGACTGCTCGTCGGCCAACTCTTCACTTTTGACAATCGCGGCGACCGCACGTTCATCGGCATTGACGATGAACGGTTCGACGCCCCCGTAACACTGGTTATTCCGCTTCCAAATAACGCAAGGGAAGTCGAAATCCAGGACGGGTTGATCGGCGAGTCCTACCGACTGCGCCAACAGATTCTCTACGATACTCGTCCCGTTCTCCCTGGCGATGGCTCGCGCCAGATTTTCGTACGTTATCGCCTTTCATATGCTGACGAAACTGC
Source organism: Caldilineaceae bacterium SB0664_bin_27 (assembly GCA_009838625.1). Classification (GTDB taxonomy): domain Bacteria; phylum Chloroflexota; class Anaerolineae; order Caldilineales; family Caldilineaceae; genus Bin5. Next base: position 86,537 of record VXRG01000185.1, read on the forward strand.
GCGCATAAGCTTTCCCGTCCCATATGAAACTGAGCTGTTGAACGTCCTGGTGGCCGACCTGCCGGGACTGGAAGCAGGTCTCTCATTTGAAGGGGAACTACAAGAACCTTCGGGCCAGGAGACAATTCAAGGAGTCATCTTCCGCCGCTGGAGCGCACCTGTATCCGGCGGCTCCACTGTTCAACTCTCTTTGCGCGGCTTGATCGGGGCGGGCGGCCGCGATCCTAGGCAGGACAGGGAACCGCAGTTGAATCGAGAAATGCAGGTGGCCGCGCCTCCATTGGATGTGCGCATTCCACTGGTATTTGGCAGCGTAGTCACATTCGTCCTACTCGTTTCAGTGGGTTTCTTCTTGCGACGCGAAAAGGCCAGGAGCCCGCTGACGCCCGAGCAGACGGCCGCACGACGCGGGGAACTGATCGACAGAATTGCCCGGTTGGATGATCTGCACGCTCTGGGAGAACTGGATGAAAGCTCATGGCAGAGAAAGAGAGCTTCACTTAAGAATGAGTTAATCGAAATCGCACTGGCAGAGCAGGGGTCGAAGGTTGACGGATGACCAATCGTGCGGTGCCTCTCATTCGTTGCCAGCATATCGAGAAACGTTTTGGATACAGACGCGTGTTACGAGATGTCTCTTTCTCTGTTGCCGCCGGCGAAGTACTGTCTTTGCTTGGAGCCAACGGATCGGGTAAGACTACACTATTGCGGATAATCGCGTCGCTGGACAGACCGGATAAGGGGGAAGTGTGGCTGGGGCCCGTGCCCCTTTCCACAGCGTCACACGAAATTCGCCGCTATGTCGGCGTTGTTGCACATGCCACTTTGCTGTACGATCGACTTACTGGCGCCGAAAACCTCCGGTTCTTCGCCCGCCTTTACGATCTGGAAGAGCCGCAGAGACGAATCGAGCAGCTTCTGCGAACTCTGGATCTCTGGCGATGGCGGGACAGTTCAGTGCGGACATACAGTCGAGGAATGTCTCAGCGGTTGGCGATTGCGAGGGCGTTGCTGCACGATCCCCCTGTCGTGATTCTCGATGAACCGGATACCGGCCTTGACAGGGAAAGCCTGAAACAGATCACCGACCTCATCGGGCAGCTGCGCGCAAGAGACCGGGCTGTACTTGTTACGACGCACAGTTTGGAGCGAGCAGCTGCCTGGGCCGACCGGGTCGCCGAACTTCGTGCCGGACGTTTGCACCTTATGGAGGGTCCCGATCGTATACTGCAATAGAGGACTGGGACCGGTCATTCGGTCAGTAATTCCGTTCGCGGGCCTCGTCTGAGCCCGCGCCTGCAATGGCAGAGCTTACTGAGGCAGAACCTGTTTCCGGCAAAGGAGGAGGGCTCGCAGCCTATCTGCGCGGCGTATGGGCCGTAGCGGAAAAAGACGTCCGCACCGAACTGCGGGCCAAGGAGGTCTTGGGGACGATGGCCGCCTTTTCTATTCTGGCCGCATTCGTCTTTGGGCTGGCCTTTGACCTGCGGGTGCCCCGGTCCGAACTGGTCGTTCCCGGCATTCTCTGGGTGATCATCCTCTTCGCAGGGGTGATGGGGCTGCACCGTTCTTTCGGATCGGAACAGGATCGGGGCACGTTGACGGGACTGCTTTTGGCGCCGGTAGAACGGTCCGCGATCTATTTGGGAAAAGTCGCAGCCAATCTCCTCTATTTCCTGATTGTCGAAGCGCTTCTCCTACCTGCCCTGCTCATCCTGTTTGACGTCAGCTTGTTTAAGCCGTTGATACTGCTGGGATTGATACTGGGCACTGTTGGATACGTGGGCGCGGGAACGCTCTTCGCGGCGCTGACCGCCAGAAACAGGGCCAGAGAGACACTCTTGCCTGTCCTGCTGCTGCCGGTACTCGCCCCCTTGTTCATATCGGGAGTGGGTTTGACGGCTGTCGTTTTGGATGGCCGGGGGAACGCCGAAGCTTGGCCATGGCTTGGTATAATTGGGATCTACAATGCCCTGGTGTACGCAATCGCTTTCCTGTTGGTCGATGTAATTTGGGAACAGACTTGACACAAACGCGAGAAACTATCTGATGAACGCAGTCGCAGGACCGGCGGCGTCCGACCGCTGGTTTACACCAATACTGATCTTCGATCTACTGGCAGCGCTGGCCATGGTTGGGGTAATGTGGGCAGCTCTGCTCTACGCAGGTGACGCTATCAATCTCGACGGAGAGGAACAGGTGGCCCAGCGGATCTTCTACTTTCACATGGGAAGTAACATCGCCGCGCTCCTCGGGTTTCTCGGTTCGGTGATCGGCAGCGTCGGTTATCTCTTCAGCCGCCGCCTGGTGTGGGATCGATGGGCTGCGGCGAGCGTCGAAATCGGCACGATTTTCGGAATTCTCGTTCTTCTGTCCGGCGCAATCTGGGCCAAGCCGGCCTGGAATACCTACTGGACCTGGGATCCTCGCCTTACGACGGCGACGATTACCGTCCTGATCTACATCGCCTATATGCTCTTTCGCAACGGGTTCGATGATCCCAATACGCGGGCCCGTTTTGCCAGTGTATACGCCCTGTTCGCCTTCTTGAGCGTTCCCTTGACATACTACAGCGCACGCCTTTTTCGCTCCATCCATCCCATCGTCTTCGACGGCGCAAATGAGGATGCGCAAGGAGGTTTTGGCATCGGCCCGACAATGGGACAGACACTGACTATCGCTATGATTGGCTTCGCGCTCCTGTTCCTTGCGATTCTCTTCCACCGGGTCCGCCAACTTGAGTTTGAGGCTCGCATTGAAGCACTACGGGAGAACTACGACGAATGATATACCTGGCATCCGCCTTGATCCTGATGTGGCTGTTTGTGGGAGGCTACCTCCTGTACATGCTGGCCCGCCAAAGAGCCCTGGAAAAAGAGCTGCGATCTTTGGAGGAGCAACTTCAGAGCAGAGAAGATGCAGACTGAGGCGGCCCGGAGTTTCAGGTCGCAATTGGTAAGCTTGTTTACTTCTTACAGGTCTATAGTGCAATAGATTGTAATGAGGAAAATCCATGCGCTGCCCGGCAAGCGAAAGAGGGCAGCATGAAGTCGCAACTGGGTGGAATCATGGTGCAGAACATTTCGAATGCAGGAAACATACAGTCAGGAAGCAGGTCGCAACCGGCCGCTCAGGGGCAGGCAAGTCGTAGCAGCACATTCCTGCACTCTCTCGCTTTTGTCATCGGCTTTGGTGCCATTTTCACGCTGCTCGGCTCCGCCGCCGGCCTTCTGGGACAGAACCTGAACAACTATCTGCCTCTCATCCAGCGGATCGGCGCGGTTCTGTTAGCGGTTTTCGGGCTGACGACTCTCGGTATTATCGGCTGGATCGTTAATCGGATTCGGGCAAACGAGCGACTCATCGCCAATCCGGCCGTGGCCGCGCTTGTAGATATTCTGGGCTTTCTCAACGCGCTGATGTACACCGAGAGGCGCGTGACCGAACTGCACAAAGTCAAACGGGGTTGGGGATATCTCAGCAGCGCGCTGATGGGTGTGAGCTTCAGTGCAGGCTGGGTTCCCTGTGTCGGACCGATCCTTGCCAGCATCCTGTTTCTGGCGAGCGATAGCGCCACCGTACTCCAGGGCGCGCTTCTCTTGGCCATCTATAGCCTGGGGCTGGGCTTGCCATTCTTGCTGACCGGCGCCGCGTTCGGCAGGGCAACTCAGATCCTCCGCCGGCTTAACCGCCACGCCAACATCGTCAGCCTGGTCAGCGGCCTCTTTCTGCTCTACGTGGCCTGGCTTCTCTGGGCCGACCAGCTGACAATGCTCACGACTCAGTTTGCCTTCCTGAATCAGTGGGTCTTTCTCCTGGAGGACACGCTCTCGTCCACGGTGGGGGTCAATGCCGCCTTTAGTGCCGGGGCGCTGAGCGCCGCCCCCTTGGCCTTTTTGGCCGGCATCATCAGTTTCATCAGTCCCTGCGTTCTGCCCCTGATTCCGGCCTATATCGGTTATCTGAGTGGCGCCGCCCTGTCCGGGGGCCGGAGCTGAGAGCAGGAGAAGATCACAATGAAGTGGCAGTTACATCTGGCTCGGTGGATCGTTGCTCCTTTGGTTATTGCTGCGGTCGCCGTCTCCGCTTGCGCTGCGGCCTCCCCGAGCGGCAGCGCGCCTGATGAATTCACCCCCACGCCTCTGGAACAGTTCCCCAACGAATTGGGCGGTGGATTCCCCGAGGCCGACCTCGTCCAGGAGGGCAGTCCGGATATTGGAGAAATCGCGCCAAACTTCGCGTTCTTCCTCGCAGACGGCCGGGGCGCGGATCTCGCCTCCCTGCAGGGAAGGCCCGTAGTCCTGAACTTCTGGGCCACCTGGTGCGGCCCTTGCAGGGCCGAGATGCCTGACCTGGTAGCGCTACAAGAAAGCGATCCGGACCTGGTCGTTCTTGAGGTCAACGTAGGGGAAGAGCTGCCGGCGGTCGAAAAATTCGCCGCAGAATTCGGCATGAACATGACAGTCGTTCTGGATCAGGAGGAACTCATCCGCCGGGCCTACGAAGTTCGCAACATGCCAACCACAGTCTTTATCAGGGCAGATGGCACTGTCGGTGCTCGCTGGTCCGGCTTTCTCGCCGGTGAGCAGCTGCATGCCTTCGTTGAGCAGATCAAAACCCAGTGAGCGGCCGAAATGCGGGTCATACTGTTTACCAAGAAAGATTGCCAGCTCTGCGATGCAATCAAATATGAACTCCTGGACCTGCAGTCTGAATATGGGTTTGCTTTGAAGGAGAAGTTCGTAGAAACTGATCAGGACGTTGGGGAAGACGAAGGGACGCCAGTACCGTTCATTCACATTGAGCGAGACGGCCGGGACATTCTCCACTTGGAGTATCCCGTCAGGCAAGTTGAACTACGCCGTGCCATTCACATCGAGATGAAGCGCAGGGCGGACCGGGAAGGATGAGCCAGCCAGTGGACTTGAGCGGCGGCGAGCAGGTGGAGGGCCGTGTTCAGAAGGAAGTCGCCCGCCGCGTGGACGGCGCAGTACTTTGGATAGCGCGGCACTGGCTTGCTCTCTTCAATGCGCTGGTCGCCCTGTACCTCCTGTTGCCGTTCCTGGCGCCTGTGCTCGCAGATGCAGGACTTTCCAGGCCGGCGTCCCTGATCTACTCCGTTTACTCAGCTACCTGTCACCAGCTCCCGGAACGCAGTTACTTCCTCTTTGGCGAGCAGCCCTTCTACAGCCTCTCAACTTTGGAAAAGGGCGGTCTACCCGAGGACCAGGGGCTATTCCAGCGCCGAGCATACCGCGGCAACGAGTCCGCCGGATACAAGGTTGCGGTCTGTCAGCGCGATGTGGCCATCTACGGGTCGGTTATGCTGGCCGGCCTCCTTTTTGGCATGCTGCGCGGACGCGTACGCGGGATTGGGCTGAAGATCTACCTGCTGTTGCTTATTCCCATAGCCCTCGACGGCCTAAGTCAGCTGTTCGGTCTGCGCGAGAGCAACTGGTGGCTGCGCACCTTTACCGGCGCCCTGTTCGGGGGCGCCTCCGTCTGGCTTGCATACCCCTATATAGAAGCGGCAATGCGGGACGTGGTGCGTTCGGAGGAGATGCGCCTGAGGTAGACTGGTTACAGTCGACCGGAAGAGAGGCAGTACAGGGAACATCCCCAACGTTTACCTCAGATGGTCACTCTTCCAAAAGCTGAAGTCGGGGACGTCTCCCCCTCCTGCCTTTGACCTCAATAATTGGCAATCAGCAATTCGGTGATAGGGCCTCGTTTCGCCCCATTGCTGTTGATCCTGCGGCTCGCCGAAACTTTGTGTATGCTGAACCCTGCATAAAGATCGTGAAAGAAGCTGTCATGCGGATTCTCGTTTTGCGGATCGGAATTGCTAAGCATCAGTTTGGCGCCAGCATTTCCGAGCTCCTGATAGAAAAGCGCCAGCCGCCTCTGTTCACCGTCATCAAATGGACTCATGTAGAATGAGTTGAAGTTCGCGGTCTTACTGATCGGGCGGTATGGCGGATCCATGTAGACGAAGGTGTTCTCGTCCACGAAGCTTCTACATGAGGTGAAGTCCCCAAATCGAATCTCCGTATTCTGAAGTGAATGAGACACTGAACGCAAATTCGCGGCGTCGCATATTCCAGGGTTGCGGTAGTTGCCGTGTGGAACGTTGAACTCGCCCTGCGAATTGACCCTGTACAAGCCATTGAAACAGGTGCGATTCAGAAAGATCAGACGAGCGACGTGTGCCGTATGGTCCTCGACTGCCGCGCCCCGACCCGGGGAACGTTCGTGATTGAACAGCTCCCTTGTCTCGTAGTAGAACTGCCTGCGCCCTTCTGAATCCAGGACTATGTAACGGCGCTCTATCTCCTCCAGACTATCAATCAGTAGCTTGACCTGCTCTTTGATCGTGCGATATGCAAGGACAAGGTCTTCATTCATGTCCGAGATGTAGAATTCGCGCACATTGAAATGGTTTGCGATCTGAAAGAAGACAGCGCCCCCACCGATGAAGGGTTCGGCATACTTTGTAAGGCCTCCTTCCCACAGGCCGGCTGGCAAACGCTGTCCGATCTGTCCCAGCAGTTGCCCTTTCCCGCCAGCCCACTTGAGAAAAGGTTTGGCCCTCTTGCCTTCCTTAGGCGCAAAAGGAAACTGTAACTGTTTAGGATGCATTCCAAACGTGCCTGGATGTAATCTGGATGAGGGGTGAGCTTTTTTCCATTCTCCCACACTCGATCGTCCATTTCAACAGCTTCTGGCGGACCTTATGTGGGGTTCACCGTCACTTCATCGCTCATGACCCGCCCTTCTTCCACCACCAGTGCGATTCCTCCGCCTTCAAGCATGCCGTCGCTCACGTCAAATAGGGGCTCTTCCAGGTTGTCGATGCAGCCCACCAGCCGGTCCCCCTCCACTCGTAGTGCAAAGGTGTGTCTTTCACCGTAATCCCAGGGAAAGTCTGCTTCGGCCAGAACAGTGTCTCCATCCAGGGCCCGCACAATCCGGGCAACACCGCGTCCTTCCTCCGAACGACTGAGCAACAAGGCGTAGTAACGTCGCATCCCCTGTACTCTTGCCGCGATGCCGGCCGCATGGCACAAGTGAAGTGTGATTTCCGACTTCACCTCGTAGGCGCGCCACTCTCTTGTTCCCGTCGACAGAATGCCGCGGCCCCTGTTCTGTACAAGCCGGAACGATTCAGGCCACCAGAAGTCGTAGATGTCCACGCCGTTGACCCAGGCTCGCCTCCACATCTGCGGGATGGACTCCCCCAGGCGCCGTCTATCGAGAGGCGCGTCCGGACGTTTAAACGTTACATCGGGTTCGCCTTCCCAGGTGAGGTAGTCCAGATAGATCGTGCCCTGTGTCCGTTCATCGCTCTGGACGGCAACCCCGATTTCGGCAATTGGCTCATTCCCTTCCCCACCCACAGTCCAGCTGAATGTATGACTTCCGCCCGGCTCGACCCTTTGGGATGGCCCGCACTCAATGGTTAGCTCGTCGTCTTGCGACCGGTAGCGGCGCAGGTATAGATTGACGTCCACGGCCCGCTCATTGCCGGCATCCGCCTCTATCGCGGCTGAAACCGTCTGTCCGGGATAGATTGAGGGAGAGGCCAGCAGGCCGTATCCCCGCTGCTCGAAGTAGACGGCCGTCTCTTTGGAGGGGATAAAGGTGTGTGTAGCGGCTCGGGCCGGGCGCCCGGTTGCCACACCGTCGAATTTGAGCGCAAGGCTGCGGTCGCCCGACCGGCTGTGACCGCCCGTGTTCTCCAGGGTCAGAGTGCCGCGGCTGTCTACGCTTTCGTCGGCCATGAAACCCTGCACTGAGCCGGGCAGCTCAAAATGGTAGCGCGCGCCGTCCTTGGGGGGGTGAACCGGCGCCTGCGACATGGCGCGACCGATGCTGGCCACGTGTAGGCTTTCAGTAACGGCGTCGGTTACGGCCCTTCCACCGTCGGCAGTTGGCAGATAGAGGCGGTCTGACAGCGGCCCGCGGAAATCGGGGCCGTCCTCAAGCCCTTCCAGCCCGTTCTTGATCCCCAACAGGCAGCCGACATTCCCGGAATTGCAGTCCGTATCCCAGCCGCTCGTATTGACGATCATCAGCGACTTCTGGAAGCTGTCGTCTCCGTGAAGCAGGGCGTGAATGATCAGGGCGTGATTGGGGACCATGTGGCAGTTTCCGCCATACTTGTCGTAGCCAAAATTGGCTGCGATCTCCTCTCGAGTTGCCCTCCAGTCATCTCCGTGGCGGGCGTGCCACTCGCGAATCTGGCTGATCATTGCCCGTATGAGGGAGTTCTCGGGAATGACCGACAGACCGGTATCGATCAACGCCTGAATGTCCGATTCGACAAAGGCTTGAGCCTCCATGGCCGCCAGCACCTGCGCCCCGTGAATGGCAACGCCGTCGTGAGAGACGCTGGCCGCTCGCCTCGCCAGCTCGGCGGCAAGCTCCGGGTCGCCAGGGGCAACCATAGCCCACCCATCGATGAAAATCTGGGCCCCGATCTGTTCAGCTACGACTTGACCGTTCAGAGCCATTGAACCGCTTTCGGGAGCAGGAGTGCCCTCTTTGAGGCGTAGGTAGGCGGTGTGTTCCGTGGAGTTACCCATCCCTCCCCACCACAGGATCGTACGCTCTTCAATGATGTAGTTCAGCCAGCTCTGACCGATCTGCGCGGCCGTGATCGCCCGGCTGTTTCCATAGTCGGGTAAGGCGCGCAGAAAAGTAAATGTACCGGAGATGTCATCGTCTGTAACGATGAGCGGCACGTCCAGGTGCTCGTGTACGTAGTAGTTGATCTCGCCGAACTGGTCGTTCAGCATCTCATATGTCCAGCCCTCGAAGGGGCGGCCCAGGTAGACGCCAATCAACTTGCCCAGTACGCCGGCGTAAACTCTCTCTGTATAGTCACTTGGAATGGACATCTGTCTGCTCCCGGATCGCGTGTGATTCTCTCGCAAGTAGCGCTTGCGGACGATTTCATTGCATCTGATGCCGAGTCTCGTCTGGCGGACCAACTGCTCTATTCACAGAAGGGCAACTGAGTCTCCGATAGGTCACTGCTGCTGACCTGTTTGAGCGTCTGGGGAAGACACCCGTCGAACGAGTTTCCGGCAAGGCGCAGCGTCCGCAAATTGACGATTGCTCCAATTTCCTCGGGAACTGCTCCCGACAGTTCATTGTCGCCGAGTCCCAGCTCCCTTAGACTCGTCATTTCTCCAAGCTCAGCAGGAATCTCCCCACTCAGCTGGTTGCCGTCGAGCAGAAGAGCCCGCAAATCATCCAGCGCGCCCAGTTTCCCTGGTATTCCGCCGGTCAGCCTGTTCGATGCGAGGCTCAGTTGCCTGAGGTTATCCAGCGCGCTCAGTTCGGATGGAATCAGTCCCGTCAGTTCATTGTCGTTCAGACGCAACTCTTTCAAGTCATGTAGGCCTCCCAGCGCCGAAGGGATTTCTCCCGTCAACTGGTTTCCGTCCAGGCGAAGCCAGTGCAGTTTGGCTAGTGCACCCATTTCATCGGGAATCCCACCTGTAAGCAGGTTGCTGTGAAGATTCAGCCTTTCCAGGTCCGCCAGCCTACCCAAACCGCCCGGAATCGCTCCGGTCAACTGGTTTCCCTGTAGGTCCAGGGCCTCCAGGAAAGAGAAGTTGCTTAGCTCCGTCGGTATCTCGCCTGTCAACCTGTTGTGTGCCAGCCCCAGCTCCCGCAATCTGTTGAGGCCGGTGAGCTCGATCGGAATCCCGCCCTCAAGCCGGTTGTCGTTGAGCCGGAGCCACTCCAGACTGGAAAGCGCGCTGAGCTCAACCGGTATGGGACCGGAAAGCCTGTTGTCGGACAGTTCAAGCTCACGCAACCTTGCCAGCTTGCTCAGCTCGGTTGGAATCGGCCCTGTAAGGCCGTTGCCGTCAAGTCGCAGCCACTCCATGTTGGTGAGGGCGCCCAACTCGGCAGGAATCGCTCCGGAAAGATCATTGTTGAAGAGATGCAGCCATTCCAGATTGGCGAGATTGCCTAGTTCAGGCGGAATAACTCCGCTGAGGTGGTTCTCCTGAAGGCCCAACCCCTCCAGATTCTGAAGCAAGCCCAATTCTGACGGGATCTCACCTTCCAAATGGTTGCCGTCGAGACGAAACCACTCCACACTTGCAAGTCCACCAAGCTCAGCAGGAATCCTACCTGTCAACTGGTTCCCGTAAAGGCCCAGCCCTACCAGGTTGACAAGCTCGCCGAGTGTCGCCGGAATCGTACCTGTCAGACGGTTGCCATCCAGTCGCAGCCATTCCAGCTCGGAAAGCGCTCCGAGTTGACTCGGTATAGTTCCCGTCAGATGATTCTCGTGCAGACCCAGCCCTTGCAAAGCAGCGAGCGCGCCCAACTCAGCCGGAATCTCTCCGGTCAGCCGGTTGTCATACAGCCAAAGCCACTCAAGATTGGTCAGCTTGCCAAACTCGGCTGGAATCTCGCCCGAAAGACGGTTTCCATGAAGCCAGAGTCCCTCCAGGCTGGAGAGCGAACCCAGCGAAGGCGACAGTTTCCCCGTCAGTCCTCTGCCATCCAGCCGCACCTCCGTCACCCGAGGCGGCGCCTCCTCGGTATCGATGCCAACACCGTCCCATTCCTCCATCGGGAGCTGCGCGCTCCAATTCAGCGACACCTCCCCGGCCAGCTCTTCTCTGACTCCCAGCAGAGTTGCGCAGTCTCCAACGAGGTCGGCGTTCTCGTGCGGGTCCGTTACGGCGATGCCGTTGGAACACAATGCAGTCTCCAGTTGGCCGCCTGTGAAATCGCATCCGGTAACCAGAAAGGAAGCCAGCGCCGCCAGAAGAACTGCCTTGACAGACTTGGCGAACAGATTGACTCTGGTGAAAGTGTTTGCGGGTCCCTGTACTTCGCGCATTGAGGCACCTTCTCGTTTGCTGGAAAGGAGAAAAGAAAAACCTGGTCCGTGAGCGAGTTCATGCAGTCGCCATCGTGGACTGGTGAGCCTGCCTCTCTCGAGTCAAGACTCTTGCTGGAAACTCCTGTACCGCCTTGCAGGCTGTCGTGATTGTGCCTGACTGTTTCGGCTCGGTAGTTTGTGCTTTCCGGAGGTGAGGAATCTAATCGAAGTCAGGCCAGTAAAACTCTCGCTTGGTTGGATCATCGTAGCCGTCCATCCATGAATTCCTGAGTCCAGGCGTACTGATGGCCGCCTCCACGATAGCTCGATTGAAGTCGCCCACCAACTCATGCTGCAGATATTCGCCGACAGGCATCCACAGGCACTCGTCAATCTCCCAGTCGTCCCTTTCGATTTCATGGGTCAGCGGCGAGAGCCGGCAGATGAAATAGATGTCCGACTTGCCGTAGCGGTACCCATGCCAGTGACGCCAGCAGATCACGGCATCGAACTTTGTCTCGACTCCGGTCTCTTCGAGAACCTCCCGCACAGCTGCCGTCGCCAGGTGCTCGCCGGGATGGAGGGCGCCGCCAGGCAGCTTATAGTAGGGCCGGGACGAACTGCGATGCCGTTCCGATACAACCAGGAGCTCCTGGCGCTCATTGATTACCACCCCGCCCGCGCCAATGTAATGGGTCGCGTACCCGGGAACCAGGGCATCCTCCTGCAGTCTGCGAACGAGTAGTACATAGTTTGGTTCGGTGTGGTGGAACTCAAATCCGGCCGCTGTGGAGATTGGAATGAAGGCGGCCTGTTCGATTGGCAGGTGAAGCCAGACGAGAAATCGACCGTCTTGAATCCACTTCACCAGAGAAGAGGCGAGACTAGTCTCGAAGACTGCAATTTCTGTAGGCAAGTCTTCAGAGTTGATTTCTATGCCGTTGAACCGGTTGACGGCATGTGGCAGGATCTTCATCGGGTCACTTTTCGGGACTTACACCCTACTTTGAATCCGCGCCAACGATACCGCCTGACGCCGTGCGCCTTAGTTCAGAACAGAAAGTCGGGGCACGCTTCACCCGACCCTGCCGAGGCGCTCTCCCATGTAGGGCTGGTCGAATGGGCTGGAATTGAACTTGAGCGTTGAAGTCAGACGGTGGCAGACCTGTGAACTGTGTAGTTGACCTAATTCGATCTATTTTAGTCGGCCATCTTCCACAAATCAAGTTAATGACAACGTATAGGTAAAGTTCAGAAGGAGTTTCAGCTCTCGCAAACCTGTGCCAGCGATTGGACAATGACCTGTCCGAAACCGCCTATGAGGTGGGAGAAGCGCGGCCTCCGACTTCCCCCACTATGTTCCGGTAGGATCTGGCCTCGTGTCAGCCCTCTGCCCCTCAACTGACAGCCCTCGCGACAGTGCCAGGCCTGGCGCCTGCCCAGCCTCTCTCTCTTAAAACCTGGAAGCAATGCCACCCACCGACGGCATGGATTCCCGCCGGACAGTTCCCGCCCTGAAACTGCAATGCACACTTGGCGTGCTCCTCAGTCTCAGCCCGGGGGGGGGGCACAAAGGAAGATCTCCTTAAATGTGCTATTCTGAATGACTGCAAGGGGGAAGGGTTTCTCGCTCGATAATCTGACACCCGGGACCGGTACTGTCTGTGCTTCGCTTTGGCCTACCCTTCCTGACTACCATCTTCCCGCGGAAAAGACTTCAGGAGTGTAAAACATGTATACGACCGATCAATATGAAGGAATGCTTGCTGAAACTGTCGCTATGCGTGGGGCAAACGGCGACCGGGTCCTTGCCTATAGTGCCCGCCCCCTTGGGCCAGGACCCTTCCCTGGCATCGTCCTGATCCACCACATGCCCGGCTGGGACGAATGGTACCGCGAGGCCACGCGCAGGTTCGCCCATCACGGCTACGTCGCCATATCGCCAAATCTGTATGAACGTTACGGGCACGGCTCGCCTGAAGACGTAGCGGCGGCCGTGCGCGCAGAAGGCGGGGTTCCCGATGACCAGGCTGTAGTCGACCTGGAAGCGGCCATGCATTACCTGCGTGCCCTACCCTATGTAAACGGAAAAGTCGGTGTATTCGGCACATGCTCGGGCGGTAGGCACGCAGTGCTGGTCGCGAGCCGCGTTGCCGGGTTCGATGCTGTCGTCGACTGCTGGGGCGGCGGGGTCGTAATGCCAGCTGACCAGCTCACTCCCCAGAGGCCTGTTGCTCCCATTGACTACACCGCCGACCTCGACTGCCCAATCCTGGGTCTCTTTGGGGCCGAAGATCACAGCCCCACCACGGAGGAAGTTGCACGCCACGAAGAAGCGCTCAAGGAACACGGTAAGGATTACGAATTCCACATGTATGAGGACGCCGGCCACGGCTTTTTCTATTACCATCGCCCAAACTATCGGCAGGCACAAGCTGTTGACGGCTGGGAGAAGATATGGACGTTCCTTAGCCGGAACCTGGCAGCCTGAGCCGCGGACAAAGGGTCGGCTCTACCTCGCACCACTTCTTTCAATGGAGGCTGAAGACAATGTGTACGATGATAGTCCAGAAAGTCCCTCTCGAAGGGTTTGGCAAAGGCAATAGCGGTTGGTTCGAGATGAACCAGGCCAACGTAAGCTGGGATCACCCCTTTCACGCGCCTGAGGAACACGCGCTCAATATCGACTTCGTCAACGTAGCGTATGGGCCGGGCGCACGCGTAGCGGTGGAACTGAGCGTCGAGGGAGCCCGTCAACTGGTGGATACGATTCAGTCCGTCCTTGGGGAAGCCGAGGAAAAAGGGCTAATCTGAGCCATGTGGAGGGTAGATCGGGCTGCAGGCAGGAATGCAGGTCCGTCCCGCTTGATTCCCCGGCGGGCAAGCCGGCGTTCGAGCCCGTGTGCCCTTCAGTCTCGGTAAGGGTCGTACTCGTCTTCGCCGGCCATGGCTACGCCCAGCGGCCTGAGAGTGTGAAGAATCTTAATCGTGTTGCTGTGATGGTCCAGTACTTCCGGAAGGCGCTTGTAAGCTTGGGGCGCCTCGTCGGTACCTGCGCCGCGCAGAGTGGCTCCTATTCGCCGAACCGAGTCTAACATCTGCTTGCGCCGGATCTGCCCTTCCTTCACTTGCACTTTGCGCCCCTTTTTCCAGCGGAAGCGGCCTGCTGCTTGCGTGCGCGACATAAGTCTGCCCGCGCCGTGGACGGTCGAATAGAGCGCCATGCGGCTTTCTTTGCCCTCTACGCCCTCCAGGATGACTGAAATATCCCCCATCGATCCTCCGACGAAACCCTTTTGCCCGGGGAATGCCGGAGTTGCACCCTTGCGCGTGACCCAGAAAGTATCCCCGTTGTGCACCTCTTGCCAGGTGAAATTGTGGTGATTGTGAATCTCCTCGACGATTTCGGCCCCTAGCAGCCTGGCCACTCGATTGGCGACCCAGTCACGTCCCGCATAGGCATAACGCCCAGCCAATAGCATGCAGGCCAGATATTCCTGGCCCAGGTTTGATTCGACATTCAGTAGGCTGGGAACAGATTCCAGGGCGCTTCGCCGGCGGCGGGAACGCTTGCCGGAAACCTTTACCGGCTCCTGCCTGCCCCCCCGCTCTCGGTCGGCCGCCTTCATGTAGTGCGTGGCGAGACGGTGCCCCAACCCCCTTGACCCAAAGTGGACCCCGACCCAGATTCGGTCCTTTTCGTCCTCGAAAATATCAACATAATGATTGCCGCTGCCCACCGTTCCCAGCTGCTCGGCCGCCAGCTTCTTTAGGCTGTAGGCAACGGGCAGGTCCCAGGCCGGATCGTCGTCGAAAAGTCGGTGATCGACTCTCTCCTTGTTCTTGCGCCCAATTCCGAAAGAGATCGTTCTCCAGACGTCATCCATAATCCCGTCTATGTTTGCCCTTACCTCACCGGACGGGATGTCCAGACGGATGGCCTTGTTGCCACAGGCGATGTCGTATCCGACCCCCGCCGGATTCAGCTTGTCTCTGTAGGCGACCACTCCACCAATCGGAACGGAATAGCCCAGGTGATGGTCTGCCATAAGCGCGACTGCATCGGCTTCGCCCGCGCAATTTACTATCTGACTGACAGCATTGTCCAGCGGGTCACCCCAAACGGGCACGCCTTGAATAAATTCCACAGTCATGAGTGAACCAAAAAGTGAGATAAGAGCCGTTCATATTGGTCACAAAATGCATGCGGTGACGGGGATTCTGCTAGTCCGGCCTGACCCCGGCATACACGCCCTCTGGCAGGAGCCGGGGGCGTTCGCAGTGAGTCGAAAGCTCCACGTGGCTGCCAGTTTCAGAGGCGACGTGAATAGACTCCATAATCTCGAGTACATGCAGTGCCACTTCGCCGTTGGCACGGTGCAGCCCGTCTTCAACCGTACTGACCACCATGTCCGCCGGGCCGATGCCGCGACTGTTGCCGGCATGACCGAATCGCAAAGGCAAATCCTTCCACGATCTGTCCGCGTGCGTTCGAACCTGCAGCGGTCCGCCGAATGTGTTCGGATCAGGCAGATTGAGTGTGCCTGTCTCTCCATACAACTCAATACGAGGAAGTGCGGATGCCTGCGTATCAAATGTCGTGATTATGGTGCCAATTGCCCCGCACTCGAAGTCGAGAAGGCCTGCGACGTAGGTAGGGACCTCGACCTCAATGACCTCGCCCTTGCGGGGCTCGCTGTAGACCGTGCGCTCCGACCATGTAGCCCGCGCTGTACCCGTCACGCGCGTTACCGGACCTAGCAGATGAACCAGCGCAGTCAAATAGTAGACACCCATGTCCAACATTGGTCCGCCACCGGGCTTATAGAAGAAAGCCGGATTCGCGTGCCAATACTCGTGACCCCGGCTCATCATGAATGCAGTGGCCGCCACAGGAGCGCCAACGATCCCTTCATCGAGATAAAGTCGCGCCGACTGATAGCCGGCGCCAAGAAAGGTGTCAGGCGCGCATCCGATGCGAAGATTCTTCTTGTTGGCAAGCGCCATCAACTCTTTACCTTCAGCAAATGTCGCGGCCAGCGGCTTCTCGCTGTAGACTGCCTTTCCCGCCTCCAGCGCAGCCTTACCGACAGAAAAATGGGCCGGGGGTGGCGTGAGATTGAGCACCATATCTATGTCCGGCGCGCCATACAGATCCTCCGGCGATAGAGCTTGAAGTCCAAACTTCTCTGCCTGGGCCTTCGCCGCAGAAGGAACTGCGTCTGCGCAGGCCTTGATGTCGAACTCCGGCAGTTCCCGGCTGACTTCGATATACCTGGTGCTGATGATGCCGCAACCAACGAGACCGACGCGAGCTGGCAATTTCATCTTGGAATCCCTCTGGAGTTGGAGGCTTTCAATGGCGGATGCCCTTCTCGATACTCTTCAATCTCTCGCCGCCCAGATGATTCCCCTTCGCACGATCTCTTTGGCCTCCGGCACCTTGAAATCACTGGCCACGTGCCCTAAAGAGCAGTAAAAGATCTTACCCTCACCCCAGCGTCGCTTCCATACGACCGGCATGACGGTACCGTCGATCCAGGGCGTGTATTCCCCTGAAAACGTTGTCGTTGCAAGCACCTCGTTGCTGGGGTCGACGTGCATCAGGTACTGCTCGCTTCTCATCGCAAAGTCGTTCAGACCCGAAGTAATTGGGTCTCCGCGATCGACGATGTTGACGGTGTAGTCGATGATATTTCCCGGATGAGCTACCCACTGGCCGCCGACCATGAACTGGTACTCTGTGTTCTGGCGAAAAGCGTCCGCCATTCCTCCGTGCCAGCCGGCAAAGCCTGCACCCTTAGAGATCGTGTCCAGCAGGCCTTGCTCCTGCTCTTTGGTAATTGAACTCATCGTGTACACCTGCGTGATGACATCGTATTCGGCCATGCGCTTCTCGTCTGTGTAAACGTCGAGGGAGGTCTCGACATCTACGTCAAATCCGGCCTCCTCGATCAACGGCGCAAATATCTCCACGCACTGCTTAGGTTCGTGGCCTTCCCAGCCACCCCACACCATTAACGATCTCTTCGCCATTGGATTGTAACTCCTTGTTGCTGAACCTGGTCGCGAGTTTAGGCTTTTGGCCTTCGCTTCTTCACTGGCGCGCGTTTGCGTCTTGTCGGAGTTCAGTTGAACCGGCTTACTCTGCAGGCTCCCTTTCGACGCAGTGAATGCCGTGTCGGCAAGTATAGCACCCGTACAGCGAAGCTACAACGAAAAAGCCCGATTGCGCGCAGTTCAAAGTGGGGTTAGCTCTCCTACAACACTGGCAACGACATAGCCACTGCAGGGGCAGGCGAGGTGCCCGTCCTCTCGTCCCCAATGTTGTCAGCATTCGCCCGACTGAAACAGTGGATCGCTTACTGAAGGCAAACGTCGTAGGGAGCTCGCGCGCCTGGAATCCCGCAAACTACTGTTTTGTTGCAATTTGTGAGCGGTATACGGTCGGCTCAATGAACATGCCTGAAAGAGCCGACCGCATACCAATTGAGAAGGATCAGCGGAGTTCGAACCGTAACGGCATCCCGCCCTTCGGATGCAGCGTAATCTGTGGGTCTAATTGGGCGGCATAGCCGTCCGGAATGCGAAGACGAAAGCGTTGCGCAATCGCCGCAGCGACTAAGACACTTTCCGTAAGGGCGAAGCCTTCGCCAATGCACTGGCGCGGCCCGGCGCCGAAGGGGATGTAGGCAAAACGGTGTCGATCAGACTTGCTTGCCGGGTTAAACCTCTCTGGATCGAACGCCAGTGGCCTGCTCCAGAGTTCCGGTAACCTGTGTGTTATGAAAGGGCATAGCGTAATGACCGCGTTCGCAGGCGTACCAAAGCCGCCGATGACGTCGGCCTGATTTCCCCATCGTGACATGGCATAGGCAGGCGGATACAAACGCATCGTTTCATCGAGCGCTTGGCGCGTAAAGACCAGTTTGGGAATGTCTTCAAATGTCGGCATCCGGCCGTTCAAGGTCCGGTCCACTTCATCCTGAACCTGCGCCTCGATCTCAGGGTATCTTCCCAGGCAATAGAAAAACCATGTGAGAAGAAGTGTTGTGGTCTCGTGGCCGGCAATGAGCAAAGTGATAACTTCGTCGCGCAACTGCTTCTCATCCATGCTCTCGCCAGTTTCCTCATCGCGCGCCGACAACAGCATTCCCATGAGATCGTTGCCCGGTGTTCCGGATGATCGCCTTTGGTCTATCATGGAGTAGATCAGTCGGTCCAGCCTGCCTATGTCGCGTGTTACGCGTCGTGTACTGGGCCAAAAAGGAACTCTCATCGTGTACAGTGATGCGGGCGAGACGACCAGCTTGACAAAGAGCTCATTCAGCCTTCCAAAAACGTCGCCCACTTCGCGGGCCTCGCCGGTAAGGTCGACGCTGAACAGCGCCTTGCCGGCAATTTCCAGGGTTAACTCCATCACCTCGCGGTCAAAGGCGACCACCTCGCCCGCGCGCGCAGCCTGCTCCCACCGGGCAAATCGTCTCTCCGATGCCGCCGTCATGATCCGGCCCATCTCTTGAATCTGCGTACGGTGAAATGCAGGCTGGGCCAGCCGCCTCTGCCTCAGCCACAATTCGCCGTCATTGCTGAGAAGGCCTTTCCCAACCAGTGGATATAGCAGGAGAAAGGTGGGATGGGGCAGCTTGGTGAAATTCTTGAAGTTGTCTTGCAGTATGTGTTGGTAGTGGTCGGGGTGTACGAAGAGATAGCCCCACATGTGGGCGAAAAACCGGTACTTGGATGCGGTTCCTGCCTCGTCGACGAACTCCTGCATACATCCGAGTGGATCCCGCCGAAGACGGTTGGCTGTTCCAAAGAACCGATTAGCTCTAGGAGAGGGTGGAACTGGTCGTCGCTTCATCGGGACGACAGCGCTGGTCATAAGTTTCGCTCCTTAACGCAGGCTCCTTTTACGCTCTATGTCAAAGTGCCATGCTCCTCATTTCGACACTTCATGAAGAGAGGGCGGCGCCATTGCAAGAATTCTGCGCTCTACTTCACTACACGAATTCTATTCTTTCTCGTGTACCTGGTCAATATAGTTGTGTCCCTATTTGGGGAGAGTACCCGTTGCTTCTCCTGTAAAGTTCGGTTGAAAGCAGCGATCTCTGGCCCTCAAAGTACAAGACCCCGTCTAAGACGGGGCCCTGCGGCGTCTGGTCCGATAGCATTACTTAGAGAGCAATCTCCAGAGGTGATGCTACCGGACCAATACTACTACTACAGTTATCCATTGGGCATCACCTCCTTGTGTTAGAGATACGCCCACAGTATTTCATATCTTTCCTAGCTTGTCAAACTCAGGTAATCAAAGAGGGCCGACCAGAATTGCAGTGAGATTCAGGCTGCCTCTGGGGAGTTATGCAAGGCCCCACAGCCCTCTACCCTCGAAAATCCCACTTCTGTGATGCACCTCGAAATTGGATGATTTTCATATGCATCGGCATGCAACCAGGCTTGGGGCGTGCCCTTCTTTCTCAGTTCTGAAAACCTCTACAGAACATAAACAAAACCTGTACAATGCCAACAGGCCACCAACCGCGAACTGCAGAATTTTTGCTCCAATCTTGCGGCCAGAATCAGCGCGAAATCCCGCTCCCGGGGCGCCTCATTTTCCTCCGATTTTTGACCAAAAGTGTAACATCCCCATTGGAACATTTTTTTGTAACATTTTTCGCCCCTAT
>VXRG01000059.1 GCA_009838625.1 Caldilineaceae bacterium SB0664_bin_27
CCCCCAACCCCAATGAACGCCCCCCACCTCGCCTGGACCACCCTATTCGTCAACATTGTCGTCATCCTTCAGGGCGCCCTCGTCAGGGCCACCGGTTCCGGCGCCGGCTGCGGTCGCGACTGGCCGCGCTGCCAGGGCGAAATCGTCCCTCTCGATCATGGAGTCGCCACCTGGATGGAGTTCTCCCACCGGGCCCTGTCGGGTGTGGCCCTGATTATGGGCGTATGGCTGCTGGTCAAAGCCGTGCGCCTGCGCCATGAGCTGCCGGGATTCCTGCCTTTCGCCATCGCCTCCGCAGCTTTCCTGCTGATCGAAGCCCTTATCGGCGCCGTTACCGTCCTCACAGGACTCACAGGCGACAACGTATCCGTCGCCCGCGGCCTCCTGGTCGCATTCCATCTGCTCAACTCCCTATTCCTCGTCGGCGCCCTCGCGCTCACCACCGTATACGCGTATCCCGGGCACTCCTGGCCTCCCGCCTGGACAGGTCAGACCGGGCTCAAGATTCTGTTTGCTGCCGGCATGCTGGGGATGATGTTGCTTATGTTCTCAGGCGGCATCTCTGCCATGGGCAATACCATGTTCCCGCCCGATTCACTGCAGGAGGGCCTGAAAGAGGATTTCAGCGCCGCTTCCCATCCGCTCATTCGCCTGCGAATACTGCATCCGTTCCTTGGAATTGGCGTCGGCGTCTACCTTTGGGTAAGCTACGCCCTTAGCGGCTGGTTCAAACGCGCGCCGCAGGTGGGGCGTTTCCGCAAAATGCTACTCCTGGTCTTTGTTGTACAACTGCTCGTGGGGACAGTAAATCTGGCTATGCTCGGTCCGATTCCGCTCCAGATCCTCCATCTTGCTCTCGCCGTAGCTGTCTTCGCTCTCTGGTCCGTCGTCGGCTGGCTGACACTCAGCGCGCCTCGCACCAGCAGCTTCGCACCTTCCATGCCCTGGCAAACCAAAGAGATCCAGCCTTCATGATCAATACCGCCACCCGTCTGCCCGCCGCCACCTGGCGCGACTACCTGACCCTGACCAAACCCAAAGTCATCTCTCTACTGCTCTTCACCGCGGTCTGCCCCATGTTCATCGCCGCCCGCGGCTTGCCCCACTGGCTGCCCCTCCTCGGAGTCCTCGTCGGCGGCTACATGGCCACCGGCGGCGCCGGCGTCTTCAATATGGTGCTGGACCGGGATATAGACGGACAAATGCGCCGTACCGCCAAGAGACCTCTCGTGACCGGTGTCATCAGCGTGCGCAACGCCATCATATTCGGGCTGCTGCTCAGCGCCGGCTCGTTCCTGGTCTTGTGGCTGACAGCCAACCTGCTGACCGCCTTGCTGGCCTGGTTCGGCCTGCTCTTCTACGTGATCGTCTACACCGCCTGGCTCAAACGCACCACGTGGCAGAACATCGTCATCGGCGGCGCCGCTGGATCCGTAATGCCCCTGTTGGGTTGGGCTGCCGTCACTAATGGACTGGACTGGATGGCCGGTCTGCTCTTTGCCTTGATCTTTCTGTGGACACGCGTACACTTCTGGGCGCTCGCTTTTCTGGTCAAAGAACAGTACGAAGCCGTTGGCATCCCCATGGCACCCGCCGTCCTGGGAAGCAGACGCACTTTGCAGCAGATGCTGGTCTACGCTGCCCTGACGATACTCGCCTCGCTGGCGCCGTTCGCCATAGACGAGGCTGGCTGGCTATACTCCGGGGTTGCGGTCCTACTAAATCTTCTGCTGTTACGAAAAGTGGTCAAGCTCTATCGCCAGGTCGGAGAGGGCCAGGAAGTAGGCCGCACAGACGCGCTCGACCTCTACAAATACTCCATGCTCTACCTGGCCCTGATATTTCTGGTCCTCGTCGCCGATCGAACCCTGGTAACCCTACTCCCCATCTGACAGAACCCCAGCCAACGCCCCAACCCAAACTACGCCTCCCCCACCTGCTGAAACAGATTAAGGCACCGGCACACGTCGATCGGTGCGGGCATCAGCTATGATGGGAAGACCGCGTGCAATTCAGGTAATACGCTCCGCCAAAGTTCAATTTCGACAAGGCAGACTCTTACCCGGAGGGACCATGCGAATCTCTGAACAAGGACAGGTTACCATTCCCAAGCATCTGCGCGATCGCTTCGGTATGACCGCCAATGTCGAGGTCGAAATCTCTCCAACCGAGAAAGGCCTCCTGATTCGAAGACGGCCTGCTGGCAAACACCCAGTGGAGCGCGTCTAAGGCATCCTGAACGGAGGAGATACTGACGATTATCTCGACGGAGTGCGCGGAAGACGATTACTGCTGTCGATACGAGCGTCGTCCTAAACAGTTAAAGCCAGTGGATACACAGAAAGAAACGTCCCCCTTTTGGGGGACGTTGGACGAACGATATTGTTGAAGAAATCGCCCGCTTACCATTCTCCATCTTCAGGAGTCACGTGCGGACCTAGCGAACAGAGCAATCACTTTCAGCCCTGCATAATCCCACTCAATCCTCCCAAATATACTCCTCCCGCACAGGCTGAAACACATCCAGAATCCGGCACTGGGTAATGGCCTGCCCCGAATGCTCAGCCCCGCCCGGAATCACATACACATCCCCAGGCCCCAGTACCCGCGTCTCTCCGCCCGTGATCCGGATCTCGAACTGGCCCTCAAACATATTGATCACCTGCTCGTGCGGATGCGAATGTGCCGGCAGCGGCGAACCCTCGGCAACATCCCAGTACACAAACGTCATATTCTCGCTGTGAATAAACTTCCCCACAAAACCCGGGAACAAACCTCGCTCCTTCACTTCATCCAAACTATAGACGGTCATCTCCCTCTCCCAACTATCTTGAGTATGATTCCCACTGACCTCTAACCCCTACCGTTCGCGCCCTCCAGCTGGGCCACCAACGCCATCGAATGGATGGCATCGCGAATGTCGGTCAGCGGCTTCTCTCCCGTGCGCACACAGTCCACAATATGCTCGTGCATCGTCAGCACACCGTCATACCGGTAGGTATCCGCCTCCGCCACGCCGTCGATCTGCCAACCGCCCAGCGTGCGCGCCTCGTCCTCTTCCGTGATCTCGATCTCATGCGGGATCTTGAAATAACAGCCCACGCCCGTTCCGTGCAGCTCCCCGCGCAGCACGCGGCCGCCGGAGGCCCGGTTCCCGTGGATAAAACCGGTCGCCCCGTTATCGAAGCGCACCAGCCCCGTATAGCAGTTGCGGTAATCGCTGTCAAAGCTGTCCTGGTAGGCCGTCACCTCCACCGGCTCGCCGCCCACCATATAGCGCACCAGGTCAACAGCGTGGCACAGGTCGTCCCAGTTCGTCGTCGTGAAACTGAACGCATTCTCACCCAGCATCCGCTTGTGGAAGATGCCCACCGCCGTCGAGACCGGCCCCAGCCGCTCCACCTGCTTCATCGCCTCCCGCGTCACCGCGGCATGCCGCCGCTGGAAGCCCACCGCGCAGATGACGTCGTTCGCAACCGCCGCATCATGGATCTGCTGCACCTCTTCCATGTTCATCCCCGGCGGCTTCTCGATGAAGATGTTCTTGCCGGCGTTCAGACAGTCCAACGCCGGCTGCAGAATCCAGCGCTCGTGCATCACACAGTAGACCAGGTCCGGGTCCACCTCATCCAACATGCGCCGGTGGTCATCGTAGCGGTACTGGAAATCGTAGGCGGCCGCCACCTCGTGCAGCCGCGCTTCGTCCAGCTCGCATGCCGCCACCATTTCCACCTCCGGCAGGCGGTTCACGTTCGGATAATGCGCGCCCTGGCTGCGCGGCCCGGCCCCGATAAAAGCGGTACGTAACATCAGGCAACTCCTTCCCAGTCGTAGTCAATATAGTCCCCGTCCCGCACCAGCAGCGCCGACTTGATCATCGCCTGCAGACTGCCGCGGGGCCGGAAATTGATCAAACTGCGGCCCTTCGTGTTGTCATGATCATACTGGTAGTGCACCGGCACCCGTACCTCCAGCGGCTCCACACCGCTCTCTTCGGCCAGGATCGCCGCCGCTTCCGGGAAGCTGAACGGGGCAGGCGCCCCGCAGTTGAACGACTCGTCCACTGCGCCCGGCTCCTCCACGGCACACACCAGCATATGCGCAATATCGCGGGCATCGTTCGGCTGGTACACCCACGGCCGTCCATCCAAGTCGCGCACGCTGCACGGCTGGTTTTCGTCCTCCGCCTGCGCCAGCACATCGTGCCACAGCTCCGTGCCGTCGGCCATGTACAGCTCACCCAGAGGAGTGTTCTGTCCCCGTTCCAGCAGCCCAGCCACCGCACCCACCGTGAACCGGCTCAGGATCGCGCTGCCCGACTGCACGTGGCTTGGCCGCACAATCGAAATGCGCAGCCCCGTCTCCCGCGCCGCCATCTTCGTAAACTCCTCGCCAATCAGCTTGCCCAGCGAGTACTCCCCCATCGGCCGCTTCGGATGCCTCTCATCCACCGGATGATAGGCGCACGCGATCGTCTCACCGTTGTTCGGGAAAACGCCCGAAGAGCTCGTGTACACCATCCGCTCCAGCCGGTCCGCATGTTTGCCGCTCACCCGCGCAATCAGCCGGTCGATCTGCATATTGTTGTCAAACTGCGGCCCCACGATGTTCGCCGTATGGATCACGGCGTCGACCCCGGCCACCGCGCCTTCTACAAAGCTCTCATCCGTCAGATCGCCCGCCGCCAATTCAACATCCAGCCCATCCAGCCGATCCAGGGCAGGGTCGTCCGGCAGCACCGTGCCCCGCACCTCGTGGTTGCGCTCCAGCAGCTGCCGCACAAGCCGGCAGCCTACCTGTCCGGCAGCGCCGGCGACAAGAATCTTCATAAAGCCCCCTCTCTGGTTGCCAACGGTACTGGCTGGCGACGAAAGCGTTCAATCAGTCGGACCAGAATTCAACCTGCTCGCAGGACTCTCCCAGTACTTCCCACACCAAACGCGGAGACCCCAGCCGTCTCTCACCCCTTCCCGCCACAACCTACCTTCTACTGATCACTACTTTCCTTCCAATGCCTCATTCAGATACCCGACCACATCACGGAATGAGATAATCCCCGTCGGCTGGCCGCTGTCATCAACCAAGGGCAGATGACGGAAGCCGTGAATCGACATCAGATTCAGCGCCTGCGCGATCGGCAGGTCCCCTTTCAGAGTCAGCGGGTCGGCCGTCATGTAGTCGGTAATCGTCTCCTGTGTCAGATCGTCGACCAGCCCTGCCACCCGGTTCAGAACATCCCATTCCGTGAAAATGCCGACCAGCCGGTTCTCTTCGTCCGTCACCAGCATGCAGCCAATATTGTGCTGGTTCATCTGCCGGACCGTCCGCGCCAGCGAGCTTCGTTTGCCCACTGTAATGGGCACCTTCGGCTTCAACTCGGCCAGCGTCTTGGTCACCAGAACGTCCTGAAACTCCGACACGACCTCTTCCGGCTTGTCCATGTCATCGATGTATTCTTCGTCCAGTCCCGTGACCGGCATCTCGTCGCCATCGGAGGCCACCGAGGTGATCGCTCTCTCCTCCGCCTCTTCTCTCTCCTCCACCGTCCACAGGTCCGCCGCCAGGTAAAGCTGGTTCAGGTCGCCGGGCCCACGTTGCGCCTGTGCCGACTGCACCTGCTCCATCAACTCGCCGGCGTAGTCCGGCTTGCGTACGTCGCGGATTACACCCATCGCTGCCGGGTAGTCCGGAAACTCCATGCTCCCCAGGATCGACGCCAGCGGCTTCGACGTCGCGTCGTGGACCAGGATCTCATCCAGGTCCACCTCGTCGAGTGAAACCACCTCAGGCGTAAAGCCGTTCAACCTGATCCCCTTGTCGCGGTCCTTGCCGAAGATCATGTGCTTTCCGTGTTCCAGGTAGAGGATCGAGTCGTCTCTATTCTTGCGGTCGCTCAGATCGGTCCACTCGTTTGGGTTGAAGATAACGCAGTTCTGATAGATCTCCAGGAAGGATGCGCCCTTGTGTTCCGCGGCCCGCTTCAGCGTCGCGGCCAGATGCTGAGGATGAGAATCGATCGAGCGGGCCACAAAGGTCGCCTCCGCCGCCATCGCAACCGCGATTGGATTCAGCGGCTGCTCCACCGATCCCATCGGCGACGATTTCGTTACCGTCCCCGGCCGCGAGGTGGGCGAATACTGTCCCTTCGTCAGCCCGTAAATCCTGTTGTTGAAGAGGACGATGTTCAGATTGACGTTGCGCCGGATCGCGTGCAGGAGATGGTTGCCGCCGATCGAAAGGCCGTCTCCGTCCCCGGTTATTACCCAGATCGTCAGGTCCGGGTTGGCGATCGCAAGCCCCGTAGCCAAAGCCGGCGCCCGCCCGTGGATGCTGTGGATGCCGTAGGTGTTCATATAGTACGGGAAGCGGCTCGCGCAGCCGATGCCCGAAATGAAGACCGTCTTCTCCTTTGCCACACCCGTATCCGGCAGTATCCGCTGCATCTGCGCCAGGATCGAATAATCGCCGCATCCGGGGCACCAGCGCACTGTCTGGTCGGAAACAAAATCCTTGCGGGTAAGCGTGATCTCCTCCGTCGCTGCTGTACTCATCTATGGCCTCCCCAACTTTGACTGGATCACGTCCCGCACCTCTGCGATTTTCAGCGGGCGGGCCGAAAGGTTCGCATACGTCTCCACCTTCACACCCAGCTTGCCCTGCAACAGCAGCGCCAGCTGCCCGCTGTTCAGCTCCGGCACAACGATCTTTCGGTACCGCTTGAGGACCGAGGCGAGATTGCGCGGGAAGGGGTTCAGATAACGCAAATGAGCGTGCGCCACCGACCTTCCGGCCCGCTGCGCCGACGCCACCGCCGATCGCACCACGCCGAACGTTCCCCCCCCAGCTGACCATCAGCAGTTCGGCCTCATCCGCGCCGAACACCTCCTGTTCCGGAATGACATCCGCCAGCCGCGCGACTTTCTCGGCCCGTTCGCTAATCATTTGCTCGTTGTGCTCGGGGTCATAGGAAACGTTACCGGTGACCGGCGCCTTGCTCAGCCCGCCCAGCCGGTGCTCCAGCCCCGGTGTGCCCGGCAGCGCCCACGGCCGCGCCAGAGTCTCCGGGTCCCGCTCGTACGGCAGAAACGGACCGTGGCCGTTTCTGTGCCCAGGCGGGTGCGTCACCCCGATTTCAGGGATCTCCTCCGCCTTCGGCGCCTGCCACGGCTCCGCGCTGTTCGCCAAAAACCCCTCCGAGAGCAAAAAGACCGGGGTCATTGCCCGCACGGCCAGCCGCGCCGCCTCCAGCGCCATCTCGAAACAGTCCGACGGCGTCGCCGGCGCCAGGATCGGGAGCGGGCTCTCGCCGTTACGCCCGAACATCGCCTGCAGCAGGTCTGCCTGCTCTGTCTTCGTCGGCAGACCTGTGCTCGGGCCGCCCCGCTGCACATTAACGATGATCATCGGCAGTTCCAGTGTAAGCGCCAGGTTGATCGCCTCGCTCTTCAGCGCGATCCCGGGCCCGCTCGTGCCCGTCACCGCGAGCGCGCCACCGAACGCTGCGCCGATAACCGCGCAGACAGCCGCGATCTCGTCCTCCGCCTGAAAGGTGCGCACGTCGAAATGGCGCAAAGGCGCCAGTGAGTGCAAAATGTCGCTCGCCGGCGTGATCGGATACGAACCGTAAAAGAGCGGCTTTCCCATTTTCTGCGCCGCCGTAACCAGGCCCATCGACAGCGCCTCGTTGCCCGTAACCTTGCGGTACGTGCCGGGTGGCAGGGCAGCCGGCCTCACCTGGTACCGATGCTGGAACGTCTCCGTCGTCTCGCCCAGGAAATAGCCGGTCTCCATCGCTTTCAGGTTGGCCTCCGCGATCACCGGTTTGCGTGCGAACTTCTTGAAAAGCCACTCCCGCGTCGTATCCATCGACCGGTCGAACATCCAGAAGACCATGCCCAGGGCAAAGAAGTTCTGACAGCGATCCCGCTCTTTGTTGGTCAGATCTTCGAACTCGGCCAGCGCCTCCCGGTTTAACGACGTCATCGGGACCGTCAGCACCTGGAAGCCTTCCAGCGAGTCGTCCTCCAGCGGATTCGAACTGTAGCCGGCCTTCGACAGGTTTTGCTTTGTGAAGGCGTCGGTGTTGACGATGATCGTCCCCGCCCGCTCCAGCTCCGGCAGGCTGGCCTTCAACGCCGCAGGGTTCATCGCCACAAGCACCTGGGGCGCATCCCCGGGCGTCAGCACATTCTGGCTCGAAAAATGTACCTGGAACCCGCTCACGCCCGCCAGCGTACCCGCCGGCGCCCGGATCTCGGCCGGAAAGTCAGGCATCGTACTGATGTCGTTGCCGAACACCGCCGACGTATTCGTGAACTGCGTTCCCGTCAGCTGCATTCCGTCACCGGAGTCCCCGGCAAACCGGATCGCAACCGACTCCAGCTCCTCTACTTCATGTGTCTCTTCGCTCACTCTATCCGTCATATGCGTTCTCCATCGAACTGCACTTGAAAGGCACCATCATCCGCAAAGGAAGTTCGAAACGTAACAAGAATCAGAACGACCTTTGCCAGAATCCTGTGTTATTACGATCACGAACTGCGTAGACAACAGAGAGCTATCATAACTGCGAAGCCACTCTGAATTCCTTCTCCGACGAGCGAGGAAGTTTCTCTCTCCTCGCCCTTCCCTACCCTCCCTCGGCTTTCCGCGGGAAGCGTTCCGGATCGATCGGCCGGTTCAAGACCTCGACCGGATAACGGTCCGCCAGGTAATCTATGATCGCCTGGTGCGACATAATCCCCAACAGTCTGCCGCTTCCGTCGACAATTGGCAGATTGCGGAAATGATTCATTTCCATCAGGCGCAAAGCGTCGGCCGCCGACGCGTCCGGGCCAATCGTAATGGGATCCGTGGTCATCACCTCGTCCACCGGCTTTTCCAGCATCCCTGGCACATCGACGACCTTGCGCATCACATCCCGCTCGGTAAAGATGCCCACAAGCCGCGCTTGCCGCGAGTCCTCTTCCTGCCCGTCTCCGGCACCGGCCGCAGCGCCCTCCTCAACCACCAAGCAGACGACCCGCCTGTCCGCCCGCATTCTGGCCAGCGTATCCCGAACGGAAGTGCCCAAGGGCACCTGTGCAAATCCGCTGACGACCAGGTGGCTGATGTGTTCCGATTTAAGATCGGTCTGCAGATTCATTCTGTCACCGCACCCCTCGTAATAGCCAGCTGCGCAACAAAAACGACTGCGCAGTTGTGTTGTGATCTCCTGGAAAGTATATCCCCTAAGCAGAAGATCTTGTGTACTGCCGGCCCCTAAAGTTCCGGCGTCCGCCGCACCTGTGTGATCTGTTCAAATGCGTAAGCCAGGCGAATCAGCACCGGCTCGCTCCAAGCCCGTCCCATAAACGTGAGACCGATCGGCAAGTCGTTCCCCGCGCCGCTCTCACCGCCCTGTCGCACAAAGCCGGCCGGCACCGTCACCAGCGGATATCCCCCAATGGCCGCAAAACGGGAACTGCCGCCGTGAACGGCATCCCCCGCTTCCTCTGGGTCCAGCGGCCACGCCGGGCCGCCCGTCGGCGCGATCAGCGCGTCCAGACCGTGCTCGTCCAGCACCGCATCCAGCCCCTCCACGCCCGCAAGCCGCTGTCCCGCAGCCAGCGCTTCCAGGTAGGCCTCGCCATCTAGCGGCCCGCTCTGCTGCGACCGCTCAAACTGCTCCTGTCCAAAATGGACCAACTCCTGCTCGGCGTTCTCCTTGTTGAACTCAATCAGGTCGGCCAGCGAGCGGGGCTGGGCCAGCTCCGCATCCACCACAACCCGCGTCGAAAGATAGGCCGCAATGCCATGCTTGAACTCCGTCTGCATGACGATCCTCTCGCATTCGCCCATTTTCCTGACGTCTTCCGTTGGAATGTCGGCGGGATCCACCACCTCCGCGCCCGCGTCGCGCACGGCCCGGATTGCCTCCTCGAACACGCCGTCCGTGGCGTCGTCATATCCGCTCACCACCTTACGCGCGACGCCAATGCGCGCGCCGCATCGCGCCCGTCCGCCGTCGTCAGCGCGCCGAGTACGGCCGCGGCGTCGGCGACAGTACGCGCCATCGGCCCCACCGTATCCTGCGTATGTGAGATCGGGATAACCCCGGCCCGGCTGCTCAGTCCCACCGTCGGCTTGATGCCCACGATGCCGCAAGCGCCCGACGGGTTCACGATTGAGCCGTCCGTCTCCGTGCCCAGCGCCGCCGCCGCCAAGTTCGCGCTCACAGCCGCCCCCGACCCCGAGCTGGAGCCGCCTGGATTGCGGCTGAGATCATAGGGGTTGCGGCACTGCCCCCCGCGTGCGCTCCAGCCGCTCGTCGATTCTGTGGAGCGGTAGTTGGCCCATTCACTCAGGTTGGCCTTGCCGAGGATCACGGCGCCCGCCTCCCGCAGCGCCGCCGCCACGGTCGCATCACGCGCCGGCCGCGACCCCAGCAGAGCCAGCGAGCCCGCGGTCGTCTGCATGCGGTCGTCCGTATCGATGTTGTCCTTCAACAGTATTGGAATCCCGTGCAGCGGACCGCGCACCTGACCCGCCGCCCGCTCGCGGTCCATCTGCTCAGCGATCGCCAGGGCATCCGGGTTGGTCTCGATCACCGAGCACAACGCGACATCTACCGACTCGATGGCCGCCAGATATTCCCCAGTCACGCCGGCAGCCGTCCGGGCGCCCGCGGCCAAATCCTCCTGCAGTTGGGCTATCGTTATTTCATATAGTCCTGTTGGCATATCGTCATAGCCTACTTCTGAAGCTCGGCACGAACTGGCATTCCGTACAGTCGCGGTCAACTGACCACTACCCGCTGACTACTGTCCGATCAAACTGTCCAGGGCAGTGCGCAAATCCTCTTCGGGCTGCGCTCCAACGTACTCCTGCACGACGTTTCCCTCCCCGTCCAGCAGGATCAGGTGGGGCTGGTAGCGAAAATTGAACTGCTGCTTGTACTGCGCCACCGCACTGTCGTCGATATCCAGATAGATGAATTCAACCTGTCCCCAGTAATCGATTTCGAGCCTGTGAACCACAGGCGCAAAGCGTACGCAGACCGGTCACCAGAATGCGAACAGTTCGACGACCTGCGGTGTGCCAGCGCCCAGCACCACCGTCGCCGGGTCAGTGGCCTGAAGCTCTTCACGGAAAGCCGGCGGCGGTCCAATCGCAACCTCGGTTGGTTCCGGTTCCTGAGTTGCAGTCGGCTCTTCCACCGCCGTCGCAGTCGGTTCCGGCGCCTCGGTTGCCTGCGCCACCTCTTCTCCGTCCGCCGCAGGCGCATCATCGCCTGAGACCGCGTTGCAGCCGGACAGCACTAGGGCCAACACGATGACAACGAGGGCTAACTGTCTGTGAATTGCCGTCATAGTCTTTGTCCTTTCTCTGCGGACAGCGGCCCCGTTGCCTGTGTCCGCCACTTGCATAGCTCGTTCGCCAAGCACTTGATTCCGGTGGTCACCGCGAGTAAAATCATCCTCGCTGCACAGTTCTGTCATCCGCCGCTGTACAACCGCCTTGGCAGCCCGACGAACTCCTATTGTCTGCCAACTTTTGTATGGGAGTGGGAAGGCAGAAACCGGGAAGGCAGTCTTTGCATTATGCCAAAGCAGAAGCCGCCCTGCCAAACATCAGGGGCGAGTCGCAAGCCCTATTGCACACCTTGAGAGGCACCCAATGATAGTAGACACACACGTCCACGTTTGGGAGATCGATCCGCCCAAATATCCGGTCGGCCCCACCGCCCCGACCTGGAATACCTACCCCGATGAACCCGGCACCGCCGACGAGCTTCTCGCCGAGATGAACGCCCACGGCGTCGACTGGTCCGTGCTCGTCCAGACCAGCTGGTCCACCTGGGACAACGGCTACATCGCCGACTCCGCAGCCCGCTTTCCCCATCGCTTCATCGGCCACGGCCTCATCGACCCTCAGGACCCGAACAACGCCGAGCAGGTGCGCTACTGGCTGCACGAACGCGGCCTGGCCGGGTTCCGCTTCCATCCCATGTATTATCCAGATGAGAAGATCCTGCTGACAGCCCAAAACGGGCCGATGTGGGAGGAGATAGCCGCCGCCGATGCCGTCATCCAGTTCCACCTGCACGCCGCTGAGGCCGACCAGATCGAGGTCATCGCCCGCCGCTACCCCCACCTTACTCTGATCCTCGATCACCTGGGCTACCCCAAGGTCGACGCCGATGAGTCCGACTACCAGCCCATCGTCGACCTCGCCCGCTACGACAACGTCCACGTCAAACTGTCCGACGTCAACGGCCACGCCCGCCAGGCCTACCCCTACACCGACGTGCATCCCTTCATCGTTCGTATCTTCTCAGCTTTCGGCTCTGAGCGCATGATCTGGGGCACAGGCTACCCCGGCCACCATCGCGCCAAACACAACTGGCCCTCTCTGGCCCAGGAGCTGCGCCTGATCCAGGAAGGCCTGCCGTTTCTTCGTGAGGATGACAAGGAGAGAATTCTAGGAGGAACCGCCGCCCGCATCTGGGGACTGACAAAGCCTACCGACTAAACGCCGGCGCCTTTACCGGCATCTGCATTCGCTATCCCGTACTCACTGCATGGATATGAGCGTCGACCGAGGCTTCGCCGTCGAAGGTGGGCCAGGTTTGAACAGTTCGCAGCAGGCCACGAAGGTCCGGCCCGCCACTTTCAGCAAGTCGAGGGCGATAGCCTCTTATTTGTTTTCTTGGTTCAAGAATGGGATTGGGAGTTCGGGTTCGCGTCGGCTGGGGAGTTCAAGGTCAATCTCGCGCGGCATGTTTTCCAACAGCCGCTGACTACTAACCGCTGACCACTGCCGGCCGCCGTTCCCCTACCCGCGTGGCCTGCTCAAACGCATGCGCCAGCTGCAGCACTCCAAAATCATCCCGGTGCCGCCCCACAATCTGTACGCCCACCGGCAGTCCCTCCGGCGTAAAGCCGCAGGGCACTGAAATCGCCGGATGGCCGGTCACGGTGATGTAGTAGCAGGACTTCATCCAGTCGATATAGGTCTCCAGCTCGACCACTCCGTCCCCGCTGTCTATAGCCATCGGATAGGGCACGTCCACCGAAAATGGCGGCACCTGGTTAACCGGTAGCAGCAGGAACTCGTAGGTATCCATGAAGTGGCGCATCGCATGGTACAACGTCGTGCGCATTTCTTCTGCACGACCCAGGTCCGCGCCGGTGAGGTGGGCTCCCTGTTCGACATTCCAGATGATCGTGTCCTTCATCTGGTGGCGGTGCTCTGCCAGCAGCGGCCCGTGCGAATGATGGAAACTCCACGCCCGCATCGTTTTGAAGATCTCGTCCGCGTCGCTGAAGTCCGGCAGCCCCGGCCCGTCACCCCGCGGCTTCGTCGCGCCCGCGCCGCTGAAATCGGCTACCTCGCAGCCGAGCCCGCTGAACGCAGCCAACTGCCCTTCGAGCGCGTCCTGCACGCGCGGATCAACCGGGAACTCGCCCCCCAGGTCTGCGCTGTACGCGATGCGAACGCCGCTGAAATCACGCTCCAAAGGCCGCGCGAAAACGCTTCCCGGCTCAGACTGCGCGATCGGCGAGCGGGCGTCCGGCCCCGCGATCACGCTCAGCAGAAAGGCCACGTCTGCCACAGTGCGCCCCATCGGCCCCTGCACCGACAACCCAGACCAGGCCGTCAAACTCGGCCACACCGGGACCCGGCCCGGCGAAACACGGAAACCGACCACGTTGCAGAAGTTACCCGGGTTGCGCAGCGAGCCGCCCATATCGCTTCCGTCCGCGAGGGCCGTCATGCCACATGCCAGCGCCACTGCCTGCCCGCCGCTCGACCCCCCACACGTTTTCGTCGGATCATACGGGTTGCCCGTCGCTCCAAACACCGGGTTGAAAGACTGCGAACCCGCCCCGAACTCCGGGACATTCGTCTTTCCCATCGGGATCGCGCCTGCCGCGTGCAGCCGCTCGATGATCAACTGGCTCTGGACCGGTACATTGTCCTTATGGATCGGCGACCCGTACGTCGTGCGGATGCCCGCCGTGTCGGTCGTGTCCTTGTGCAGCATTGGCAGACCATGCAGCGGCCCGATTTCTTCGCCACGCGCCAGCGCCTCGTCAGCCGCCTGCGCACGTTCCAGCGCTTGCTCTGGCAGAAAGGTCACTACCGCATTGACGGCAGGGTTGACCCGTTCGATCTGCGCAATATGCGCCGCCGTCACCTCCGCACTGGAGAATTCCCCTTTGCGGATGCCCGCGGCCAGTTCCCTCCCATCGCGAAAACAGAGATCAGTCGTCATCTTCGGGCGCGTCTCCAGGTCGGAATCCATCTTTGAAAAAGGGCAGCTTCTCGCGTTTCGGATATCGGCGCCAGGTCTCGCAGCCGCCCTCACCGGAAGGCCGCACTTTCGGCAACGCCAGCTCCTCGGACCCCTTCCAGGGGTAAGGGTCTTCGCCCGCAATCATCACAATGTCACGATAGTCGGCCGTCGCCATGTGCTCGGTCTCTTTTGGACTCCGCCACGGCAGGTAGGACTCGGCGCTCATGTAATGGTTTACGAGCACGCGGCGGTAGCCGCTCTGCGCACGGTTCGGGAACGAGCGGTGCAGCAGGTAGCCGTTGAAAAAGACCAGCGCCCCAGCTTTCACCTCCACCGGTATCGAGTCCTCATCTTTGTAAGGGAAACCATACGCCTCGCCGGCGCAATCGAAGCGCGGGTCGTCATGATCGTGCTGGGGCCAGATAATGCCCCGCTTGTGCGAGCCGGGAATAACCCAAAGGCACCCGTTCTCGACGGTGGCATCATCCAAAGCAATCCAAGCGCCCGTGAGCGTCCGGTCGCGCGTGGGAATGAAGAACTCGTCCTGGTGCCATGCCTGGCCCGGTTTGCCCGTCGCCTTGATGAACAGCATCGACTGCATACACTTCACGTTCGGCCCGATCACATGTGTCAGCACCTCCGCGATATGGCGATGGCCCAGATAGCGCAGCATAACTTCCGATATCTTGTGGGGAAAGTGGATGCAGAGATAGCGGCGGAGCACGTCATCCTCAACTTCACCGGGAACATTTGGCTCGAACCCGTCCACATCGCCGCGCTCACCCTTGCAGATTGCGGTCGTTTCGGCCCGAAGCTCCTCCACCTCCGCCGGCGTCAGTGCGTCCGGCAGAATGTAGTAGCCGTTCTCAGCGAAGAACTCCCTGACACTCTCAGGGGATGTCGCCCCCGCACGCGCCTCATTGCCCATTTCCGGGCCCCCGGCTGCCGGCGCTGGCTCGGGCGAGCCGTTAGCTTGTAGGGCCGGAGCCGTCGGAAAAGATGCCATCGTGTTACTCCTTTTTGACAAACGTGAAAGACCGCGAAAAGGCTGCGTGAAACCGGCCGTAGATCAGTCGTCATCTTCCGGCGCGTCTCCGGGCCGGAATCCATCCTTGAAGAAGGGCAGAATCTCCCGTTTGCGCCCCCGCCGCCAGGTCTCGCACCCGCCCTCAAGCGTAGGCCGAACCTGCGGGGCCGCCAGCTCTTCGTACTCCTTCCAAGGGTACGGGTCCTCGCCCGCAATCATCACGATATCCCGGTAGTCGGCGACCGCCATGTGTTCCCCTTCCTTCGGCCCCCGCCAGGGCAGCAGCGATTCCGCGCTCATGTAGTGGTTCACCAGTACCCGCCGGTAACCGCTCTGCGCCCGATTCGGGAAGGATCGGTGCAGCAGATACCCGTTGAAAAAGACGATCGATCCGGCCCTTACCTCCACCGGGATCGAGTCTTCATCGCTGTAGGGAAAGCCGTATGCCTCGCCGGCGCAGTCGAAACGCGGATCCTCGTGGTAGTGCTGCGGCCAGATAATACAGCGCTTGTGCGAGCCGGGAATCACCCAGAGGCAACCGTTCTCGACGGTGGCGTCATCCAGCGCGATCCAGGCGCCGGTCAGCGTACGGTCCCTTGTGGGGATCGAGAACTCGTCCTGGTGCCAGGCCTGGCCCGGTTTGCCCGCTGCTTTGATGAACAGCATCGACTGCATGCACTTCACATTCGGCCCGATAACCTGAGTCAGCACATCGGCAATCTGCCGGTGCCCGAGATAATCCAACATGGTCTCGGAGATTTTGTGCGGGAAATGGACGCAAAGATAGCGCCGCAGCACATCCTCTTCACTTTCACCCGCAACGTTCGGCTCGAACCCGTCCACATCCCCGCGCTCACCCCGGCAGATAGCCGTCGTCTCGGCCCGAAGCTCCTCCACCTCCTTCGGCGTCAGTGCTTCCGGCAGAATGTAGTAGCCATTTTCAGCATAGGACTCCCTGATGCTTTCAATGGATTCGGCCGCCGCAGCCATCCCATTGTCCGTGTCCGAACTGTAGGACGCCGCCGCAACACCAGCCCTGCCGCCAGAATCAGAGTTCGCTGCCGTCGTTACCGATGCCATCAAGAAACTCCCAAGTGTCAAGCGTGAAGAACCATATAGAGGCTCTCCGCAGTATAGCCGACGTTGCCGCGGCGGTCAACGAACCGGACAAGCTGGGTGCATCCCAGATTTGGGGTTGGAACAAAGACGAGGCGCGAGGAACGGGAACTGCCGGCGCCTCTGCAGGAGATCGGAATGCGGGCCGGCCG
>VXRG01000187.1 GCA_009838625.1 Caldilineaceae bacterium SB0664_bin_27
TTACGAAGTTCTCCGCGCCCCTCCGCGTCCTCCGCGGACAAAAAAGGTGTTCTTCGCGGCCCTTAGTGAACATAGGTCTTACGAAGTTCTCCGCGCCCCTCCGCGTCCTCCGCGGACAAAAAAGGTGTTACTCTCTCCTCACTACTCACCCTCTCTCCTCGCATTTGAGCCCCACTGCCGTTCCGTCTTGACCCGCCCTATCTTCGGCTATATAATCCACTTGTAACGAAATTCACTTGCTTTTCCCCCGGCGGTAAGGTATATTTGGAGTACGGTGGGCAAATGGACGCATGGAGCGTTCCTTTTTAATCTGTACGCGGCGCCGGCCCTGAGAGGTGTGAATGGACAGGCGTCGCGGGAGCATTTGACGGGGATCCCGGCATGGCATCACTTCCGCCCAATTTTCAGCAGCTGAAACAAGACCAGCTACGACCCTTCCTGCACGACGAGATCAGCGTTCCCGATGAGCTGGAGGCGAATGTCCTGATCACGACGGTCGACAAGATCTATAACTGGAGCCGGCGCTCCAGCATGTGGCCGCTTCTCTTCGGGCTGGCCTGCTGCGCGATCGAGATGATCGCGACCGCCGCCAGCCGCTACGACCTGTCCCGCTTCGGGATGGAGGTGATGCGGCCCAGCCCCAGGCAGAGCGACCTGATGATCGTTTCGGGTACGGTCACGAAAAAGATGGTGCCGGCCATCGTGCGCATCTATAACCAGATGGCGGAGCCGCGCTATGTGGTGAGCATGGGCGCCTGCGCCACGGGCGGCGGGCCGTTCAAAGAGGGCTACAACGTGGTCAGCGGCATCGACAAATACATCCCGGTCGATGTCTATGTGCCGGGCTGCCCGCCCACGCCGGAAGCGCTGATCTACGGCCTGATGAAAATGCACGAAAAAGTGGACCGCCAGAGCGTGGTCTCAGTGCCCTGGTACCAGAAAGACTCGTCGCAGTTTGTGCCGGTGCCCCGCCTGGGGCCGGACGTCTTCGACCCGCGGCAGGTGGAGCTGATCAAGGATACAACGCTCAAGGCGGCGTCGAACGGCGCCGCGGCGGCCGGCAACGGATCCGGCGGCGGCGCGGCAGCAGAAGCGCGTGGGCCGGTGGAACTGTCCGACAAGGCGAAGGCGCGCATGGAAGAGGCGAAGAGACGTTACCGGGAAAAGAAGGGACTCGCTTAGTTCCTGGTGAACTGCTGCGCCCGGCCACTGTGAACGCAAGAGACGGAATTCAGCAATATATCGAGAGTGTGGAATGACCGAGGGAACTGCTGTGGCGGAAGCGCCCGCTAACAATTTGGGGCTTGAACAGGACCTGTCAGACGCGGTCGTGGGCACGTGGGCCGAAGATACGGAGCCGGCCTTTGTCATCGCGCCCGATAGAATCCTGGACGTGCTGACCCGTCTGCGCGATGCGCATGGCTATGACTTTCTCTCCAATCTGACCTGCGTCGACTACCAGGGGTACGGAGGCAAGCTGCGCGCCGATATCGATGCCCGGCTGGAGATCGTCTACAACCTGTACAGCACGCGGCGCGGCGGCGGCTCGATCGCCCTGCACGTGCGCGTCCCGGAAGACGATACGGTACCCAGCGCGACCTCGGTCTACCCCGGCGCCAACCTGCAGGAGCGGGAGGTCTACGACCTGTACGGCGTGAAGTTCGACGGGCATCCGAATCTGCGGCGCATCCTGCTCTGGGACGGCTTCAACGGGCACCCCATGCGCAAGGACTGGCATGAAGCCTACTACGAGGAGGACGCCAAGCCCTTCCGCAGCCGCCATCCCAAGGGCGAATACGCCTTCCACGAAGACAAACTGCCCTGGGCCAAGAACACCACCTATCCCGCCGGATGGGACCCGGACTCGTGGCAGGAGGCCGTCGCCTACGTGCCCGTCAGCCAGGCGCCGCAGCACGAAGACGAGCCCCACCTAGACACCGAGAGCATCGTGGTCAACCTGGGGCCGCATCACCCCAGCACGCACGGCGTCTTCCGCATGTTGACCCGCGTGGAGGGCGAGACGATCCTGGCCCTCGAACCGGAGATGGGCTACCTGCACCGCAATCACGAAAAGATCGGCGAGCGCAATACGTGGCTGATGAACATGCCGTTCACCGACCGGCTCGACTACCTGAACTCGATGAGCAACAACTGGGCCTACGCGCTGGCGGTGGAAAAACTGGCGGACATCGAGGTGCCCGAGCGCGCCGAATACCTGCGCGTCATCATGGCCGAGTTCACCCGCATCGTCAATCACACCTGGTCCATCGGCTTCATTCTCAACGACCTCGGCGCGCTGCAGACGCCGGCCCTCTACGCCATCGAAGAGCGGGAGATGATCCTGGACCTGTTCGAGGCGGTATCCGGCGCCCGCATGATGTGCAACTACATGCGCTTTGGCGGTGTGGTGCGCGACCTGCCCGAGGGCTGGCACGAGCAGGCGGCCTACCTGGCCAACGAACGCCTCCCGCGCGCGCTGGATGAGCTGGACAGGCTGCTCACCGAGAACGAGATCCTGAAAGCGCGCGGACGCGGCGTCGGCTACCTGGCGGTCGAGGACCTGATCGCCCTCAGCGTAAGCGGGCCGATGATCCGAGCCGGCGGGCTGGCCTACGACATCCGCAAGGCGGAGCCGTACGGCATCTACGACCGCTTCGATTTCGACATCCCTACACTGCCGAACAGCGACATCTACGACCGCTACTACATCCGGCTGCTGGAGGCGATGGAGAGTGTGCGCATCCTGCAGCAGGCGCTGCGGGACATGCCCGAGGGCGAGACGCTCGGCGGCAGAGGCGGCTACACGCTGCGCGCGCCCGAAGGCGAGGTCTACGGCCGCCTGGAAGCGCCGAAAGGCGAGCTGGGATTCTATCTGTCCAGCGACGGCAAGACGCAGCCATGGCGCTATCATGTGCGTTCGCCCAGCTACATCAACCTTAACGCGCTCGGCCCGATGAGCGTCGGCTACAAAGTGGCGGACGCGATCGTAATCCTGGGCGCCATCGACATCGTGCTGGGTGAAGTGGACAGGTAGTCTCCATGACGACCAAAAACTGCATTTAGGAGTCAAATGTATGTTTGGAACAGGACTTCTTAAGGGTTTGGGCGTGACTTTGAAGCACGCTTTGGATACATTTGAGGACGACCGCGACAGTGTGCCCGACCGCTACAGGGGCAGCCTGGATCTGGGCAACAACCGCCGCGTGATCCAGCAACCGATCGACCAGGAAGGGCTGCTGACGATCCAGTACCCGGAGGAGAAGCGGCTGCTGCCGGAGCGTTTCCGCTATATCCCCATGCTGATCTGGGACTCGGAAAAGCAGGAGGACCGCTGCACGGCCTGCGGCATCTGCGCCAAGGTCTGCCCCCCGCAGTGTATCTGGATCGTGCGCGACAGCGATGAGAACGGCAAGCCGGTAACCCGCTGCTCGGAATTCTACATCGACGCCGCCGTCTGTATGAGCTGCAGCTTCTGTGTTGAGTTCTGCCCCTTCGACGCCATCAAGATGAACCATGACTATGAACTGGCGGTCTACGATCGCTATCCCCAGCTCGTCTATGACATGGAGGAGCTGACGGTCCCGCTTGAGTACTACGCGGCGCTGTGGCCGACGCAGTACGAAGAGGAGCAGGCGCGGCGCAAGGAAGAAGAGGAACAGAAGCGCAAGCAGGAGGAAGAAAAGGCCGCCAAGGCAGCGGCCAGGGCGGCAGCCAAAAGTGCGGCGGCCGCGACCGACTCTGCCGCGGCGCAGGCGGCCCCCAAGCGCTCTGCGGCTGAGCTGCAGGCGCTGGCCAAAGAACGGGCTGCGCAGCGCCAGGCCCAGGCGGCAGACGCCGGCGGCAGCGATGATGATGCGGCGGCGGCCAAGAAGGCGCGCATGGAAGAACTCAAGCGCAGGGCCCAGGAGCGGGCGCGGCAGCGGAAGGAAGAAAACGGTCAATGATCAGTGGTCAGTTACACCTGTTGACCCGTGAGGAGATGGCGGAATGACGGTAAAGATTACATTCTACGGACACGCCACCTTTGGAGTGGACGCGGATGGGACGAAGCTGCTTATCGACCCGTTTTTGGCGCCCAACAATCCGGCCGCGCCGGCAGGGGCAACCGCGGAGACTGTTGACGCCGACGTGCTCCTCCTCACGCATGGCCACGCGGACCACGTGGCCGATGCGATCCCGGTTGCCAAGCGCACCGGCTGCCTTGTCATCTGCAACTTTGAGATTGGCGACTGGCTGATGGCGCAAGGGGTGGATAACGTTCATCAGATGCACATCGGGGGCGGCTATAACTTCGATTTCGGTCGCGTTAAGCTGACGATCGCGCACCACGGCAGCGCCTTGCCGGACGGCAGCTACGGCGGCAATCCGGCCGGCATCCTGATCCACTTCAATGACGGCACCGACGTCTACTTCGCAGGCGATACCGGCCTGACCTATGATATGCGCCTTATCGGCGACGTGGGCGGCGTGGACCTGGCGGCGCTGCCGATCGGCGACAACTTCACCATGGGGCCGGATGACGCGATTCAGGCAGCCCAGTTCGTGAAGGCCAAGAAGGTCATCCCCTTCCACTACAATACCTTCCCGCCGATTGAACAGGATGTGGTAGCCTTTGCGCAGAAACTGCAGGACGATACCGACATTGAGTGCGCAATTCTGAATCCCGGTGATAGCTTGGACGTATAGAGAAAGGACGAATGCTGAAGCGGGAGTCTTCCTCGCTGACACGGCGCCCGCGGCCTGGGCGTCAATGTGAAGTGCGTTGGACAGTTGAAGGGAGGACGTATGGTTGATGTAAATGATGCTGTGCTCGACGGAAAGGCGGAGTTGTTCTTCCCAGCCTACCTGATACCGACGTTGCGGGATTTGCGCGGCGACAGCTGGCGCGAACTGGTCGATCGAGTGTCTGTGTTGCCCGATACGCACCCGGACAGTCTGGCCTTTGTGCTGATGATGATCAATCTGGGCGACTGTATGAAGTGTCATAGCAACTACTACAAATTCCTGCGGGGGTGCGCCTTCTGCTCATTGCAGACAATCCGCACTTACAAGGGGACCGACGCTGATCTGCTGCGGCTCTACAGCAATGCGCAAGAGGAGATCGACCGTCAGCTGAGCGGCATGGGAACGCTGTCACTGGCCGCTGCGTAAACCAAAAGCTGTACGATCTGAGGCAGCGCTTCGCAATCGCAGATAGACCAGCGCCTTCTGTGCGCTGGTTTTTTCTTTCCAGGCCGGGATCTGTATGGCTCTTGCCTGGCGCCGCAGCGCCGCGAGCGGGACGCGCTGTAGCTGTCGGAAACGGGGTAAAGCGTTGACGAGTGCACACAGTACGCGCGCACAGGAAAAAAGGGCCGTTCGAACTGCAATTATCGGCGGCGGCGTTGCGGGTCTTACCGCCGCCTACGAGCTCGCGGGCGCAGGCAGCGCGCAGGTGCATGTCTTTGAAAACGGGCCGGAGCTGGGCGGCCTGGCTTCGGGATTCAAAGGGCGGGCAAGCTGGGACTGGCCGCTGGAGAAGTTCTATCATCACCTGTTCACCAACGATGACGCTATCATACGGCTGACCGACCAGATCGGCGCGGGCGACCTGTTGGAAATCCACCGCCCGTCGACCGTCATGCACTTCCAGGGCGGGAACTATCCGCTTGACAGCCCCGCGAGCCTCCTGCAATTTCCGCACTTGTCGCTGCCCCAGAAGCTGCGGATGGGGCTGGTGCTCGCCTATCTGAAATATCATCCGCGGCCGCCGTGGCGTGCATTTGACGGCCTGCTGGCGGATGAATGGCTGGCGCGGCGCATGGGGCAGACGGCCTACGGCAAGCTGTGGCGGCCGATGCTGGAGGGCAAGTTCGGCCCGCACTTCCGCGATGTCAACTTGGCCTGGTTCTGGGCGAGGGTCTACAAACGGACGCCGCGACTCGGCTACTACAAGGGGGGCTTTCAGGCGTTCGCGGACAGGCTGGGCGCGGCCGCGCGTGAGCGGGGGGTGACGGTCGAGACCAACGCGCCGGTTCGTGCTGTGACGCCGCTGCCGGAAGGCGGCTTCCGAGTCGAGAGAGGGGAAAAGGGAAGAGATGCTGGAGCGCCCCCGGACTCTGACCGTTTCGACGTGGTGCTTGCGACGGTCAGCCCGGGGCTGATGCAGCGGCTGGCGCCGGAGCTGCCGGCCGGTTATCTTTCGAGGCTGGGTTCGCTGCGCCATATGGGGGCGGTGGTGATGACGGTTGCGCTGGACCGCCCGCTGCTCAAAGACACCTATTGGGTGAACGTGCCCAAAGCGGAAGGGCTTCCGTTCCTGGTGCTGGTTGAGCACACGAACATGATCGACCCGGGCCGCTACGGCGGGGACCATCTGCTCTATCTGGGTGACTACCTGGAGCCGTCGCACCGCTATTTCACAATGTCGCAGCAGGAGCTGCTGGCGGAGTTTCTACCGGCGCTGCCGCGCTTCAACCGCGAATTCCAGCCCGAGTGGGTGACGGGGGCCTGGCTGCATCGCGCATCGTATGCGCAGCCGGTACCGGTCCGGGGTTACGCCGCGATGATCCCTGATCTGCGCACGCCCTTTCCCGGCCTCTATTTCGCATCGATGAGCCAGGTTTACCCATGGGACCGGGGAACGAACTACGCGGTGGAGATCGGCCAGCGTGCGGCGCGGATGATTTTGGAGGACAGTGTTCAGCGGTGAGTGACCCAGCTTGCCAGCGAAGGCAGTTGCTGGAGAGGATGCCTCATTGGACGCAGACCAGCTGGAGAGGCGTGCAGTCTGGCTGACGTGGTCATGTGTTCCGCCGCGCTTTACTGATCGCCTCGGATTCCGCCTTCTTCACGGTTGTCCTTGTGATCGGGGCAGGCGAATGTCAATTCTCCAGGCCGCGAAGAATCCGGCGTAAGGAACGTTCCTCTTTCGCTGGAGACTTCGCTAATCTTCAGAGTGAAAACAGCTGGGGACGCCTTTCGATAGCCGCAAACAGGGACAGTCGTTCCGATAGCGAAGCGTCTACCGCATAAAGGACCCACCAGTCACTGGAATTGAGAGACCTGTGAGAAAAGCGGCTCCATCCGAGGCCAGAAACGAAACGGCGTGGGCAAGGTCGTCGGTCTGGGCGAGGCGGCCTATTGGGGTACTTCCCGCTGCCCCGGACAAAAGGGCGTCGGTCGCTTCCTTCACTTGCAATGACGGGTTGGTAAATAAGTTGGTCATGTGGCCGACTCGCTCGGTGGGGGTCAAGCTGGGGCAGATTGCGTTGACGGTGACCCCGAACTCGGCCAACTCCTGGGCGAGGGCCTGCGTCAGGCCGACGATTCCGAATTTGGATGAGCAGTAGGCGGCAAACCGGGCAATCCCACGCAACCCCAAGACTGAGGAGACGCTGATTATGCGACCACCGCCGCCGCGGTCCACCATGTGACACGCGGCGGCCCGGCTGCAGACAAAGGTCCCCTTCAGATTGACGGACATGACACGGTCCCACTCATTCTCGTCCAGGTCGACGACCGGCACCCGATCTCTACCGCCGCGGGCCGCCGCGTTGTTGACCAGGATATCGATTCGTCCGAACTCTTCCACCGCACTTTGCATGGCGCCCTCGACCGAAACGGAATCGGTCACGTCGCAGGTCAGTGCCAGAGCACGGCGTCCCATTGACTCGATCTCCGCACGTAGCGCCGGCAGACCTTCCCAGTCGGCATCGGGATAAGGTCTCTCGACGAGGTCGGTCAGGACGATATCCGCTCCATCCTCTGCCAGCCGCAGTGCGATCCCTCGGCCGATGCCGTGCTCGCCCCCTGCGCCGGTAACAAATACAGTCTTTCCTTCCAGATTGTACATCTCGTAGTCCTCCTCATTGGAGATTCGTGCTACGGACAGTGTCCGTCACCTCAGTTGTGGCGTCGAGTTGACGGACCATTATGCCGGCTCGGAAACACATTTATATTTCGATGCAGGCGCCTGTCGCGATTTCGGTCCCGTGCTCCTGCATCGTCGGGCCCCAGCTGAGGCACTTGCCAAATAATGATACCCCTTTTGGGGAATTTGCCTATATGCTTTGTACACCGAATACAGGAGGCTATACAAGTTCACTCCCGTATACATGCGGATCTCGGCACAGTTGCCTATGGGCCTCCATTTTTGACACGCCCGAAGGGGAAGAGTAAGGTAGGAAGAGACATTTAGAGTTCTGGCAGGGTCGTTGCGGCGGCTTGGCGGGATTGGAGGGACAGGAACCAATTATGGGCAACGGCAATATGGAAGGCGTCGGCGGCACGAGGGGAGAGCCCCCATTCGACCCGCGAATTGAGGCGAAGTTGGGGATTCCGATCAAGAATATCGTCGCGGT
Organism: Caldilineaceae bacterium SB0664_bin_27; assembly: GCA_009838625.1. GTDB lineage: Bacteria > Chloroflexota > Anaerolineae > Caldilineales > Caldilineaceae > Bin5. The sequence goes on from VXRG01000187.1 coordinate 8,343, forward strand.
TGCGAGCGGTAAGGGCGGCGTGGGCAAGAGCACGGTCAGCGTGAACCTGGCGGTGAGCCTGGCGCAGACGGGCGCGTCGGTCGGGCTGCTGGACGCCGACATATACGGGCCGAACATCCCTATCATGATGGGGGTGGAGGAGATGCCCCCGGTGGAGGCGGGCAAGCTGATCCCGGCGGAGGCGCATGGCGTGCGCTTCATGAGCATGGGCTTTCTGCTGCCGCCCGAGCAGGCGCTGATCTGGCGGGGGCCGATGCTGCACAAGGCGATCCAGCAGCTCTTCACCGACGTGCGCTGGCAAGAGCTGGACTATCTGATCGTGGACCTGCCGCCGGGGACGGGAGACGCGCAGCTTTCCCTGGCCCAGATCGCGCCGCTGAGCGGCGGGCTGATCGTGACGATGCCGCAGATGGTGTCCGTGGCGGATGCGCGCCGCGGCGCGGCAGCATTTGAGCAGCTCGAGGTGCCGATCCTGGGCGTGATTGAGAATATGAGCGGAGAGGTCTTTGGCAGCGGCGGCGGCGAGACCGCGGCGCGTGAGCTGGGCACTGACCTGCTGGGCGTTGTCGGCCTGGAGGCCGAGATCAGCGCGTCGGGCGACCGGGGCAGACCGATCGTTGCGGCCAACCCCGCTGGCGCGGCCGCGCGCACGTTTGGTGAGTTGGCGCAGAAGGTGGTGGCGCAACTTCGATCAGTGTCGGGGGGTAGTCAACCGCAGTTGAAGATAGTTTGAAACTGCAGTGGTCAGTGCTCAGTTGGCTGAAGTTTCCGGTCTTCGGTGAAGCGCCTCGGAGGCGATGGCTGTCTGGTTATTGAGTGGATAGGCATCGGAGTGAGGCTGTAGTCGCGAGGAGTTGGAGGGGCATTCGGAAGCCGGAACATTTGGCAGCAACTGCTATAGAGAGGAAAACACACCCGGAAGACGTCGAGGAGGTGGCGTCCGCCGGGTGTGTTTTGGGGTAAAAGAGGGAAACGAAACCCTTACTGCAGCGCGTTTACCTCTTGAAGAAGCTCAAGTGTCCCCTGCAGGTCGTCTATGTCGGTCAGGTCAATGTCGGGCGTGTTCACGTCTGCCAGGGGCAGCAGCCCTTCGGCGGTGGTCGGAATTCCGACGACGAGGGGATATTCATTGGTCTGCTCGGAGAAGTAGGTCTGCGCTTCGTCCGAAAGCAGGAAGGCGACGAAGGCCTCGGCTGCGGCCTTGTCCTTGGCTGTATCCAGCACGGCTGCGCCGGCCACGTTGATCATGGCGCCGGCATCACCGGCGGCCGGGTGATGGTTCTTGGCCTGGAAACCGGGATCTTCCTTAAGGAATCTGTACAGGTAGTAGTGGTTTACAAGACCGAGCACGACCTCGCCCTTGCCGGTGGCCTCGACGATGGGCGTATTCTTGGGATAGACCTGCACGTCGTTGGCGATCATGGCTTCGAGCCATTCCTTGGCCCGTTCCTCGCCTTCAAGGACGCGGACCGCGGTGACGAAGGCCTGGAAGCTGCCATTGGTGGGCGCCCAGCCGACCTTGCCCTTCCACTTGGGATCAGTCAGCTCCCAGATGTCGTTGGGCAGCTCGTCCATGCTGACCATTTCAGTGTTGTAGACGAATACTCGGGCGCGTCCGCTGGCGCCGACCCAGTCGCCGTTGCCGGCCCGGAAGCGGGGGTCGACCCTGTCGAGGATCTCTGCGGGCAGTGCTGAGAGCCGCCCTGCCAGTGAGAGCGCGCCGAGCGCGCCGGCGTCCTGGCCATAGAAGACGTCTGCCGGCGAGTTCTGTCCTTCCTCCAGAATGGTGGCGGCCATTTCGGCGGTGCCGCCGTAGCGTACGTTAATGGTGACGCCGCTCACTTCCTGGTAGCGCTCCAGCAGAGGCCCAACCAGGTTCTCGTTGCGGCCCGAATAGATGGTTAGTTCTGTGGCAGCCCCCGCACTTTCCATTTCCGCGGGCGCCTGAACCGGCACACAGGCGGTCAGCAGCAGGCCGATAAGCGCGACCAGAACCGGCTGTAAACCACCCACTCCCTTGACAGACATGAAAGACTCCCTTCCGGTCTCTTGGATTGTTTGTTTCGCCTTGTCGAGCAAAGGCGTGTTTTGAGCCATACTGCGTTCCGTCCGGATCGGAGCCGTCAGAAGGGCCTGAAATAGTTACGCGCCCGCAGTGCCTTGTGCAATGCCGTGCGCCACAGAAGTGTAGCACACTGGAAGGCCGAAATTTGGCGAAAATGGGAGCAATTTTTTGCGGCAGTGGTAAAGACGGGTGTTAAGGACGGTTCACTGAGGATTTAACGTCCGTTGCGCCAAAAACGAGGAGTGAGTAAAAAAGTGAGGAGAGAGAAACGCCTTTGCTCTCCTCACTTTGGTTCGTGAAATGACTCTGGCTGCGTGGCAACGTTCTTGATGAGCCCGGTCGTCTGATGCTGCAGCGGCGGTCACGCCGGGATGGGGGCGTTGACGGAGTGGGAGAGCAGGCGGTATTGCGGGACGCGCTCGGAGGTGGCCGTTACGCGGCAGCTCAGCGGGTTGGCGAACTCCGACTCTTCGGCGAGCACGAAGAGTTCGTGAACGAGATTGTCGCCATTGGAGCGGAAGCGGCAGGTCCATACGTCGTCCTGCTGGTCCGCGTCGAGGAGGGAGAAAGCGTCGAGCGACTGCTGGTGGGTTTCCTCGCGCAGATAGTATTCGGCGGCTTGGACAGGCGACTTATAGCAGGAGCGGCCGCGGTAGCGGTCGAGCGCGTAGACATCGCCTGCGTTATAGGAGTCGACGATGGGCGTGGCGTCTTCGACGCTGAGGCGGCCGTAGTAGAGGCCGTGCGGCAGGACGATCATGGTGGGCGCGAAGCGGTGGCCGCCCGTGTGGGTGGTCTGCCAGACCTGGTCGCCGGCGTAGGCTGCCATGGTGAGATAGACGGGCACGCCGAGCGTGGCGCAGCAACGGTCGCGGCTGCCATTGGTGCAGACGAGGAAAAGCGGTTCGTCATGTTTGTGGGCGGCGTAGCTCTCGGGCGCGGCGCGCAAGTCCGCGACCATGCCGGGCAGGTCCATGGCGGCGAGGTCGGTGAAATCGGCCAATTGGAAGCGATACAGGGCCGCGTCATTCTCCTGGGAGAGGCCGATGAAAAAGCTGAGGCCGGAGCCGTTGCGGGATTCGCCGTGTTTGATGAGTTGCAGGCGGGAGCCGGGTGTGGCCGCTACGGCCTGTTGCAGGTGCTCTTTAAGCGTGTCGTCCAGCTTGCTCTCTTCCATGGCCTTGGCGCCCCAGACGGCGGGGTATTCGAGCACAAACCAGACGTCCGTACCGTTGCCGGCGGTGCCGTAGATCTGTTCGCCGGAGTTAAGTGAGAGATGTGAACAATATTGGTCCTGTGTCATTTTCTTTCTCCGTGGGGTTGGCGCTTTTGAGAATTTCTACCACGAACGGGCACAGGGCGCAAGTCAGGCGTTTTCGGCGGCGTGGCGGGGGTCTGCTACCCAGAAGGCCATGAGCAGGACGCCGAGCAGGCCGGCGACGGCGCTGAGCGCGAAGAGCCACGTGTAGCTGACGGTGGCGAGCCAGCCGCCAAGGAGGGGCATGACGACGTTGATGGCGCCGATGATGGAGTTGGTGATGCCGACGTAGGTGGGGCGCTGCTCGGGGCCGGTGAACTCGAGCACGATCATGAGACCGGAGACGAAGGTGGAGCTGAAGTAGACGCCGAGAAGGATGAAAACCAGGTAGTAGAGGAGCGGCAGGGCGGCGAGGCCGGCGATCACGTAGCCCAGGGTGGCGGCAAAACCGCCGAGGACCAGTGCAAGTTTGTGTCCTTTGCGGTCGGCAAGCAGCCCGAGCAGAAGATTGCTGGCGGACTGGCCGGCGAGGAGGGCGACGGTGTAGTTGCCGACCGTGCCGCCGGAGACGTCCCATTTGCTGATGGCGGACGCTGTGACAAACGCCAGGCCCATGCCGCTGACGGCGAGCAGACCGCGGGCGGTGAGGAAGCGGCGGAAGTTCTGATCGCGGCGCAGGATGCGGCCGAGCCTGGTCCAGATATGGAGGCGGTTTTCTTCGGTGCGGGGGACCTGGCGCACCGGTTCGCGGGTGAGGGCGAGGACGGCCCAGCCAGCGAACATGAGGATGGTAGCGAACCCGAAGAGGATAAGGAAGTTGCGGGGGAAGGGCAGTGTCTCCAGGATGCGGCTGCTGCCCAGGGCGCCGAGCGCGCCCGCGATGCCGCCGACGAACATGGTCACGCCCATGAGGCGGCCGCGGCGGGTGGCGGGAAAGCAGACTGCGAGGAGATCCTGCCAGGCGGGCGCGATGATTCCGGCGCCGAAGTTGTAGATGGCAAATGCCAGGAGGAACAGGCCCAGGGCCCAGGAAGGCGACCGGACCGCGAGCAGCGTTGTTGCCGTGAGCAGGACGAGCGGAAGACGTTCCAGGAAGAATCCGAGATTGATCAGCCAGGGCTTTTTGCGGTCCGTTCGTTCAATTGGGCCTGCGCTGAAGAGCTGGGGAAAGAACCAGCCGCCGTTGGCGATGACAGCGAGCAGGCCGAAATAAAAGGGGTTGTCGGTGAGTCTGCTGACAAAGAAGGGGAGGATGGTCGTTGCCGACATGAGGCTCTGCGCCAGCAGGAAGAGGGCGCCGTCGGCTACGTTAACGGTGAAGTTCCAGTTGTAGTTGCGCCAAACTTCGGCCTCGACGTCCTCATCGGAGCGGACGGCGGCAGGCAGGTCGGCCTGCAACATGCGGCGCACCATCGCGATGGCGAACCGGCGGGCGGGGATAATGGTTCCGAGCATCGGGACTGCAGTGGTCAGGTGATCAGGTGGTCAGTGATTACTGAAGTATAGGCGGGTTGGGGCTGCTGCGCTACTTTATGGGGCTGTGTATAATTATGCCGTGGGCTCCTGCGGGGAAGAGGCAGAGAGCCGAGAAGCTGACGCCTACACGATAGATGGAAGCGAGTGTGAACTGAAATGCTGACTCTTGCGGAGAAGCTGATCTTTCTGGCCGCGGTCGCGGCGTCGGTCTATGTGAGCTACGTCCAGTTCAGGCGGGTTCTTGGAGTGGTGCGGCGGGGCGCGGGGGCGCTGCCGGCGCGGGGTGAGGTTGCGGGCCGGCTGGCGCAGGCGGCGGGCCGGTGGCTTACCTTCGGCAATATGTGGAAGAGCCGCAGTGGTGCTGGCGCCTTTCACGCGCTGATTGCGTGGGGGTTCGTCTTCTATCTGCTGGTGAACCTGGGCGATCTGGTGCAGGGCTACTTTCCGGTCCGCTTTCTGGGCGAGGGTGCGGTCGGGACAGCGTACCGTTTTGCGGCGGACGTGGTGACGGTTGGGATATTGATTGGCATGGTCTATTTTCTGGTGCGGCGTTTTGTGGTGCGCGCCGGAGAGTTAGGCTATCACGACAATGTGATGCTGGTGGAGAAGGTGAAGGCGGGGGGCATTGGGCGGGATTCACTGCTGGTTGGGCTGTTCATTCTGCTGCACGTGGGCTTCCGGCTGCTGGGCGAGAGCTTTGGAATCGCGCTGGCTCGTCAGGCGGCGGGTCACGGGGAGCCGGGCCAGCCGTTCGCGAACGGGGTGAGCCTGCTGTGGGGCGGGATGGACGCGGCGGCGCTGACGGTGGGGCAGCATCTGGGCTGGTGGGTGGCGCTGGGACTGGTGCTGGCCTTTGTGCCGTGGTTCCCGCGCACAAAGCATCTGCACTTGATCATGTCGGGGGTCAACTTTCTGGCGCGGCCGCAGCGGAGCTCGCTGGGGGAGCTGCCGCCGCTGGACTTTGAGGACGAGACGATCGAGGAGTTCGGGGCGGCGCGGTTGGAGCAGCTGCCTTGGCCGCATCTGGTCGATGCCTACGCCTGCATCATGTGCAACCGCTGCCAGGATGTATGTCCGGCATACGTGACGGGCAAGGAGTTGTCGCCGGCGGCGCTGGAGGTCAACAAGCGCTATGCCATCAACGAGCAGGCGGATGTCATGGCGGCTGGCGGGGAGACGCCGCCCCTGCTGGCCTATGCGATAAGCGAATCGGCGGTATGGGCATGTACGGCGTGCGGCGCCTGCGTGGACATCTGTCCGGTGGGCAACGAGCCGATGTTCGACATCATGCATCTGCGCCGCTACCAGGCGTTGACCGAGAACAGCTTTCCCCAGGAGTTGCAGCAGGCCTACCGGGGGATCGAACGCCAGGGCAATCCATGGAACCAGAGCGCGCGTGAACGGCTGGCGTGGGCGGAAGGGCTGGCGGTCCCGACGGTGGATGAGGAGCCGGAGGCGGAGATCCTGTGGTGGGTGGGTTGCGCGCCGAGCTATGACCCCAGGGCGCGGGAGACGGCGCGTGCGTTTGCGAAGGTGCTGAACCACGCGGGCGTGCGCTTCGCTGTGCTGGGCGAAATGGAGAATTGCAGTGGTGACGCGGCGCGGCGGTCGGGACGGGAGGACCTGTTCTGGGGCATGGCGGAGAGCAATTTGGAGGTGCTGAACGAGGTTGCCCCGCGGCGGATCGTGACGACGTGCCCGCACTGTCTGCACAGCATTGGCAAGGAGTATCACCAATACAGTGGGAGTGAAGGGGGGCCGCAGTGGGAGGTCATTCACCATACGCAGCTGCTGTCGGAGCTGGTGGCGGCTCGCAAGCTGGAGTACAACGTGGGGAGTGACGGGGCGGTTACGTTTCACGATCCGTGCTACCTGGGACGGCAAAACGGCATTGTGGACGCGCCGCGGGCGCTGCTGCAGGCGGGGAACATCGAGCTGGAGGAGATGCCGCGGCATGGGCAGCAGAGCTTTTGCTGCGGGGCGGGCGGCGCCCAGTTCTGGAAGGAGGAGGAGCCGGGCGAGCGGGCGGTCAGTGCGGAGCGCTACGCGGAGGCGCGGTCAACCGGCGCGGAGACGGTGGCTGTGGGCTGTCCGTTCTGTCTGACGATGATGACGGATGCGGCGAACGCGGCGGGGGAGGGAGTAGAGGTGAAAGATGTGGTGGAGTTGATTGCAGAGGGGTTGAACGGCAGTGGTTAGAACTGCAATGATCAGTAGTCAGTGGTTGGGCGGACTAGCGGAGAGGAGGACCGACCACGGTGACGGTCTGGAAGGCGGCGAAGAAGAGAAGCGCGCAGAGAAGGGTCCAGGCCAGATTGCGGGCGATGCTTGCTTCGCGGATGAGGGGCTGGCGGCCGAAGCTGAGAATGGAGGGCGCGCGGTAGCGGGGCAGAAGGCCGCTGGCGACGATGGCGCCGCCGGCGAGGCCGCCCAAGTGGCCCCAGTTGTCGACGTTGGTGACCGAGAAACCGAGGAAAAGGTTGATGACCAGAATCGCAACCGCGGACTGCAGCATCGACTTCCCCTGCCGGCCCATGTTTTCCCGATAGCGATAGAAGTAGACGATGGTTGCGCCGAGCAGCGCGAAGACGGCGCCGGATGCCCCTGCGGAGAGGGCGGGCGAGAAGGCGTAGCTGGCGATGCTGCCGAGCAGGCCGCCGAGGAGGTAGATCACGGCGAAGCGGATATGGCCGAAATGGCCTTCGATGATGGGGCCGAGCCAGAAGAGGCCGATGAGGTTGGAGATGAGATGGATGGGGCCGATGTGGAGGAACATGGCCGTGAAGAGCCGCCAACTCTGGCCCTGCATGATATGCCAGTTGGACTTCATGCCGAGGTCAAAGAGAACCTGCAGATTGGTGGGGCCGTTCCAGACGCGGTATTCGATCAGCCCGTAGAGGAAGGTGACGGCAAAGGCGAGCAGGTTGACGGCGATCAGGGCGCGGCTGACG
>VXRG01000039.1:0-83146 GCA_009838625.1 Caldilineaceae bacterium SB0664_bin_27
GAACATAGGTCTTACGAAGTTCTCCGCGCCCCTCCGCGTCCTCCGCGGACAAAAAGGGTGTTCTTCGCGGCTCTTAGTGGATAAAGGTTTTACGAAGTTCTCCGCGCCTCTCCGCGTCCTCCGCGGACAAAAAAGGTGTTCTTCGCGGTCCAACGCAGAACGAGCGCCCTTGCCCCTAACCCCTGCCTACTGCCCTTTCCCCCACTCCATGCTATAATGCCGTCCCATGCACAGACAGCGCATTGCGTCAGTGGATCACAGTGACGACGACAGCGACTGGCGCCAATCGGATTGGGCCACACAGGGCGATGATGCCTGGTTCTGGCAGCTTATCCGCGGGCGCAGGTCTGTACGCCGCTACCTGCCCGAACCGGTCGAAAAGGCGCTGCTCGAAAAGCTGCTGACCGCCGCAGTCTGGGCGCCTTCAGCCCACAACCGCCAGCCCTGGCGCTTCTGCGTTGTCACCTCCGATCCGGTCAAGCAGGATTTGAGCGACCGCATGGGCGCACGCTGGCGAGCCGACCTCAGCGCCGACGGTGTCGACGAGGCGATCATCGAGCGCCGAGTCCGCATCAGTCATGCCCGCATCACCGGCGCGCCCGCGCTCGTCGCAGCCTCCCTCTCCCTGGAAGGCATGGACGACTACCCGGACCGGCGCCGCCAGGAGGCCGAATGGCTCATGGCCGTGCAAAGCACCGCCTTGGCCTGCCAGAACCTGCTCCTGGCCGCCCACAACTACGGCCTCGCCGCCTGTTGGATGTGCGCGCCCCTCTTCGTGCCCGACCTGGTGCGGGATGTCCTCGACCTGCCGCAAAGCTGGCATCCCCAGGCGCTGATCACCCTCGGCTACGCTGCCGAAGAAAAGCACCGCGAGCGCCTGCCATTGGCGGAACGGGTAACCTGGCGCTGAACCGCGCATCGTTGATTTCATATCCTGAAAAACGTGTCCTATGGCCCCCAAACTGGCGAACTCTTTCCCGGTCGTGGCCCTGGCCGGCGGTGTCGGCGGGGCCAAATTCGCAACCGGTCTGCAGGAAACTCTCCCCCCCGGCGCACTGTCCGTCATCGTCAACACCGGCGACGACTTCGAGCACTGGGGCCTCACCATCTGCCCCGACATCGATACCGTCCTTTACGGGCTGGCCGGCGTCAACAACCCTCAGACCGGCTGGGGCCGCGCCCGCGAAACCTGGGACGTGCTCGCAGAGATCGAGCGCCTCGGCGGGGAGGCCTGGTTCCGTCTGGGTGACAAGGACCTCGCCCTCCATCTGCTCCGTAACCAGTGGCTCAGAGCCGGCGCCAACCTGACTCAAGTCACCGACCGCCTGCGCCAGAAGCTCGACGTGCCCTCCCGCGTCCTGCCCATGTGCAACGAGCCGGTGCGCTCCCTCGTGCACACCGACGAGGGCGATCTCCCCTTCCAGGACTACTTCGTGCGCCGTCGTTGCGAACCGGCCTTCCAGGGCCTCACCTTCGTCGGCGCCGGCGAGGCAACCCTCACCCCCGAGGTCGCCGGACTGCTCCGGACCGCGTCCCAGATCATCATCTGCCCCAGCAATCCATACCTCAGCGTCGACCCGATCCTCTCGGTGCCCGGTCTGCGCCAGCTGCTGCTGGAAAGCAAGGCCCCCGTCGTCGCGGTCAGCCCCATCGTCGGCGGACGCGCCGTCAAGGGCCCCGTAGCCAAAATGATGCGCGAAATGGGCCATCTCGAACACCTGCCGCTCACCGTCGTCGAGCACTACGGCGACCTGCTCGACGGATTCGTTCTCGACCAGCAGGACCGCGCCGAAGAAAGCCGCCTCCCCCTGCCCGCCCTGACGACCGATACGCTCATGACCGGCCTGTCCTCCAAACAACGCCTCGCGGCAGAGGTCCTGCAGTTCGGCCAAACCCTGCGAGACGGCAACCGCACCGCAAGTCGGCCCCGCCACGAAAATGACGCCTAACGAGCAGAACAGATCGGGCCTCTGGGTGGTCGTCCCCGTCAAGCCCTTCAACGAAGGCAAAAGCCGCCTCGCCGCGCAAATCACCCCCCAGCAGCGGTGTGCCCTCAACCGCGAGCTCCTCAGCCGCACCCTGACCGCCATCAACCAGGCCCAGCTAGACGCCGAAATCCTCGTCGTCAGCCGCGACAGCCGCGCCCTGGCCGCGGCCGAACGCGCCGGCAGCCACGCCCTGGCCGAGGAAAGTCAGCCCTGCACAGCCCTGCCCTCCTCCTGCACCCCCAATGACGCCGAGTCCGAACCACAGCTCAACGCCGCCCTCACCCAAGCCGCCCGCCACGCCGCCGCGCATGGCGCAACCAAACTCCTCGTTCTCCCCACCGACATGCCAAACCTCACAGCCGAGGACGTCCGCGCAATGGCCGCCTCCCGCGGCCTCGAACCGCAGATCAACATCGCCCCCAGCCGCGACGGCGGCACCAACGCGCTCATGCTCCAACCGGCCCAGGTAATCCCTTTCGCCTTCGGCCGCGACAGCTTCCTCCGCCACCAGCGCCTCGCCGCCCAGGCCGGCATCCCCGTCCACGTATTCCAGTCCGACTCCCTCTTCTTTGACATCGACCAGCCCGAAGACTACCGCCGTGTTTTCAGCCACGGCAGTTAGGGGATAGCGGCGAGAAACTGCCAGGGACCGTTGACGAGCCAACTGCGTAGAGGCACACCTTATGGGTGCTCTGATCATCCCCTGGGCGGGTTCACTCATCACCTGGTTCAGCCTCTTTCGATGCTCAAACCATCTTCTTCGCGTCTTCGAGCCAGTCCCCCAGCCTCGCGAGCACCGGATAGAGCGCAACCGTGAGCAGAAAGAGCGCCAGAGCCGCCATCACCGTGTCAGTGAAATCAAAGTAGGTCAACACCTCCATCACATGTCTTAAGTGAACGTTGATCGTCCCACGCGCTATAGGGATAAATCCAACCGTAAACGCGCCTCCGGCGATCAGCGCGCGGCGCCATCCGCCGTGTATCCCCCTCCGATCCATCCGCTGGCAGACCATATCCAAAAACAGTGCGCCGAGTAGGAAAATCAGTGTCAACTTGGGCCGCACCCCGGTGATCTGGAGAACCAGGGTCATTGCGCAGACTCGGATGCCTAGATAGATCAGCGCCATTACCGTTGCCGTCCATGGGCCGGGAGCTACACGCCGCGCAAGGACCAGTGCAGCGAAGGAGATGGCGCCGGTGATTAGGGGAAATACCCAGACAGGACGGTTGGCGACGAGTTCAATATGATTGACCACCACCTCCCATTCAATGACGGCGATGATCAACAGTAAGTTAATGCCCAGGGCAAGGTAGATCAGTTTCAAAAAGTCGGTCCATTTTGCCAGGCGTCCTCGGATCTGGGCCCGCCCCATCAGACCAACGGCAGCGACCGGAAGACTCGCCGCGGCCGCGGCCAGGAAGATGTGGGGCGGACTCCAAGGAGTCAGGTCAAGCCCGTACAGTTCATGCCAGATGGCATCGGAAGGGATCGAAAGCAGACCATACCCCGCCAGAAGCACAGCGGCAGCTACATATGGATTATGCCGCGCCCACAGGCGGGGATCCCGGACGCCCGACTTCAGGTTGGGGATTGCCAGGGCGACCGTTCCGCTGAGTGCCACCAGAAATGCGAGTAGGAAGCTGGCGTATATCATAATGTGAGGCGGCCACAGAAAGTCCTCTCCTCCGGGGACGGTCCCGGTGATGACATGCTCGCTGAGGTCCCAGTAACTGCCGGCGCAGATCAGCAGGGAGCTGATGCCGATGAGGATCGCCAGTCTGAAGGAAAGTTGTGGCGAGGCAACGACGACATGGTTGCGTGCCGCGTCGGTTGACAGACTGCGGTCCAGAGGTGACATGAACAGCCACCAGCCTATTATAGCCAATCCCCCGATAACCAGGGCCGAAAAGACTACGCCCTGCAAAAACAGTGATTCCATGCGGTGTTGCCCCTTCCCCGGCGCGACGCGGAGGCAGTAGTCGTTTACCCCTGGCCGACCGGCTGGGCCGCCGGCAGCTGCTGGCGGCGCGTGCGCGGCCCGTTCAGCGTCCTCCCGATGATGGTGTAGCGCACGGCGAACTGGTAGGTGGCCAGCACAATCAGCGTCACGCCGGCACATACGATCAGGAATTTGAAGTGGTAATGGACTGGCATTCCAACGACCACGAGCTGGCCGGCAATAACCAGAGGCAGGTGAACCAGGTACGTCCAATATGATGCGTCGGAAAAGTAGAGGACAGTGAAGCTTTCGCGGGAGGCAACCCAGCGGAACAGCCCCATTAATCCAAAACACATCAGCCAGGCGCAAGCGGCTTCAACCAGCGTACTGACCAGCGTCAAGGGGTTTTCAAACATGAAAGCGTTGGGGACGGCTCCTGCATGAACTGCCGCGGCTTCCTCGAGAGGAACGGCGCCTTCCAAGGCGGTGATGTATTGTTCCAGGAGGTAGAATCCAGCGTAGAAAGCAACCGCTGCAGCACCAGTCCACGCAGCCCCCGCCGCTGCCAGAGCAGAGCGCTGAAATAGCCGCTGAGCAGGAAGAACACCGGCATCCGGAAACCATGAATGGTCTCAATCACCAGCTTATAAGTCGGGTCGCCACTGACCGAGGCTTCGTGTATCGGCCAGAAAGGAGGCGGGTCGGGTAACAGGAAAACGCTGGAGTGGAGCACGATGCCAAGAAACATCGCCACGGCTCGCAGCGCGTCCAGATCGTAGTAGCGTGGAGCGGGTTGAGGGACAGGCGCCATAGTTCTGTCCTCGCTTCTGCCGGCATCGCGGAAACCTGATTTTGAACCTGCGATTCCGGAGGTAAGAGTATGAAATCCAATACGGATAGCACCAACGCGACCGGTTTCAGATGAGGAAGGCGACCGTGAACTGCCTTCAAAGACAGATGCGACCCCAGGAGAGGTACAGTGATGGTTTTGCGCTAGAAAACAATACAAAACTCCGGAAACAACCGCAGAAGCAACCCCATCATCGCGATGATGAAGCCCACGCAAACGAGCATCAGCGCCCCTTTCACTTTGTCAGGCTTGAGGTCATCTCTCCGCATATCTGATGATGTCCGCTCTGAATTTGAGGTTTTGGCAATAGCCGGACTGAGGCTTGCCAGGTGAACTGTCAGCGGCGCCCACCGACTGATAGGCGCCCGGGCACTTCTCAGATACCTGGCTGCGAAACGACACAGGGGACTGGCCAATCGATCAGTTTTCCTCGTAGCCTTGCACTATTTGCCGCACCAGTCTGTCAAATTCCGCTCGGGAATAATTGCGGTCAAACTGTGTCATGATCAGGTGCGCGATCTCCTCCGCCAGCGTACGCTCGTGGAACTCAGCCGAGGACAACAGGCGGCGGTACACATCATCCGGCAGCTCAAGCGTAACAATTTTTCTCATGTTCTTTCCTTTTCACGTTCAATCGGCAGGCAACCGGTGGTCAGAATATCAGGTGCAAACACGGCCGCTTCCCCGGTTGGAAGGGAAGCAGATCTGGCCGAGATTTCTCGGAAGATGGCCGACCCGTATCGACGTCGGGCTGGGGCGTCGTTCGTGCCGCACCGTGCTGTTGGGCATATCCGACTGCCGGTGTCGGGGCGTTTATTCAGTCGCAAAAGGGGTAGGTGTGGTAAGGACTCTGAAGGGCTGGAGCTCGAAAAATGGGTCTGACTTCAGGCAGTGTGTTAAAGTATACCCAGATAATGTGACGATAGTGTGATAATAGGACTCAGAACAGTGTGGCTTTCGTGAGGAATCTCCCAGACAGCCGGGCTGGACAGGCCACTACGAGACCTTCCCCCCTCAACCCTTCTGTCCGCCCGACTTGAGACCTTTGGAAGTCTCCAATAGCGAACAGTCCAGTTTCAGGAGGCACGCATGGAAGATTCCCCCTATCCTCAAAAGGAATTGGAAGCGCTCCGCGTCCGTCTGACCATGCTGACCGACGCGACTCTTCGCATCAACGAGAGCCTGGATTTCGATACGGTCCTGCAAGAGGTCCTGGACAATTCCTGTGCGTTGACGGACGCCCGCGTGGGTGTTATTACGATTCTGGACGAGTCGGGAGGCATACCGTTCTTCCTGGCTCACGGACTAACCTCTGCCGAGGCGGAGCAGCTCTGGACAGTGCAGTCAGGGAGAGAGGTCTACGAAGAGCTGAGCAAAGATTCGACGCCGCTGCGGCTCAGGGATTTTCAGGGATTCTCCAGGGGGCTGGGCCTGGAAGAAATGGAGCTGCCCCAATCCGTAAGCCCGATGATGTCCCTATTGGCCGCCCCATTACGGCATTTGGGCGAGCGCGTGGGCAATATCTTCGTCGGCGAGAAAGAAGGGGGCAAGGAGTTTACGCCTGAAGATGAAGAAACCCTGGGGATGTTTGCTTCCCAGGCCGCGCTCGTCATCGCAAACGCGCGCCGCTACCGCGAGGAGCGCAAGGCCAGAGCCGACCTGGAGGCGCTGGTCAACACCTCGCCGGTCGGGGTCCTCGTACTGAACGCCAGAACGGGCGAGCCGGAGTCGGTCAATCAGGAAGCGAGAAGGATCGTAAGCGGCCTCTATATGCCGGACGGCTCCGCGGAGGAATTCCTGAAGGTATTGACCTACCGGCGCGCCGATGGGCGTGAAATTTCGCTGACCGAGTTGCCGCTCGCGCATCTCCTGAGCGCCAGCACGGCGGTGCGCGCCGAAGAGATCGTGATCCTGGCCCCGGACGGACGCAGCGTGACCACCCTGATCAACGCAACACCTATCCGTTCGGAAGAAGGCGAGGTCGAGTCGGTCGTCGTCACCCTTCAGGATCTGACACCGTTGGAAGAAATTGAGAGGATGCGGGCCGGTTTCCTGGGGATGGTCAGCCACGAACTGAGAAGACCCCTGACCTCCATCAAAGGCTCCGCGGCCACCTTGCTGGAGGCTTCATCCGATCTTGCCCCCGCTGAATCGAAACAGTTCCACCGTATCATCAACGAGCAGGCGGATTACATGCGCTCCCTCATCAGCGATCTCCTCGACGTTGCCCATATTGAAATGGGCACGCTCGCAGTCGATCCCCAACCCACAGTCGTGGCCGATATCGTTGATGACGCCCGCAACTCCTTTCTGAGCGAGGGCGCCCGTTCCAACATCCGCATCGACCTCGCCCCCGACCTGCCCCTGGTGCTGGCGGAAAAGCGGCGCATCGTTCAGGTCTTGATCAATCTGCTCGCCAACGCGGCCACCTACTCAAAAGAGTCTTCTGCAATCTCCGTGTCCGCAACGCGCACAGAGTCCCATGTCACCTTTTCGGTGATCGATGAGGGAATAGGTCTGCCTGCAGAACGCCTCCCCAACCTGTTCAGGAAATTTTCCCACTTCAATGAGAATGATCGTGAGTCAGATGGAGACGCGAGCGGAACGGGAATGGGCCTGGCCATTTGCAAGGGAATCGTGGAGGCGCACGGAGGGCGTATTTGGGCCGAAAGCGACGGCCCGGACCTCGGCAGCCGCTTCACTTTTACCCTGCCGAAGGTGGAAGAGACAGTGGAGCGGGCTGTAGTCGGTCGATCTGTCGACCTGCCCCGCGTGCCGGATAATCAGACCCGCATCCTGGTGGTGGACGACGATCCGCGCACTCTGCGATATGTACGGGACGCACTGACCAAAGCAGGTTACGCGCCACTCGTAACCGGAGATTCGGAAGAGGCGCTCTCTCTATTTGAGACCGACAGGCCCGACCTCGTTCTGCTGGACTTGAAGCTTCCCGGCGATGACGGCATCGAACTGATGAAGCGCTTTCTGGTCATAGCCGAGGTGCCGGTGATCTTTCTGTCCGGATACGACAGGGATGAAACGATTGCCCGGGCATTTGACCTGGGCGCCTCCGACTACGTTGTAAAACCCTTTTCGACAACGGAGCTGTTGGCACGGATCAGGGCAGCTCTGCGCAGGCAGGAAAGACCGAAGCAGATCGAGCCATTCGCGGCGGGAGAGTTAGTGGTCCACTATGGGGAGAGGCGGGTCACTGTGGCAGGGGACGAAGTACAGCTGACTACGACTGAGTATCGGTTGCTCTGTGAGCTTGCCGGCAGCGCCGGACATGTGCTGTCACACGACCTCCTGCTTCAACGCATCTGGGGCGCGGAGAGCGTCGGCGACACGCGGCCGTTGCGAACCGTAGTCAAAACTCTCCGTCGCAAACTGCGTGACGACGCCAACAACGCCCGTTATATTCTGACAGTACCGCGCGTCGGCTACCGTATGGCGAAGCCCGCAACGACGGACTAGGGCTCGTTGACGTCCGTTTATCACGGCACGCAATAGAGGAACTTCCCGATCAGGCTTGCAGGCGTACCGTTATCATTGCGTTTTGAGCCGCCTTCCAAAACCCCAACGGCCTCTGGTCACTACCTTCTCCAGTCCGCCTCTCCCCCTCCAATCGGGGCGTCGGGACTGCTGAAACGTCCTTGACAGATAATATCATTAACCGTATTCTCTGCTCACAGAGGATGACCTTCATCTTTCGCAGAGAATTGCGTTCAGTTCCGGTCATCGGGCTAGCCTGGAATACCGTTTACGCAGCGGAACGACCATGAGCTTCTCCTCCTCTACATTAGCTTCCATACCAGGCAGACTGCGCGGCAATAGCCAGCTGAACGCTCTCGGCAGCTTCCTGTTGCGGGAGCCGCAGGTCGTCCTCACTGTCGCCCTGGTCGTCCTGATGGGGATCCTGAACCCCCGCTTCCTGACCGCCCGCAATCTCATCAACGTACTCCGCCAGTCCTCCATCAACGGCATCGTTACCGTGGGCGTCTGCTGGATGATGATCAGCGGCAGCTTCGACCTCTCCGTCGGGGCGATCGTCTCCCTCATCAGCGTGACCATGGTCGCCATGCTCGAGGGAGGCGCCGGCATCGCCACCACCTGCATCTTCGGCCTCGCAATCGGACTTGCAACCGGCGTTTTCAACGGTTTTCTCGTCGGCAGGCTGAAGGCGAATCCCATGCTGACCACCCTGGGAACGATGACCATATTCCAGGGCATCGCCCTCCTGAGCGCCGGCGGCTACTACTACAGAGTCCCGCGCAACAGTCCATTCCTTCTGATTGCCGACGGCTTCATCGGCCCCTTCGCCGTCCCTACAATTATCTTCCTGGCCCTTGCCCTGGTCATGCACCTGGTCCTGTCCGAAACATCCCTGGGCGCCAGGGTGTACGCGATCGGCGGCGATGAAGAGGCGGCCAAGCTGGCCGGCGTACGCGTTCCCCTCTACCGGACACTTATGTATATCGCGACCGGAGTCTGCTCCGCGGTTGCCGCCATGGTCGTCAGCGCCCGCGCAGGCTCCGGCCACTACTTCATCGGCCTCAACTACGAGTTTCACGCCATTACCGCATCCGTCCTCGGCGGCAACTACATCTTTGGCGGCAGGGGCAGCGTCGCCAGGGGCGTTTGGGGCGCGATCCTCGTCGCCCTGTTGAACAACTCGCTTACGATTCTCGGATTCGAACCGGAGACACAGCTGGTGGTCCAGGGGGTGGTAACCGCCAGCCTGGTTGCCATCCAGGTAGCGGGCAGGGAAAAGAAAACCGAGCCGGAGCTTCAGTCTCAAGAGCCGAATGGTGCGTAGCGGGTAACCGGTCACCGCCGGCCGGCGAACTGGCTCCCTTTCCGAATCTGTTGCGAACTCACGAGGTCTTTCATGGCCGATAACCCAACGCCGCAAGAGCAGTCCACAACTGAGCCCGCGCAGACCCAAGCCGCTTCCCGGCAGCCCGCAGATTCGCCGCCCGCAAGATGGGGTGAGCTCCTCCAATGGCTCATCGAGTACCGCGCCTTCATCCTGCTAGGGCTCGCGCTCACCTATGCCGTCCTGTTCGTCCCCTTCTTCGCCACCGAACGCAACATCACCCAGATGACAACGCAGTTCTCGATCGACGGCATAATCTCCATCGGTCTGACCATCCTCATGATCGCCTGGGGAATCGATCTCGGTGTCGGCGCCACCCTTGCCCTGGCCGGCATCGTCTTTGCCCTCTCCCAGGACCTGGGCGTCCCTGCAGCCGCCCTGCTGGGCATCCTGGCCGGCGCCGGCGTCGGCATCGTCAACGGCTTTGTCGTGACCAGGATGAAGGTCAACTTCTTCATCGCCACGCTTTCCACCATGGTCGCGGTCAAGGGACTGACATTCATCATCTCCGATGAAACCACTATCTACGGCCATGCGGAAGGGTTCGGCTGGATGGGGTCGGCCAAGCTGGGTCTTTTCGAATTTCCCGCCCTGGCCTTCTTTGGCATCGGCATCATCGCCCATCTGATCATGACGCAGACCAGCCTCGGCACCTACTGGTACGCCATCGGCGGCAACGCCGACGCGTCGCACCGCGCCGGCCTCAACGTGAAGCGTCTCTTTGCCCTTTCCTTCGTCGTGGCCGGCCTCTGCAGCGGCATCGCAGGCGTCCTGCTGGCATCCCGCGCCGTCAGCGCCAATCCCGGCGTCGGCAGAGACACCGCCCTCTTCGCCATTTCCGCCACCGTTATCGGCGGCACATCCCTCTTCGGAGGCGTCGGCAACGTCCTCGGCGCCGTTGCCGGCGTCATGTTCTTGGGCGTCGTCCGCAACTCGCTCAACCTTCTCGGCGTCAGCGCCTACTGGCAATGGGTAATCCAGGGCGTCATCCTGGTCTCCGTTGTCGTCTCCGACGTCTACATGAATCGCAGACGCCGTACGGCTTGACCGTGGAGGCCCTGGCTCTTGCAAATGCCCCGCAATAGGGGCCGCGCAAGCCTTCGGCAGCCTCCTGGTGAAAGGAGAGTCTATCGGGAACATGGTGTGCAATCCTGGAGTGAGAAGTCTCTCCCGCGCATCTGTCGAGAAGTCGACCCGCGGGGGCAGTTTCATCAAGACAAAGGAGAGAAGAAATGAGTAGGCATTTCGGAGTTGTAGCCGTTGTTTTGACCCTCGCATTCCTGCTCACCGCCTGCGTGATGCCGGACGGACAGATGGTGACGGCAGACGGAGCCGCGCCGGTGCAGACCGAAGCCAAAGATTGGCCTCTGGCGCAAGATCTGCGCATCTGCCACATCATTGAGCTCGGCCACCCCTACTCGACCGCCAAGGTCACCCTGGCGGAGAAGGAAGCCAATGTTTTCGGCTTCACTTATGATGTCTACGACACCCAGGGCGACATACCCAACGAGATCCGCCTGATCGAGGACTGCATCACCAAGCAGTACGACGTGATCGCCCTCGTACCCTATGACACCTCTGCGCTCAACGATGCCCTCCGCGAAGCGCAGGAAGCCGGCATCCCCGTAATCGCGGAAGGCGCCGATCTTGACGAAGAGGGCCTCGGCTACGTGAACACGATGATCGGCTCTTCAGGCTGGGCAGAGGGCAAGACCGCCGGTATGGCCGTTTGCCAGGCTCTCGAAGACGGCCAGGGTTGGGTCATCATCGAAGGCGCCACCGGTCATGGCCTTGTGCCGCAGCGCTCCTCCGCCCGTGAATACGTCGCCGAGAACTGCCCGGGCAGAGAGCTCGTCGCCGTGGACACCGGCATGTGGAACCGTGAAGAAGCCCGCACCGTGATGGAGAACTATCTGACCGCCTACCCGGACCAGATCCACATGGTCTACTGCCATAACGACGACATGTGCCTCGGCGCAGTCCGGGCGATCGCAGAGGCCGGCCTGGAGGACACCATCAAAGTGCTCGGCGTCGATGGCGGCGCCAAGGAGGTCTACGACGCCATTCGCGACGGCACGATGTGGGGCACCGTCCTCAACGACGCCTCATTTATCGCCGTCAAGATCATTCAGTCCGCCAGGGACCTGGCCGAGAACCGCCCGGTCATCTTCTGGCAGACTTCGCCCGCCGTCCTGATCACCAAGGAAAACGTGGATCTCTTCCCCGATCTCTGGTAATCAGCTGTAAAAGGAGTGAGAGATGTTATCTCATCTCTCACTCCTCTTCGCTCACTCCTGTCTGAAGGGGGATCACCTTGGAGAGCAACACTATTGTCGAAATGAAGGGCATATCCAAGCGATTTGGCAGCGTCCAGGCGCTGAACCAGGTCGACCTGGAGCTGCGTGAGGGAGAGATTCTGGGGCTGGTCGGAGACAACGCCGCCGGCAAGTCCACCCTCATGAAGATCCTCAGCGGCGCGCACGTCGCCGACAGCGGCCAGATCCTCATAAACGGCGAGGAAGTGTCAATCCGCGACCCCCGCGACGCCCGCAGCTGCGGCATTGAGATGATCTACCAGGACCTGGCCCTCTGCAACAACCTCGACGTCGCCCGCAACATCTTCCTCGGCCGCGAATATACAAGAGGCCTGCCCTTTCTCAGCATCCTCGACAAAAAGAAGATGTATGCCGAATCCGCCGCGTTGCTGAAAAGGTTGAACATCAATATCAGCTCCCCCAGGCTCAAAGTCGAGAGGATGTCCGGCGGCCAGCGTCAGATGGTGGCCGCTGCCAAAGCCATCGCCTTCGACGCCAAAATCCTCCTCATGGACGAGCCCACCGCCGCCCTCGGCGTCCGTGAAGCCAACACCCTCCTGCGCCTGATCAAGGACCTGCGCGACGGCGGCCATTCCGTCGTCCTCATCACGCAGCGCGTGCCCGACATTCTGGCAATCGGCGACCGTGTCATGGTCCTCAAAGGAGGCCGCAGGCAGGGAATCCTCAACGTCTCTGAAGTTGGGTTGGACGACGTGGTTGAACTGATCGTCAGAGGACGAGCCGGCGCCGAATCCGAGGAAGATGCACTGGAATACCTTTCCTTCGGATAGAAAAGCGATCTGTTTCCGCAGACCAAAAACGAAGAACGACTACGATAGCGCCTCCGACCCGCACGCGGAGCGATAACCGCACGCCGCACAGCGCCCCGGTTCAGCGTGGCTGCGGCGCACCTCCGCCGCCCGGCGGGACGTCCGAATCGCCGTCGCCGTCTCCAGCACGCGGTCGCGCAGTTCATCTGTAAATGGGATTTGCAGCGTGGCATCAGCGTAGCGCAGCAGACCGTAGGGCGGCGCTGCGTCGAAGTTGTCCTCAACCAGTAGACAGTACGCCGCCAGCTGCAGAATATGGCTGTCGTAAGGCCGGGCCGGCCTCGCCCGGCTCTTGACCTCTACAGGCACGACGAAGCGCCTGCCCCCGTCGCGCATCTGCACCAGGTAATCGGGGCGTCCCACCAGTCCGTAGCGGCGGCTGCGCAGCGGGCGCTCCGTCTCCTGCCAGTCCCCGGTGTCCCGATATAGCACAGTACCCGCCGGCAAACCGCTGCTCTCCCGCTGACGGCGTCCCAGCCATAGCAGCACACCGCCCAGCAGCGCCAGCAGCAGCGCGAACGCCAGAGCCAGTGGCAGGGAGGGAATCATGTTGCGGCAGTGAGCGTCCTCACGCCTCCGCTTCCGCCTCGTCGGGCCGGTTCTTACACAAAATCTCCCAGTTGCCGCGCTGGCAGACCTCATCCTTCTGGTTCAGCACCTCCATCCTGAAGGTCACTACCCCGCCGCCCATCCGCCGCATCGGCTTCTTCTCCCGCACCGTCGCCCGCAGCCGCACCGTGTCCCCGATCAGCACCGGCCGGCGGAACTGCCACTCCAGTTGCATGAAAGCCTGAACAGTGCCCTCCATGAACCCCATCCGCACCGCCAGCCCGCTCGCGATACTCAGCACCAGCAGCCCGTGAGCTATCCGCTCCCCGAACATCTGCTCCTGGCTGTAATGCAAGTCGGTGTGGATCCGGTTCCAGTCCCCCGACAGCGCCGCAAAATTGACAATGTCCGTCTCGGTGACCGTGCGGCCGACGCTCTCGCACCCGTCACCTTCCGCAAACTCCTCAAAGTAAAGCCCCATCGGGGGCTGCATCGCTCGCGTACCCATTTCGTTCCCCTAACTACTGAAAAACAAGAAGCCCGGACAGAGAATCACTCACTCCCCACTCCTCTTCACTCTCTCCTCGCCGTTAAACCTTGACCAGCATCTTGCCCAGATTCTCGCCATGGAACAGGCCGATGAACGCATCGGGCGTACTCTCGATCCCTTCGTGGATCGTCTCCTCCCACTTGAGCTTGCCATCCTGCATCCAGCCGGAAACATCACGCAGAAAACTGTCGCGGCGTTCAGGATGGTCCGAGACGATAAAGCCCTGCATCTTCAGCCGGCGCCCGATCATCAGGGCCAGGTTCGCCGGTCCCGGCGCCGCCGAGGTGGCGTTGTACATGCTGATCATCCCGCATACAACGATGCGGCCGTTGTTGTTCATATACTGCAGCGCCGCCTCCAGATGCTCGCCGCCGACGTTCTCGAAGTAGACGTCGATACCGTCCGGGCAGGCCTTCTTCAGCGCCCGCCGCAGATTGCTCGTCTCCTTGTAATTGATCGCAACATCCACGCCGGCCACCTCCTCCAGCCAGCGCGTCTTGGCCTCCGAACCGGCCGAACCCACCACCCGGCAGCCTTTGATCTTCGCGATCTGGCAGACCTCCGAACCGACCGCGCCGGCCGCGCCCGAGACGAAAACCGTCTCCCCCGGTTGCGGTTCGCCGATGTCCAGCAGGCCGACATAGGCCGTCATGCCCGGCATACCCAGCACGCCCAGGTAGCTCTGCAGGGGACCCAGAGACGGATCGACCTTCGTCAGGTGGCGCGCCTCGGCCAGCGCGTATTCCCGCCAGCCCAACATGTGCAAAACGAAATCGCCCTCCGCAAACGTCTCGCTGGTCGAGCTGACGACCTCCCCCACCGCGCCGCCGGTGAGCGGTTCGTCCAGCCCGAAAGGAGGCGTATAGCTGCGCGTGTCCCGCATCCGGCCCCGCATATAAGGGTCCACCGAAATAAAGCGGTTGCGCACCAGTACCTGGTCCGGCTGGCTCGGCGCCGGAACTTCGACGTTGGCGAGTGCAAAGTTGTCCGCGGTCGGTAACCCGTGCGGACGGCTGCGCAGATGGATTTCACGGCTCTTGACAGATGTCATTGGTCGCCTCGGATACTTGGTGGGGCCGGCGGCTCGTCAGTACCGCCGGAACCGGTGACGTGAGAAAGATGCGTCTAATTTTCCTGCATTGGCCGGATTGCGCAAAATATGGGACTGAACCACAGCCGCGCGTTCATCCCGGACTTTCTGCGCTGATCACACAAGAAGTGGTGGGTTTCAGCCCAGGCAACAGTTCGGCCCCGCTTGACAGAAAATAGATATGAAATATCGTACATCCCCCTAAAAACGTGCCAAATTGTGCCATATTGTGCCAAACGCCTTCAGCGCCTTCACTCTTGAGCCGTTGAGCGGAACAGGGGATCCCCTCAAAAAGGTGACAAATCGTGATAGAACCTGCCCATATATTCAGCTTCTGTGGCATGGTGGGGAGAGGCTTGGGGATCTATGTGAGGACCGGACATGGGTCGGTCGCTACGTCAGGTAAACGAAAGTTCGCCCCGAATCTGGACTGCACCCTGGTCAATGTTGGCGGAGCACAAGGCGGCGAAGCGTAGTATAATGACATGATAACTGAAACGCCCCCGCAGGTTGGGTCGTATACATGACAGTTTTCACGAACTTTATGGTTACCACCATTCGCCCGAACTGATCGCACTCGTGGGCGGTTGGCGAGGGTGCAAAATCCTCGACCAGGAGCGCACCGATGCCAAACAGTACACCTATTTCCAGCGCCGAACTGTATGCGCGCGCTAAATCCATCCAGTCCCGAATCAGCACGTGGCGCCGTACAATTCACCGGTACCCGGAGCTGACTTTCACCGAACATCGCACCGCCGGATTCGTCAACAAGACAATGCTGGACCTAGGGATAGAGACGCAGACTGAAGTCGCCAAAACAGGAGTCGTCGGCCATGTTCGCGGCAGCGACGGGCCCTTGGTGGGGTTACGCGCCGATATGGACGCCTTGCCGATCCAGGAAGAGAACGGCAGCGGCTTTGACAGCGAGCGGCCGGGCCTTATGCACGCCTGCGGCCACGACGCCCACACGGCGATGCTGATGGGCGCCGCGGCTCTGCTCAAGGAAATGGCGGACGAGGGCCGCCTGCCCGGCGCGGTGCGACTGCTCTTCCAGCCCAGCGAAGAAGCCTCCGACGACGAGGGCAAGTCCGGCGGCATCCGCATGGTGGAAGAAGGCGCGCTCGAAGGTCTCGACGCCGTCTTCGGCATCCACGTGGACCCCACAAAGGATCTGGGCGTCGTCGCCAGCCGCTCCGGCCCGCTGATGGCATCGGCCGATGAGTTCGAGATCACGCTGCGAGGCGCAGGCGGCCACGCCGCCCGCCCCCAGGCCGCCAACGATCCCATCGTGCTCGCCGCCCACGCCGTTCACGCCATCCACCACATCGTCAGCCGGCGCCTCGACCCCCTTGAACCGGGCGTGATCACCATCGGCCAGATTCACGGCGGGACCGTCAATAACGTCATTCCCGACAGCGTCTATCTGAACGGGACGATTCGCAGCTTCACACCGGAGTCGCGCAAGTTGCTGCAGGAGGAGCTGCGCCGCGCCTGCGGCGTCGTCGAAGCCATGGGCGGCAGCTTCGAACTGACGGTCAAGGAGGGCTATCCGCCCACAGTTCTGGACCCGGAAGCCACACAGATCGCGCTGGCTGCGTCGGCCGAGTTCCTGGGCGAAGAGAACACGCCTCAGGCGCCAATGGTGATGGCCGCCGAGGACTTCGCCTACATGGCGCAGGCCGCGCCGGGCAGCTTTCTCCGTCTGGGAACGCATAACCCGGACTGGCCCCAGCGCTACTACGTCCACACCTCCACCTTCCGTATCGACGAAGACGCCCTGCCCATCGGCGCCGCCGCCCTCGCCGCGGCCGCGGTCAAGTGGATGCAGGAGAAAAACAGCAGCGAATGAGAAGCGAAACTGCGAGGAGTGAGATGTGAGAAATGGGTGTCGCCTGCCTTGCGCCAAACGCTCATACAGCCAAGCGGTAACTGGTTCAACAACCCTTCTTTCAATCGCGAGGGTGTTCTCTCTTTCCTCTCTCCTCTTAATTCTCTCCTTTCTCACCTCCTGCGGTTCCGCCCAACCCCAGCCGCTCATCTTCGGCGACCCGGTCTGGACCGACGGCGAGACCAGTGTCTACCGCGTAACCAACCGGGAAGACCGCATCGTCGGCACCGCCGCCTTCCAGGTAAACCTTCGGGAGCAGGAGGACGGCTGGACACTGATCCGCGAGATCCTTGACGCTGGTGTGAGAGAGCAGGCAACGATCGAGATGCAGCCTGCCGGTTATCGCCCTGTCTACAGCCATCTTGTCCGGACCTTCGGCGGCGGGAAGCAGGTGGTGGAGACGCAGTTCGAGGGCTCCCAGGTCGACATCGCACTCACCAATCGCCAGGGCGCAACCGTCTATCAGCGCGTGCAGGTGCCCTCCGACATTCGCGACGAACGCACACTGCTGCTGATCATGCGGGCGCTGCCGCTGGCGCAGGGCTACGCGACCCGAATCAACAGTTTTCTGCCGATCGCCGGCCATATGGAGCGGGTGGCCCTGCAGGTGCGGCGCAAGGAAAGCGTCACCGTGCCGGCCGGCTCCTTTGACACCTGGGTCGTCGAGCTGAAGGCCAGCGACCGCACGACCAGGGCCTGGGTGGCGCAGACAGCACCCTTCACAGTTGTGAAGTTCATCGACGGACGGTCCCAGGCCACCTTTGAGTTGACCAGTTTCGAATAGTCGGAGAAGTGACAAGGAAGCGGACCCATGGGCATGAAAATCGATCGCTTTACGCTGGGCATCATCATCGGCGTGCTGCTGCTGGTCATCGGCGCTGTCATCACGGTAACGGTCACCGGCGGCCGCGGCTGGCAGAGCGCCGAATACCTCAACGAGGACAGGCCGGAAGCGGTGGTCCACGACGCCTTCCTCGCTTTTGTGCGCAATGAACCGGACGTTGCGATGAAACACTACTCCCGGGATGTATTGGACGATGAAGACAAGGATGAATTCCGCGCGCGGTTCAACTACTACGACTCCAGCCGCTCCGCGCGGCGGCTGCGCATCCTGGACGTGGACATGAACGAGGAGGATGACAAGGCATACGTCAACGTGGCAATCGACAACTTCCACCAGGGCGGCCTCTTCGACAGCGGCACATCCACTTACCGCCGCACAATCCCCCTGGTACGCGAGGACGACGCCTGGAAGATCGACACCGACGACCTCTTCTATTAGAGCCGGGAACCGTGGCTTGAGCGCAATGAAGAGCCCACTGAGAGCACGCCTCTCTCCTCGCCCTTCAGGATGTAAACAATGACTGAGCAGACAGTGACTGAGCCGACCGCAGCCGAGCAGACCACAGCCGAAACCGGCCGCCTGGCGATGATCCGCCGCCTCTACCTCTATCTCATCGCCTTCATCAGCCTGATCGCCGGGCTCTCGGCCGCCTACGGCCTGATCGAAGCGCTGATCAGACTGTGGATCCCGGACGGGGCCGTTCCAGGGCTTTCCGCCACCGGCTCGGTGCAGAGAGCCATCGCCCAGCCTGGCGGCTTTCTGATCGTCAGCGCACCCATCTTTCTCGTCCACTGGCGCTATATCCGCCGCCTGGTGCTGCAACCCGGTGAATCGCGCGCGGCCCTGCGCAAGCTGTTCATCTACGCCGCGCTTGCTACCACAGCCTATGTCAGCGCCCGCGCCCTCTATCACATCATTGAAGGCAGCTTCCAACTCCTGCTCGGCGCCGCGCCGTCCGAGGAAGAACTGCGACCGGGCGGGTGGGTGGCACAGTTTTTCCACGCCGGCATCCATCTGATTCTATCGCTTTATTTCGCTCGTTTGCTCCAGGAGGACGGCGATCTGGGTGTCGAACTGGGCTGGGCCGGCAGCTGGCGGCGGCTCTTTCAGCTGCTGGTCGGCCTGGTTGCGCTTGGCTTGCTGCTCACCGGGGCCGCCGACATCCTCAACTTCGTCTGGCGCGCCCTCCTGGAGCCGCTCGGCGCCTCCAGCCTGGCGACGGTGGGAACAGGCTGGTGGCAGCGCGGCATTTCCGGTTCACTGGCCGCCGTTCTGGTCGGCGGGCTGGCCTGGCGGCTGAACAATCTCTACTGGAATGCGCTGATGACCGCGCAGCCGCCCGAAGGCCGCATGGCTCTGCGGCGCCTCTATCTCTACGTCGCCACCGTACTCGCGGCGGCCATCACCCTCGTTCCGGTGGCGATGCTGTTGAGACTGGGCGTCCTCTTTCTCTTCGGCGGCGTCGATACCGGCGACATCGACATCGATGATCTCACCACGCCCCTCGGCCTGCTTCCGGTAGGCGCGCTGGCCTGGCGCTGGCACTGGCTGCAGGTCTCCGCCGAGGCGCAGCGTTACGGCGACTCACGCGAGAGCGAGTTCGTGCGGCGGCTCTACTACTATGCAGTCGCCGCCACCGGCCTGCTTATGCTCTGGATAGGGCTGGTCGATCTGGTGCGGGCCTTGCTGGATCTCGCCATCATCGGCTCGACTTCCGTCGAAGAGGGCTTTCGCGCCCACCAGTTCGCCAGCGGCGTGAGCCTTATCGCGGTCGGCGCACCTGTCTGGTCGCTGCACTGGCGCACCGCGCAGCGCGCGGCCGAGCAGGACAATGAGGCCGGCCGCGCTGAGCGCGCATCCTGGCCACGCCGCATCTACCTCTACGGCATCGCCTTCGTAGGCGCGCTCCTGATCCTCTTCGAGCTGGCGCAGGTCGTCTACCGGCTGCTCCTGTGGGCGCTCGGCGACCCCAATGCCGACTTCTTCGGCGCCGAGACGTTGGATGGGCTGGTGCGCGCCGTCGTAGCGGCCGCCTTCTGGGCCGTCCACATACTCGCCATTCGCGACGACACACGCATGGTGGACAAGGAGGCAGAGGCCGCGGCGCGCGAAAGCGAACAGAAGGAACGCCGCCGCGAGGACTTGGCTGCCCGCATCGAAGAGCTGGAGACCGAACTATCCGCCCTGCGCGCCGAGCTAGCCGAGTTGGAGGAAGAAGAGCAAGGAGCTGATGAAGAGCAGGAAAAGAACGAGGAGGAGTGAGGTGGGAGTACAGCTTCTCGTGTACTCCCAAAATCCGTTAGTTTCCCGCATCCGCGGCAAGCTCCAGAAGCTTCCGCACCGTCCTCCAGTTTCGTGACGTACTGGTCGTCGAGAGCTTGGAGTCGAAGTAGCTGTTCGTGAGCTTGGAGCGCGCAACACCGTTCGGGCAGTGCAGATAGATTTCACGCCCCTGCACCGCGAACTCGTCGCCCGGCGAGCGCGCCGGGTCCAGCGCTTCAACGCTGTCGCTGTCGGGCAGCTCCGCCAAAAACATGACGTGCAGTTTGTCCGCTTCCGCGCCGGCGGCCAGGAAAGGATTGGCCTTCACGATCTCCTGTAGTTCCTGACCCGTGCGGGTAACCACGGGAACCTGGTAACCATACCGGTTCCGGATCGACGCACTGATGATCGCTGAGATCTCTTCTACGTCCGCGGACCCCGTCCGAAACAGGACGTTCCCACTCTGAATGTAGGTCCGAACTTCATCGCATCCGGCGTCCGCGAACAGCGCCGCGAGCTCCTTCATCGGCAGCTTGTTCTTGCCGCCCACGTTTATTCCACGCAGCAGCGCAATATTGATATCTGGATTGCAATTCATGGTGTTCTCTGACATGCCCGCTCTCTTTCCTGTCGAGTCCAACGGCCTGCACTCCAACTTCAGAAGTCGTCCAACTCCAACGGTATCACTGTCTTCTTTAGGGCGTCAAACAGCGCCATGATGCCAACCGCATGAATGCGGTGGCCCTCTTTCTTCACCCATGACTATGTGCGGCCGCTGCGCATCTTGACGTATACTCAGCAGGAAAGCAGTTCGACGGTGCGCTTTCCACCCCGCAACGGAGACATCACACATGCAGCAATCCCCCACCCATGTCGTACACCTCGAACAAGCCCAGGAGCGTCTGAAACGCCTCCTGCGCGATCATCAGGCCGAGGACCGTTTCGCCCCTGCCACCGTCGTCGTACCAACACCCTATGCCGGACTCTACCTGCGCCGCGCTTTCGGCAGGAGCGGCCTTGTAAACGTTCGTTTCATACCGCTCGCCCGTCTCGCGGAGCTGCTCGGGGCGCCCAGCCTGGCTGACGCCGGCCGCAGTCCGCTCAAGCCCGCTATCGAATCCGCCGCCGTCCGCCGCGTTGCCGGCGAGGCCGAGGGCGAGCTTGAACCCTTTCGCACTCATCCCTCCTTCCACAGCAGCCTGCGCAAGACATTCAGGGACCTGCGACCTGCCGCTCCTGACGCCCTTTCCGGGTTGGAACGACTCGGGGGAGTCTCCGGCGAAACTGTCCGGCTGTACACACGCTATCGCGACCGCACCAGGGCATACTACGACCGGGAAGCGCTCGCAGAAGCCGCCGCCGAGGCCGTGCGTACCGGCCGCGCCGGCGCCGCCCTCGACTCGCTCGGCCGCGTTATCGCTTACCTGCCGCGCACCCTGACGCCCGCCGAGCAGCGCCTGTTCGACGCGCTCCGCGACGCACAAAACTGCGAGACGATCCTGGCCGCCACCGGCGATCCGGAGGCCGACACTGTCCTACCCAAGACGGCCGCGCAGCCGCCCGCGTCCTCACGGCCAACCCCACCTCAGACGCAACTGCTCGTCGCATCCGACACCGGCGAAGAGGTGCGCAACATCGTCCGGTCGGTGGCAGCCGCCGTCCACGCTGGCGCCCCCTTCCACCGCATCGCGATTCTGTACTGGCAGCGGGAGCCGTATGCCGCGCTCATCGCAGAGCAGCTGACCGCCGCCGGCATCCCCATCGCCGGCCCGTCAACCGAAACCCTGGCCGCGACACCGGTCGGGCGAATGCTCACAGGCATCGTCGATCTTGCCGGCGGTGACCTGCCCAGGGAAGAAGTGATGCGCTGGCTCACCTCCTGCCCGGTCAAAGCCGCATCTGATCGATACAGCCCCTCCCGCTGGGACGCGGTCTCACGAGACGCGGGCGTCGTCGCCGGCATTGAGCAGTGGCGCGACCGCCTTGCAAATTTTGCGAAGAGCCGGCAGCGCACGGCCGCGAGCCAGGACGAAGAGCGATCCGAAGGCGAAGAAAATGAGTTGGCGCAGTCGGCGGCAGAAGCGTGGGCGCTGCGCAGTTTTGTGTTGAGGTTGCACGAGACCCTCAACCGCGCCGGGGAAAGCCTGACCTGGGCGGCCCTCGTCAATTGGTCCAATGAACTCATCAATCACTACCTCGACGAAGACTCTCTCCCACCTGTAGAGCAGGATAATCTCGACACCCTGAAGACGGCTCTGCAGGAGCTGGCGATTCTCGACACGGTGGAGGAATCCGCCGATCTGGACGCGTTTCGGACCGCACTCGACGAAGCCCTCAATCGAGCCGCTGCGAGAGCGGGCGCTTTGGGGGAAGGCCTGTTCGTCGGCTCCGTCAGGCTCGCCGCCGGAATGCGCTTCGACAAGGTGTACCTCGTGGGCATGGTCGAGGGCCTGGTCCCCCCGCAACTGTCCGACGATCCCCTCGTACCGCATTCGGAACGGGAGCGGGTGGGACTTCCTCTCCGCTCAACCGCCGTTGAACGGTACGACTACCTCGCCGCCGCCGCGTCCGGGCGCACCCGCGTGCTCACCTACGCCCGCGGCAATAACATCGCCCAGCGCGAGCAGCACCCGTCCCGCTGGTTCCTCGAAGAGGCCACCCGCCTCTATGGCTCCTCCGTCTACCCTACGATGCTCTCCAATGCCCGTGACCTCGCTCGGCTCCGAGAACAACCCTGGTTCGAAGAAGTGGTATCGGCCCAGCACGGCATCAACACCGTCGCCGCGTCGCAGCCCGCCGACATCCACGACTACGATCTCCACCGCCTGTCGCAATGGCGGCAGCTCGGCAACCCCATAGGCGCCCATCATCTCGCCAGCTCAGAACCCGTACTGTCCCGCGCCCTTGAGATGCAGCAGGCCAGGATCGCAGCGCCGTTGACACTCTGGGACGGAGACCTGTCGTCGGCCTCCTCTGCCGGCGGTCGCACCGGGCCCTCCAACCCTGAACCTTTTTCGCCAACGCGCCTGCAAACCTGGGCGACCTGCCCCTTCCGCTACTTCCTCGCCAACGAGCTCGGCATCGCCGCGCCCGAGCAGCCGGAGGAGCTGGCCACCATCTCGGCCTTGGAAAAAGGATCGCTGCTGCACACCATCCTCGAACGCTTCATTCGGGACACGCAGCAGCAAAGCGCCATCCCCGCGCCCGACGAGTCCTGGAGCGAGGACCAGCGCCGCCGGCTCTTCCAGATCGCAGCAGAAGAGTTCCGGAACGCCGAGCAGGGCGGCGTCACCGGCAAACCCCTCCTCTGGGAGCTGGCCAGGAACGAAATGCTCAGCGACCTGGACAGATTCCTGAAGGAAGACGCCAAACTGCGCAAAAAGCATGGGGTATCGCCCCACGCCGTCGAGAGCGCTTTCGGACTTTCCGACAACGAAGATCACGCGGCCCTGGATGCAGTCGATTGGTCGAGCGACAAGACGGGCGCGCTTCGCTTTCGCGGCAAGATCGACCGCATCGACCTCTCCCCGTCCGGCGATACCGCCCTTGTTCTCGACTACAAGACGGGAGGAACGAGCGGTTACGCAAACATGAACAGAGACCCCCTCCAGCGCGGCAAACTCCTGCAGCTGCCAGTATACGGTCTCGCCGCCCAGCAACTGCTGGACGATGGGGTCGACGTGCGAGTCGCCTACTGGTTCGTGACCGAAAAGGGGAAATTTGCCACCCGCCCCTCCAATCCGAAAACACTCGAAGAGATGCTTGACGCCTTCAGCGATGTCGTTGGCGCCATCACCGGCGGCATCGGCGCCCGCCTCTTCCCAGCCAATCCGGGCAGGGATGGCAGCAACTGCCGCTATTGCGACTTTAAGAATCTCTGCCCCACCCGCCGTGAGTGGCACTGGCGGCGCAAACGCAACGATCCACGCCTGTCCGCCTACGTAGCGATGGCCGACGAGGAGGCAAGCCGATGAGAGCTCTCTCCGACCAGCCGGCACGCGACGCAATTCTGGAACACCTCGACGATAATATGGTCGTCGAAGCCGGCGCGGGCACCGGTAAAACACGCAGCCTCGTCGATCGCGTCGTCGCCCTCATCAAGTCCGGACGGGCAAACCTGGGCGGGATCGCCGCCATCACCTTCACCGAGTTGGCCGCGGCTGAGCTGCGCGCCCGCATCACAGAGAACCTTGAACTGGCCGCCGACAACCCAGGCCTGCCCCAGGACCAGCGGGAGCGCTGCCAGCGCGCCGTGGCAGAACTCGACCAGGCCTCCATTCAGACGCTGCACAGCTTCGCCGGCAGTCTCCTGGGCGAGCGTCCGCTGGCAGCAGGCCTGCCGCCGGGCTTCACCATCCGCGACGAGATCGAGGCCGAGATCGCATTCGAAAACCGCTGGGCAGCATGGCTGGACGCAGCCCTCGACGACCCCGAGGCGCAGCAGGCCCTCCGCCCCGCCCTGGCCGCAGATATGACCCTTGACCACATGCGCAAGATCGCGGACAGTTTTCACAATAACTACGACCTGCTCGCCGCTGCCTCATTCGCAGCGCCTTCATCCCGGCAGTCTGAAGACGAGCAGCCGCCGGAACTGCTCCCGGTGCTCGAACTGCTGCGCAGCTTTACGCTCGATTACGCCCGCGAACGGAGGGACGCCGGCCAGGTCGAGTTCCTCGACATGCTCGTCCTCGCACGCGATCTTCTCCGGGACAGTCTCGCTGCACGCGACCACTTTCGCGCTCGTTTCACCCACATCCTTATCGATGAAATGCAGGATACCGACCCGCTGCAGGCGGAAATCGCCCTGTTCCTGGCCGAAGAGGCCTCCGATCGCACAAACCCCGACGACCGTCCCAGGGACTGGCGCAAGGTGCAGCCCGCTGCCGGTAAACTCTTCATCGTCGGCGACCCCAAACAGTCGATCTACCGTTTCCGCCGCGCCGACATTCAACAGGTCGAACTGATGCGACAGGCGGTCGGCGGAGAAAACGTCCTGCTCCAACAGAACTTCCGCTCGCTTTCCCCTGTCATCGACTGGGTCAACCACATCTTCAGCCAGTGGATGCAAGGCCAGGCGCAAGCCGTCTATGCGCCCCTCGTCACCGGCGCGCAGGACGGCCGCCCGCCCCCCGTCCGCATCATGGGCGGCGAAGTCGAAGGGCTCATAGGCGTCGTACGCCGCCAGGAAGCCGAAGCCATCGCCAATGGCGTCCGGACGGCCATGGAGGAGGGCTGGCAGGTCCGTTCGGAGGAAGAAGAAGGCGTCCTGCGCCCTGCCGTCTACCAGGACATCTGCGTTTTGATGCCGCGCCGCGCCGGCTTTGACGCCCTGGAGATCGCATTCGAAGAAGCGGGCATCCCCTTCCGGCTCGAAAGCGCCTCCCTCATCTACAACACGCAGGAGGCGCGCGACCTGCTCAACTGCCTCGCCGCCATTGACGATCCGACCAACCCCGTAGCGGTCGCAGCCGCGCTGCGCTCCCCCGCCCTCGCCTGCTCCGATGCCGACCTGCTGACGTTTGTCGAAAAGGGCGGCCGGTTCGACTACCTCGCCCAGGACTGTCCCCCGTCCGGTTGCGTCGCCGACGCACTGGCCGTCCTGAGAAAGTTCCACGAATGCCGCAAATGGACCGCCCCGGCGACGCTCATCGAGCAGTTTGTGCGTACGTGCCGGCTCCGCGAACTGGCCCTCAACGAACGCTATTCGCGCGGTCGATGGACGCGTTACGGCTTTCTGATAGACCGCGCTCGCGCCTTCGCCGCCACAGGAGAAGCCTCCCTGCGCGCATTCCTCGCCTGGACCGAACGCCAGCGCGAAGAACGCGTACGTGCGCGTGAGACCGTCGTCCGTGAGTCCGATGCCGGCGCAGTCAGCGTAATGACAATCCACGGCGCCAAGGGGTTGGAATTCCCCATCGTCTTCCTTGCCGGGTTGAACGCGACAAGAGGCCCCAATCCCGATCCCGTGCTTTTCGATCGGAAGAGCGGTCGGATCGAAGCAAAAGCCTCTCTCCAAACGGCCGGATATCAAGAGCTGGCCGACTTCGAAAAGGAGCGCGCGGAAGAGGAGCACGTGCGGCTGGTCTACGTCGCCGCGACCCGCGCCCGAGATCACCTCGTCGTCAGCCTCTACCACAAAGCAGGGAGCAAGAAATCTGCGGCCGCCCACATCGATTCGTTCATGCAGGGCGCAGATCATCTCTGGCAGCGATTCGATCCCCCGGCAGTCCCCGCACCGTCCGTTCCGGTTTCCCCCGGTGAAGCAGCGGCCGACGATGATACCCCCACCGCGCGCGAACGCTGGCAGCAGCAGAGGCGCGAGCTCTATGCAGCCCGCAGCCTGCCCATCTCCGCGGCCGCCACCCGTCTCGCCCGGTATGAGCAGGACGAGAAGGAGGAACAGGACGTCCCCGACGAACCCTGGCGCCGCGGTCGCGCCGGGACCAATTTCGGTCGCGCCGTTCACGCCGTGTTGCAGGTTGTCGATCTGCACAAGGGTAGCGACCTCGAGAAAAACGTGCAGGCGCAAGCCGCGGCCGAGGGTGTGCCTGAGCGAGCGGATGAGATCGGACGCCTCGTACAACGCGCGCTCGACAGCTCCCTCGTGCAGCGCGCGCTGGCATCGAAGCGCTGGTGGCGGGAGGCGCCTGTGGCCGGCCCTGTCGGCGACGGCATCGTCGAAGGGTTCATTGACCTCCTCTTTGAGGAGGAGGACGGCTTCGTGATCGTGGACTTCAAGACCGACGCCGTCGGCTCCGAAGAAGAGGTCGAACAGGTGATGGCGCGCTACCGTCTGCAGGGCGGGGCCTACGCGCTCGCTCTGAGCAAAGCCGCCGGAGTCAAAGTGAAGGAGGTCTCGTTTCTTTTCCTCGAACCGAATCTTCAGAAATCCGTTGACAACCTCCCGCAGGCGCAGGAGGAAGCCGAGAGGGCGGCGCTGGCCTTCCTTACAAGTCCGCCATCAGCAACGCACTAGGCAACTGACGATGCCGCCGCTCAACTCCAATTTCGTAGCATTCCTCCAACCACAGCTTACTCAGACAGCTATCGCGCCGATACTGAACGCCGTCCTTCGCGGTCCTAATTTGCGTCCAGGATCTCCGCGACGGGCAGAGCAAGTTCCGGCAAAAGGGGAGATTTAACAATATCGCCGCGACCGAAGAGATCGCCTTCGGAGTAGACGTAGCCGGATAGGGACAGCACCGTGACTGTTTCCTGTTCAGGATCCACAATCCAGTACTCCTGGATGCCCACCCGTTCATATTCGAACCGTTTTGTCACCAGGTCCCGCTCGCGGTCTTCAAGGCCCCGGCTGACGATTTCGATTGCCAAGTCGGCCCCATCCCAGAAGTTCTCTTGACGCAGGACGTTGTTGCGATCGAGCAAAAAGACGACATCCGGTTGCCGGTACTTCTGCTCCCACAAGCGTAACAGTAAACCACCCGGCCGGACCGCACCTCCAATTTGCCGAGCAATACTACTGAGAGCGAAGCACAGGAACATCATGATTCCCTGGTGCCTGTCGGTTGGCGCATCATGCACCTCTACAAAGCCATTGTCGAATTCGACGCGGCGGTTTGTCTCCAGCGCCAGATATTCCTGTTCACTCCATTCACCTTGATTTGGAAAGATGGTTGCGATTCGCCAAACCGGCGCTTCAGTTTCTGGACGACGCATTTGTGTATGGTTCCGCTGTCTGCGGTCCATGCACGCGCAGCGACTGAGCTCACGTGCAGGCTTTGATTCAACTCAGAAAGAAAGCGAAAGGGATCTACCCTGAGAGTTTCTTAATCACATCTGCCGCAGCGCTGTAGGGATCAGTCTTCCGGCGCTGCATCAAGTCCACCAGATCCGAACGGAGACCCGGAGACAACGTCCGTTCCATCCGCGCCAACATTTCGGCTTGGACGAGCGTCTGCAGCATATGGTCAAGACGCATGCGTTCCCGCGTCGCCCTGGCGCCGCTCTCACCCAGCCATTCCCGGTGCCGATCGAGCGCATCCCGCAGCTGAGCCACGCCGCCCCCGCTGACCGCGATCGTCTTCAATACCGGAATCGACCATCCGTCCTCGGCTTCAGTGTCGGACTCTGCCGCGCCCGTCTCCATGCGTTGCCCGTGATGGATGACAGTCTGGGCCGCTGCCCCGCCCGTCTCCAACATCATCTCCAGCGCGGCGACCGTGCGCGCTGCGCCTCTACGGTCCGCCTTGTTGACGGCGAAAATATCGGCAATCTCCAGCAGGCCCGCTTTGATCGCCTGCACCTCGTCGCCGAGACCCGGCGCCTCTACCACTACGACTGAATCGGCAATGCGGGCGATTTCGATTTCCGCCTGGCCGGCGCCCACCGTTTCCACAAGAACGCGGTCAAAACCGGCCGCGTCCAGCAGCAGTAGCGCATCCGCGCTCGCTTTGGCGAGGCCGCCCGTCCCCCAACGGGTCGCCATCGACCGGATGAAGACGCCGGCGTCACCGCTGTGGCTTGTCATGCGCACGCGGTCCCCCAGCAGCGCGCCGCCGCTGAAGGGACTGGTCGGGTCCACCGCCAGCACGCCAACGGTATCGCCGTTCGCACGGTAACTCTCGACCAGCGCCGAGACCAGCGTCGACTTGCCCGTGCCCGGAGCGCCGGTGATGCCGATCAAGTGCGCCTGGCCCGTGTGCGCGAAGACGGCCTTCACGATCCGGGCTGCCGCCCCCGCGTCGTCTTCCACGCGGCTGATGGCGCGCGCAAGCGCCAGCCGGTCGCCCCGGAGAAGATAGTCTATCAGTTGTTCCGTGGGTACTGGTTTGGGCATCGGCAACACCGGTTGCCAGCTTCCAGCGGTTCGCACCCAGTGGGTAGTTCAGGAGCGAACCACTTTTCATAGGCGTAAACGGCCCCGTTTGGACCCCGCTGCGAAGGCCGGGCCGCTATCCACCGGCCATGGCGGATCGGATGAAAGCGATGATTTCGGTTGAGGTAGTGCCAGGGCCGAAGACCGCGTGGACGCCGGCAGCCTTGAGCTGGGCAGCATCCTCATCAGGAATGATCCCGCCCAACAGCACCAGCACATCCTCCTGGCCTTGGGCATGGAGCAGCTCGACCACCTTGGGGCAGAGCGTCATATGCGCGCCGCTGAGGATCGACAGGCCGACGACATCCACATCCTCCTGCAATGCGGCTTCGGCGATCATCTGGGGCGTCTGGCGAATTCCCGTGTAAATCACCTCGAATCCGGCGTCTCGCAACGCCCTGGCGATCACCTTGGCGCCGCGGTCGTGGCCGTCCAGACCCGGCTTGGCGATCAGTACGCGTATCTGACTTTGCTTCATCGAAATCCCATGCCAAAAGCTTGAGCGATAGTGGCTTTTCCCGTCGGAACTATGTTAAAATACCGGCCGCGCATCGTCAAAACCGGTGTCAGAAATGCCTGTCGAAAGTGAACTGTGATCAGTAGTCAGAAGGTGCACGAACTGCCGCAGTTTTGGAGGCTGTATGCTCTACCCGACAACCGAACGCCAGCAGCGCTTTATCGATGTGGCAAGCAGCTTGCTCCCTGCATTCCGCGAGCGGGCCGCCCAGCACGACCGCGACGGATCCTTCCCACACGAAAACTTCGTCGACATTCGCCGTGTCGGTCTGCCCGCCCTGGTCGTCCCGCAGGAGTTCGGCGGCTGGGGCGCCAACCTGCTCGAGTCGACACTGACAATGGAGACGCTGGCACAGGGAGACGGCAGCACGGGGCTCAGCTTTGTAATGCACGTTCAGGTCATAGGGGGCGTTGCCGCATCTCTTGAAGGAACCGCCGTCGAGCCGGACCGCGGCGGCTGGTCCCAGGCGCTCTTCGCCCAGATTTGCCGCGACGCTGTTGAGCGCGGCGCGCTCATCAACTCCGTCGCCACTGAGCCGAATCTGGGTAGCCCCAGTCGCGGCGGCCTGCCCGAAACCACCGCCGAACCGGTCCGGGAGAATGGCAAGGACGCCTGGCTCATCAACGGGCTCAAGACCTTCGCCAGCCTCAGCCCCGAAATGGACTATTTTATCATTCCTGCGGCCCTGCAGGACGGCAGCGGTCATGTCGCCCGTTTCGTCATCCCGGCTGGCCCCCACTTCGAAATCATCGAAACCTGGGACTCTTTCGGGATGCGCGCCACCGGCAGCCACGACCTGAAAATCGTGAACGCCCGCGTGACCGACGAGCAGATGATCGGGCGCGGCGCGCCCAGCCCCCGCACTACCGGCAAGGCCCCGGCCAATGCCTGGTTCATCTGCACCGTCAGCGCCGTTTACCTCGGCGTGGCCCAGGCCGCACTCGACTTCGCCGCCGATTACGCCGCGAAACGCGTGCCCACCGCCCTTGGCAAACCGATCGCCGAACTGGAAAGCATTCAGCGCCGTCTCGGTCAGGCCGAACTGCTGCTGCTCCAGGCCAGGGCGCTCCTCTACAACACGGCCCGGGACTGGGATCAGCTCAACGCTCGACGG
The DNA here is from genome assembly GCA_009838625.1 of Caldilineaceae bacterium SB0664_bin_27. Classification (GTDB taxonomy): domain Bacteria; phylum Chloroflexota; class Anaerolineae; order Caldilineales; family Caldilineaceae; genus Bin5. The sequence goes on from VXRG01000039.1 coordinate 30,450, forward strand.
AATGAACTCGCTCCCGCAGTGCTCGCCGCAAAGTATACCGTCACCAATAATGCCATCGAGGCCGTCGATCACGCGGTGCGCGTGGTGGGCGGGGCGGCCATGTCCCGCAGCCTGCCACTTGAGCGCTATCTGCGCGATGTCCGTCCCGGCCTCTTCCATCCCTTGAACGACGACCAGGCGCTGACCATCTTCGGACAGAACGCGCTCAAGCGCATCTCGGCTATGGCCGCCAGCCGGTAATCGGATGTCAGACCTGTAACAATAACTTCCTCCGCTGCAGTGGAGGACACTTGCGCCTGTAGAGACCTCTACCAGGGAGACCCAAATATGAGCCCTGAGTTGGATCCCCGACCAACTCGAAGTCCGGTTACCGAAAACGCACCACGCGCCGCTATAGACTCAAATGCAGCAACGGCTTTGCGATATATGGGCCTCGGATTTCTACTCGGTTTCCTGCTGAGCGCAACTATCTCGGGCGCCCTGATGTGGCTGCTGCGCCGGCCAAGCCCGCCCGCGATTGTACTCCACCCACCACCGACCCCTGCGCCGACACCTACTCTTCCACCTACGGCCACACCTGGTCCATTATTGGTTTTTGTAAGCGGCGGCGTGCGCAATCCCGGCCTGGTCGAACTGCCGGCAGGCGCTCGCGTCGGCGAGGCCTTGGCCAAAGCGGGGGGACTGCTGCCCGATGCGGATCCGGCGCTGGTGAATCAGGCGGAGACCGTCTTCGACGGCGCGCAGATTCATGTTCCTCTGCCGCAGACCGTCACAGGCTCGTCATCGGCGGTGTCGCCTGCCAATCAGCCTCAGGCTGGCGTCTCGGGAGACGGTCCGCCAGCTGCCGCCTCTCCCTCAGGGCAAGGCCACTCGACGGCCGGCGGACTGGTCAACATCAACACCGCCTCAGCCGAGGAGCTCACGAGTCTGCCAGGCATCGGCACCGTCAAAGCTGACGCCATCATCGCCAGCCGTCCCTACGATTCTGTCGATGATCTGGAGCGGGTCACCGGCATCGGCCCCGGCACTGTCGAGAAGCTTACGCCCCTGGTCACTACGAAGTAGCTTCCCGTTCCTGTCTGTCAGTGGTCTTCGCGACGGGCCGCAAAGAGCCGTTCTTCACCATCTCCCACAAGATAGGCAGAGCGACGCGGGGACGGAAGAGGGAGGCCGGCGGACTGATCAGATGGGCGACTTTGAAGAAGGTGAGGCAGACATCCGGTCGGTGGATGCGGTCCAGCACATGCTCGATATAGCGGTGCATGAAGCGCTCGATGAGGGTAGCGTCCCCGGCTTTCCGTCCTGCCCAGCGAAAGTCATCACTGGTGGCCAGCTGCCATGGGGTCTGAAGCATCTTCGCCAGTTTTTTCTGAAAGGCCAATCCGGAGTTCCCGAAAGCGGCGCCCTCAAAGCTTCCACGCTTCCGATCCCCTCTCCCCTTCAGGAAGTCGTCAAGGATTTCCGCCGAGAGCGCGCTCACCGTCATGCCTTGGGCATAGACCGGGTTGAACGCGCAGACCGAATCTCCCAGGGCGATCAGGCCCTGCGGCCACCGCTTCAGTCTCTCATAGTGACGCCAGTGGTTCTCGGTGCGCCGGTAGCCCCCGACTTCTGTTAGTGGTTCAGCCGCACTGATCGCCTCCCAAACCTGCGGTCCGATCAGTCTGCGGGCGAACTCCTCAAAGCCGGCCTCGTCGACCGGCGGGTGGTCTCCGGCATAGCCGACAAGCGTCACGACCCAACGATTGCCTTCGACCGGCTGAACGACCGCGCCCCCCTTGATGTCGGGGAAGCGGGTGGCGAGCAGCACCATTTTCCAGTCCGCCCGCCAGTTCTCCGGAACCCTGTACCAGCGCGTGGCGTATCCTACATCGGCATTTACGGTCGACTCCTGCGGAGCCGCATAGCCGAGCTCTTCCAGCCAGCGGGGCAAACGCGAAGAGCGGCCGCTGGCATCGACGACAAGATCGGCATGCAGGGACACTGTTTCATTTTCCACAGTGCAGACCGCGCCGGTCACGCGTGCTCCGTTCGCACCGACTTTGCTTTCCCGGCGGCCGCATTCCGGGGTCTGTGCGTAGTCGGTGGTTAGCCCCATCACACGGTGGCCGGTGCGAAACCGGATGTTGCCGCGGCGGCGCAGGCGTTCGCGTACCTGGTTTTCCAGCAGGGTCCGGCTGACACTAAAACCGAGGAGATTCGAATCGAAGCGAGGTAACCAACTGCCGCCTGCCAGAGCGGCCGTATCCTTAAGCCAGTTTAGCGGCGGGGCGCCCAGGGCCAGCAACTCCTCCTCCAGGCCGGGAAAACGCTTTCGCAGGACCTGCACGCCCCGCAACAGAAGGACATGCACGTGGCGGGTCTGGGGCACGCCGGCCCGGCCAGCTGCTAGCGGCAAGCTTTCCTTGTCTGCAGTGTGACCGGTGGACCGTGACCGGGGACTCCACTCTTCGTCCCGCTCCAGGACGGTGACCTGCTCGCAATGGTCGGCGAGTACGTTGGCGGCGAATAGTCCCGCCATGCCGCCGCCAACTACAATTGCAGTACTCAACTATCCCACCGATCGCCCGCCGAACAGAACATGCCAGCGGTCAACTATTTCCGCCGTGTACGATCCCGGCCCGTGCCAATGCTTCCAGGATCCGCTGCGCCAGTTCGTCCGCGCTGTGCCGGTCCGTCTCCAGCACCATCTCCGGCTGCACCGGCTCCTCATAGGGGGCCGAGACGCCGGTGAAGTTCGGGATCTCCCCGCGCTCGGCTCGTTCGTAAAGCCCTTTGGGATCCCTTTCTTTGCAGATTTCTACGTCGCACTTGACGAAGAGTTCCCAAAAACTGCCTTCCGGAGCCAGCGCCCGCGCCGCCTCCCGGTCCTCCGCGTAGGGCGAAATGAACGTGCACAGCACGATATTGCCATGCTCAAGGGCCAGTCTGGCCACCTCTGCCACCCGGCGAATATTCTCTGTGCGCGCCTCCGGGCCAAAGCCCAGATCGCTGTTCAGACCATGGCGCACATTGTCCCCGTCCAACGAGAAAGTACGTACACCCAACGCAAACAACCTCTGTTCCAGGGCCTTTGCCACTGTCGACTTGCCCGAACCGGAGAGCCCAGTGAACCAGAGCACCGCCGCCCCATGCCCGTTCAACTCCTCCCGCATCGGCCGCGTGACAGCGACCGGCTCCCACACCACGTTGGAGGAACGAGACGCACGGAGAGAGGGCGCCTCTCTCTCTTCCTGCTTCTGCACCAACTCACTCACCCGCCGCGCCCTGTCCCGGATCATGCCTGCCGCAACCGTGTTGTTGGTATGGGGGTCGATGAGAATGAAGCTGCCTGTGGCGCGGTTAATCTGATACGAATCGAAGAAAAGAGGCTCTGTGGTCACAATCTGCCCGCGGCCGATCTCATTCAGACGCAGTGTTGGCGCTTCTTCACGGTGCATCGTGTCCACATTAATGCGGTAGTTCAACTCCTGGACCGAGGCGCGCACACGCCGCGTCGACTGCTGCAACCAGTACCACTGTCCGCTGAAATTATTGGAGACCGACCACTCTATTTTCATTGGCTCTTCGCTCATCCAGCACAACGTCGCGTCGATCTGATTGGATGAGTGGGGCAGGTTGCGCACCCGCACCAGCATGTCCCCCCGGCTGATGTCGATCTCATCCTCGAGCGTTATCACCACGCCGTCGCCGGCAGCTGCCCGATCGCAGCTCTCGTCGCCGCGATGAATTCCCGCCACACGGCTGCGGATACCTGCAGGCAGCGCTACCACCTCTTCACCCACCCCAATGCGGCCCGATACGATCTGCCCGGCGAAACCGCGGAAGTCAAGGTCAACGGCACTGTTTGCCCTGATTACATACTGTATCGGCAGGCGAAAGTCCACGTTGTTGCGACCTGCCCCAATGTTGACCGTCTCCAGGTGGTGTAGAAGCGTTGCGCCGTGGTACCAGGGCATGTTTTGGCTCTGGCTCACAATATTGTCCCCGTGCAGCGCGGAGATAGGAATATACACCACGTTTCGCATGTTGAGCTTGGCAGCGAAAGCGCGGTAGTCACCAACGATCTCCTGGTAGCGCGTCTCGCTGTATTCGACCAGGTCCATCTTGTTGACGGCGACAACGACATGGGGGATCTGCAATAGAGAGGCGATAAAACTGTGCCGCTTCGACTGCGTGAGGACGCCTTTGCGGGCGTCAACCAATATGATCGCCAGATCCGCCGTGGAGGCGCCGGTCACCATGTTGCGGGTGTACTGTATGTGCCCGGGCGTGTCGGCGATGATGAACTTGCGTTTGGGCGTCGCAGTGTAACGGTAGGCAACGTCGATCGTAATGCCTTGCTCCCGCTCCGCTCTCAGCCCGTCGGTCAGCAGCGCCAGGTCGACCGAAGGGTCGCCGCGGGCTGCGCTCGCCTGCTCGACCGCTTCCATCTGGTCTTCGAATATCGCTTTGGAGTCGTATAACAACCGCCCAATCAAGGTCGACTTGCCGTCATCGACACTGCCGGCGGTGGAGAAGCGTAGTAGGTCCATCACTTATCCCAGTGTATCGTTTTCAGCAACCAGTGGAAGTAACTTTGACACCGATTGTTCATAAACCCCTGCAGCTAAAAATATCCCAGCCGCTTCCTGTCTTCCATCGCGGCCTCGCTGCGGCGGTCGTCGGCCCGGTCGCCCCTTTCTGTGATGCGTGCGGTCGCGACCTCCTCAATGATGTCCGTCAAAGCACTCGCTGAGGAGCGAAACGCGCCTGTACAGGTCATGTCGCCGATTGTGCGGAATCGCACAGTTTCACATCTGACTGTTTCCCCCGGCCGCGGTATGACGTAGGCCCCAACCGCCAGCAGAATCCCATCCCTGTTTACTATCTCGCGTTCGTGGGCGAAGTAAAGGCTGGGCAGGTCGATCCCCTGCTCGGCGATGTACTGCCAGATATCGAGCTCGGTCCAGTTGCTGATGGGGAAGACGCGGAAGTGCTCGTTGCTGAGTTTCCGGCCGTTGAAGAGGTTCCACAGTTCCGGCCGCTGGTTCTTGGGATCCCACTGGCCAAAGCCATCGCGGTGGGAGAAGAAGCGCTCCTTCGCACGCGCCTTCTCTTCATCGCGGCGCGCGCCGCCCAGGGCTGCGTCGATGCGCAGTTCTGCCACCGCATCCAGCAGTGTAACCGTCTGCAACCGGTTACGGCTGGGATCGCCGTCCGGCTCCTCCTGAACGCGCCCGGCGTCGATCGAATCCTGCACCGAACGCACCACCAGGCGTACGCCCAGCTCCTCTACCAGTTCGTCGCGAAAGGCAAGCGTTTCAGGAAAGTTGTGACCGGTGTCGATGTGCAGCAGCGGAAAGGGAATTCGCCCCGGCGTAAATGCCTTGTGCGCCAGATGCGCGCAGACGATCGAATCTTTGCCGCCGGAAAAGAGGAGACACGGCCGCTCAAACTGCGCCGCAACCTCCCGCAGCACATAAATCGCTTCCGCCTCAAGTTGACGCAAATGCCCGGTCAGAGGAGTGGACGGCCGCACCTGGGTACGGACGGGCTCACTGGTCGAAGATCTGTCTGCCTCCATCTTCTCATCCCCAGCGTTGCTGCGGAGTCCAGCGGCCTCATGTGCTTCTACCGGTTCAGCACCTGCTGGCAGGGTCGTGTCGTCCATGCCGTTCTCTCACCTATAGCGCTTTGTGGTCAATGGCGGGCGCGAAATCTTCTATGCGCTGCCGACCACCGGGGTTGGCCAGTTCCCTTCCAAAGTCCTCATACTACGATGTAACTAGGCTTTCAGGCAAACTTGACTACCTGGGGCGAATACTGAGCCAACCCGCCGAAACGACTCGTCAGATTAGTACTCTCTTGTTCCCGCCGTTACAATAGGGCAATCGCTCACTTTCGAGACGAACTGCTTGGCTGCCTTCAATAGCTGCACAGCTGTCGCGGTAGTCGTATAGGCTCTTCACATAGCGACACAGCAGCGCATCGAGCTAGTAGCGCCGGGGGCGCCTCAGGCCCCCAGTTTGTATCACAGTCGGAAGTCCCTCAAGGAGGACCCATGAATTTGCAAGCCGGACTTTTGCGCCGTACCAGGCAAGTGAATGACGCAGGTAGAGAAAAGAGTGGGTTGCGCCTGAGTCCCCTCACCTTCCTGATCGTCCTCCTTCTAGTTGTCGCAGGATGTACGACCGATGCCGACGGCAATATCGTCGCCCCCGTCGTTGCCCCTGCGCCCGCCGGCGACTCGCAGCCCAACATGCATCGAGGTGTCCCTGTCGGCTTTACCGAAGAGGGATACCCCTTCCGCGGCGATCCGAACGCGCCTATCACCATCTATGAATACAGCGACTACGAATGCCCTTTCTGCGCCCGTCACGTGATCCAGACCGAACCGGCCCTCCTGGCCGCATTTGGCGAGAGCGGCGCCGTGAAATTCGTCTTCCGCGATATGCCCCTCTCCTCGATTCATTCCAACGCTCTTGCCGCGGCCATCGCCGCCAACTGTATGGCGGAACAGGATATCGTCCTCTTCTGGCAGATGCACGACAGGATCTTCCGGACTCAGAAAGAATGGGCGCCCCGCGAAGAGGCCCTGTCCTTCTTTGCCGAACTGGCCCAGGAGTTGGGCGCCAACACCACCCAATACGGGTCCTGCATGGCAAATAACGAGACCCAGCTGGCAAAGGTGAACGAAAGCCTGGCTGAAGCCCAGTCCTTCGGCTTTACCGGCACGCCCAGTTTCCGCTTCGTGCGTGAAGAGACCGGCGACGCTTTTTCCCTTTCCGGGGCTCAGCCATACGATACCTTCGACAACTGGATCGGGACGATCGCGGCCGGCCGTACGCCCCAGGGCGCGGCTCAGGCGCAGCAGCAACAACAACAGCAACAGCAGGGAGACGGCGGATTGCCCTTCTGGGCTACGGCGGAGGGCTTGAAGCCCGACCCGGACCGACCCGGCTTCACTTTGGCCGGTGACATCTACAAGGGCAGTAGCGACGCCCCGATTGTTGTCGTTGAATTCAGCGACTTCCAATGCCCTTACTGCAGCCGCCACGCCCTGACAACGCAGCCGGTTCTGGATGAAGAGTTTGTCGCCCGCGGTGAGGTTATGTGGGTATTCAAGCACTTCCCCATCGAGAATATCCATCCCCATGCCTTTTCCGCTTCGGTCGCGTCCGAGTGCGCGGCCGAACAGGAAGCCTTCTGGCAGTTCCATCATCGCCTCTTCGTCGATATGGATCAGTGGTCTCGCTCCGACAACACCATCTACTTCATGGAGTTGGCGGCTGAATACGAGTTGGACACCGACGCCTTTTCAACCTGCCTGGCAGAGGACGCGCCCGCGCAGGCAGTGCAGAGCGATATGCGAGACGGGGCACCCTTTGTCCGCGGTACCCCCACCTTCGTCGTTCTTGTCGGCGGCGAGGGGCGGCTGATCCCCGGCGCGCTGCCTACAGATCAGTTCATGGCCGCACTCTCACAGATGCTCGCCGAGCTTGCCACCACGAACAACGACGGTTAGCCGTTTTCTCATCCCTGTCCCCCATTCATCGCCTCCGTTATCGACGAATCCCCAGCCCCTGGTGTTCCGTGCCAAGGGCTTTGCAAATGCCTGATTCGTGACGGCGCCTCCAACGCGCAGCTTCAGCGAAGATCACAACTTCAAACGAGATCCACAGGCGTAACGTCCGTTGCGGGCGGGTGGGTGTTCACTCCCAATACTGACTGACCGGGTCTGTATTTCATTGGCGGATCGTAGGCAAATCGCCCAAAAGCAGTGCGCTGGATTCTCGTCGTTAATTATCGCATTTCAGCACTTGCCTGCTGCCCGAAACTCTGAGAAATCTCTGAAGTCAAGAACCCAAAAGACGCCCGCGGGCCCGGCCTCTCCGCTCACAATTCCAGTGTAACCACCAGTCAACTCTCTCCGAAACGCGCAGCCTGTCCAGGGACGTCTGGCCCTCTGCCAGGCACCCGGAGTCCAGGCCCCGAAACGGGCCCAGGACTTGGGCCTGCCTCTTTTAATGCCAATCTGCGCTGTGATACAATTTTTAACAGAAAGAAAAGGAGTCGATGCGCGCGCATTTCGCTCACTGCAAGTCTATGCCGCCGAACGCCGCGGGAACAGGGCGTTCGGCGCGTTTGACCTGTGGGGGACTGTATCTCTGCCAGCAAAGCAGGGGAACGCGGAGCCGATGCGCGCGTTTGCTTCTCTCTTGGAACTGGTAGAGCCAGCAGTCCGTTGATCAGTTGTTTGCCGCCGTGCAATAGCCACAGGTGTCAGGAGCGTCATCTGCCCGGTAACGTTTACCAGAAGTCTCTGCTCATCCGCCGCCTCCCACAGGGCTGGGACCGGAGGCCTTGGGCCGTGTTTGTCTGTCTGCTAAGTGGGTTTCTCTTCCTGTTGATCACGGGCCATGGCGCCGCGCCTGCACACGCCGGGACCCGACCTGCGCTGCCGCGGCAGTCCACGTCCGGGGCCGCCCCCATCGACGTAATCGTCATCCTCGATGACTCCGGCAGCATGGCCACCTGCTGGCCTTGGCCGCAGGGCCAACCTCCCTCCGGGCCCCCATGCGATGACGCTACTCTTAACGCCCCCAGCGACCCCAACGAACTGCGCTACAGCGCGGCCCGCCTGCTGGTCCATCTCGCCGACAGCGCCGACCGCATCGCCGTGCTGCGTTTCGACAGTACCGCCGAGGGCGTCGGCTCGATGAGCCTGTTGCAGGAGGTCGGCAGCGCTGAAAACCGCAGCCGGCTGGCTGCGTCGCTCCAGTCTCCCGAGGACTATGCCCTGCGCGGCTACACGCGCATGGATTTGGGACTGAAGGAGGCGCTGCAGCTGCTCGAACTTCACGGCGACCCTAATCGCAGCCAGTATGTGCTGCTGCTGACCGACGGGGAGCCAACAGCGCCGTTACAGGTCACCGGTCAGCGACAGACCATCACCAATCTACTGGCTCAGATCGGGGACGCCGGCGCACTGCTCTACCCCGTGATCCTCTGCAATCCCGATGCGGGCTGCGCCGGCGATTTTCTCAAAACCAGCTCTTCGCTCGCGCGCGAGGCCAAGAGCTCGCAGGACCTCCTGCTCATCTTTAGCGAACTATTCGCCGAAATGAAGTCGGACCGCTCGGTCGTCACCCACCGCAATGTGCACGGGAACCTGACCGTCTCAATCCGCAAAGCGCATGGCGCCGGCAGCATTGCCTTCGTCAGCCCGCAATCCGCGATCACCGCCGTAGAGCGGGACGGCGCGCCGATGCTGACTCAGAGCCTGCTCGCCGACGGCAACATCGACCTAAACGTGGCTGTCGCGCCGCTGGCTGCCGGCGAATGGGTGGCAAAGACGACCGACCTGAGCAGCTTTGCCGTCGTCCAGGCCGACAGCTATCCTGAGCTCCTTTTCCCGCCTCCCAGCGTACTGGGCAACGCCGCCTCAGCGCGCTACTACCCTGCCGGCAAGTCGCCTATCATCGTCGTTGCCGGCGCCGGCCCCGCCGTGGACGAGCCGCTGATGCTCAACGGCAATCTGCCCATCGCACTCCTGGGTCAGGACCCGATTAGCGGTCGAACGGTCGCCGTCCAGCAGCTTTCCGGCGGCGTGGAAGAGGTTACAGTTCAGTTGGGAGAGGACCGAGAGCCGTTACAGCTGCGGCGCACCTTCCGGCTCCAGACCTCGGAGGAGCTGCCCCAAGCACAGGTCTTCTCCCCCTCAGCCAGCAATCCTGGAATCCTGCAAGACGGCAGCCTGCAACTACAGATCGGTTTTGGCCCCGGCAGTCAGTTGGATGATCTCCAGGCCGCTGTCTACGTTACCGACCTCGACGGCGGCGAAATCGTCTACCGGAGGCGGATCAGCTGTGGTGAACATGTCTGCTCCGACGACGGCTTTATGCCGCAGGACGGGCGTGACTACGAAGCGCTCTTCCTGGTGACGGCGGCCATCGATGGAGTCCGTTTCGGAGACTATGCGCGCACGCTCTTGGAAGTAGAACCGGCGATCTACGTGAAGGGACTGCCGGCCGATATCGATCTGGCCAAGATGCCGCCCGAAGGATGGCCGCTCACGATCCAGGCCAGTACGGTTGAAGAGATTGGAACGCTGGAGGCGTCGCTGGTCCTGCGCCGGTCCGATACAAGCGAAATCATGCGCGAGGCCTCTGTAAGTCTTTCCGTAGAGGTGCCCGAAAACGGTATCCAGACGGCGCTTCTGCACGTGGACGGCCTCGACCTGCTGCGCCCGGGCCAGTACGAGGGCCAATTGAATCTGTCGGCTCTCAGCCCGGCCGGACTGCCTATGGAGGTACAGGTTCGTCCTGCCCCATCGCTGGCTGTGCTCTTGGACATCCCCCGCTCCCAGGCACGCATCCAGGTGCAGGAGGCCGACTTCGGCGCGCTGCTCTACGATACATCACCGAATTACCGGCTGGATGAGCAGATCCTGCTGCCCGTCGCCTACAGCGGGGATACCCCCTTTCGGCTGACGGTTGAACTGGCCGAGAGTAGCTGCAGCGGCCTCACCGCCACTGCTGGTGACCTGCAACCCTTCGAAGCGACGGGCGACAGCGCGGCTAACTCCGCGGGCTCAGATGGTTTGCAGCCGGCGAACTGGGCGCTGCCGGTTCGCCTGCAAAGCGAAGGGACCATGTCCGCCGGCAACTGCCACGGGCTCCTCAGTTTGGCCGGTCCCAGCCAGGACTTCGATGTCCTGTCCGCACACTCCTCCTCAGGCGCGGGTCCCTCCTCAGAGGCGACAGTGCCCTTCCGTCTCCAGATCCGCGATGTGGAGTGGGGTGTCGCCGGCGCGCTCGATTTTGGCGATCTGGGGCGGGCGGGCGAAAGAGCGACGGAAACGCTCTTTCTGCGCTTTAACGGAAAAACGCCTTTTGTGCTTGAAATCGTTGGGCTGACCGCATCGGGAGAGGCTGGCAGCGGCGTGATGAATTTGGATGAACTTTTCCTGGAAGCCCCGCCGGTCGAAGTCAACGGTTTGCCTGATGAAGAAGGCTTCTTCGAAGTCCCCGTCATCCTCATCGCCCGCAAAGACCTGCCCAAAGATGCTCTGCGCGGCTCCTTTTATAGTGGAGTGCTGCAGCTGAGCATTGTCGGCCTGGCCGGCGAGATGAGGTCTGTCGATATCAGTTTCCGCAGTCCAACCCTCTATCAGCGCTACGTTGAGTGGTGGTTGCGTCCGTTCTACACCTTCCCGCTGGTTTTCTGTAGCGGACCTGTGCTGCTCCTGGGGTTGCTCATCGTGGTGGCGCGTGCCCGCACTCGCGGGTACAATACGGATGACGACGAAGATCCGGGAGTGATTCTGCCTGGGCAGGATTCCCCTCTTGCGCCTGGGTACGCTGCCGCCCCCGGCAGTCCGGACGGCTGGCATCACGCTAGCGGGTCGGAAACCGCATTCGTCACGTCGAATGTGGCCGGGGGTTCGGCGTACGCGTCTTACCCACCGCCCGTCCCTGGACCGGAACCGGCGGCAGGTTCGCCAGGCAATTCCGCTGCTTTTGAGAATATCGCTGATACCTCTCCTGAGCGTTTTGCCGGTTCCGGCAGTTCGGACAGTTGGCAAGGCGCCGGTGAGGGAACGCAAAAGTCCGCTTGGGACACAGCCTGGGACCAGAGAGGCTGGGGGCCGGACCCTTACTCTTCCTCAGCGTCCGGGGACTACGGACGGACAGAACAGCCCGGCGACAACTCGAACTGGTCGTCTCCCTCTTCGGGCGATGGGGCGTTTAGCGACGAGCACAACAGTTCATCCGCCGGCGCGGGTTCGGCTGACCCATGGGGCAGCCCGCGCGACAGCTTCTAGTCTCTGGTTTTTTTGCGCCGCTGCCGGAGCCTTTGGCCGACCTCAACTCTTCCGGCAGCTGGCGGCAACCAGATAGCTAGGCAAGCTGCGCAAACATGCACAGTAATGGAATAATAAATACGGGCTATAGAGAGTTCAAGAGAGAAGCCATATATGGAGCAGAACGGGGCGCCTTTTATTAGTGAAAAGCCAACAATCTATCCGACCCTCGTGGTCGGCGTAGGCGGTATGGGCACCAACGCTGTACGGGCCGTCAAACGGCGCCTGCGCAAAGCCTGGGGCGGCGAAACGCTGCCGGCGATGATTCAACTGCTGGCTCTGGATACGGAACCGCTGATCAACCGGCTCGATCAGGAGCCCCTCTATGCCGATGAATCGGCCTACATGGGCAAATTTGACGCAACCCGCCTCGTCGATAACCTCGAAAACCATCCCGAAATCGCCCGCTGGTGGGACTACCCATCGATCCCTCTTGGCTATATCCATAACGGCGCCAAACAGCTGCGGCCCATCGGGCGGCTCTCCTTCTTCCGCAACTACGTCACCTTCAAGAGGCTGTTGGAGACGAAATACGCCGCCCTGGACAAGATCCGCGATCTGGAGATGGCGCAGAATCGCCGCTTTCCCGTGATGAGCAACTATCAGCTCGTCTATGTCGTCAGCAGCCTCTGCGGCGGTACCGGCGCCGGCATGTTTATGGACGTGGCGCACCGAGTGCGCGCCCTCGTGCGCAGCAACGCTCGCGTCGTCGGCATCTTCTTCCTGCCCGACGTGCTAGAAGAAGAGATCAACAGCGACCTGCAGCGCCGCCGCATCAAAGCCAACGCCTACGCCGCGCTCAAAGAACTGAACTACTTCCAGGAAACGCAGCAGTTCCAGGAACTCTATCCCAGCGAACAGCGGGCACTGCCCGACACACCCTACGCACCGTTCGACTTTATCTTTCTGGTCGGGCGCACCAACCGCGACGGCCGCAGCCTGTCTCGTAAATCCGATGCTGAAAACCTGGCCGCTCATCTGATTCAACTCACAGCCATCAGCCACCTGAGCAGCGAGATTCTCGGGCTGGAAGTAAACGTCGTGCGGGAACGCATGTCCGGTAGCGTCGCCGCCGCCGAGGTAGTTAACGACCGCCGCACCGGTCGGCCTCCGGCGAAGGGAAACTACCTGGTCTACAGCAGCTTTGCCGCTTCCGCGATCGTCGCGCCGGACGAGTCACTGGTCAACTTCTGGCAACAGGCATTCCTGGCAGACTGCATGCGGCGCCTGGCCGCCGGGCCGGAGCTCAACGACCCGCGCCAGCCTATTTCACCGCAAACACGCCAGAAGGTTATCACCGCCTGGCAGGGACTCCTGGCCAGGATGCGCTCCCGCTATCTCTCGTTGGACAACGACCGGCTGGAGGAGATGGCCGAGGAGGTCGAGGAACAACGCGGCGCATGGCTCGGTTTCAAGACCGCGGTCGACGAAACTTTTCGCCAGGTGATCCTCGATACAGGACTGCGCGGCGCACTGGAGCTGGCCGACCTGCTGGCGCCGTTGAATCCTTCCACCGCGCCCAACGAATCGCTGATAAAGCAAAGACTTTTCCTGCTGAACAACCACCCGGTCATGGAAGAGGACCGCGCCCGTTGGCGCTCGTTGCTGGCCCAGCAAGGAGGCGCGGCGGAACAGATCGGCCAGATTGCCGGCGGACTGGGCGACCTCATGCTCGCGGCCTTCAACCCCCGCCAGGCCCGCGATCGCGCCCGAGACATGCGCCAGCGCAAAGCCCGCTCCCGTCTTCACCAGCGCCGCGACATCCTGGAACGAATCCTCGTCGAGCGCCTCTTCGCATACGGAACGCAGATGCGGGAGCTTTTCCGCTCACAGATAGACTATACCGGCAGCGCGCTGGGCCGGGCTAATCACGCGGCAAGGCGGGCCGCCGAACGCATCGACCCCCGCATCTCCGACGGCACCGCCAGCACCAACACGTACTATGAACTGGAGACCGGCGCCGTCGGGCGCGACTATCTGCAACACTTCTATCGCAACGCAGCCCAGGTCGTCTACCCCAGCGACTGGGAGGTCCTGCTCGGGCCCGTAATCGATCGCACCCTGAACTTCGGACGGGCGGTCAGCGGTGAGGAGCTCTTTGCGAACCTCACCAACGCAATCGCCACCGAAAGGGGGCTGCTGGGCAGGGTTCTGCAGTGCGTCGACATCCGTCACATTATCGGTGTCCAACATGGCGAAGAGACCCAGCAGGCCCGGCCTCTGCCCAACAACCGCGTCCAGCAGTGGCTGGACCGTCTGAACCCCTACATCCGCTGGGATTCGGACCGCTTCAGCTTCCACGACGGCAATCTGGAGCACATCCGCCTGGCGGCCACACCGTCAACGCGCGAAGATGATGCCCAGTTGGCGATGGCGATGGTCGGACAGGAGGACATGAAATGGATACCCACCGGCGACACAGGACGCATGGACGCCGTCTGGATCGTCCACGGCCTGCCTGTGACGCTCATCGACCGCCTTGACGAGTTTCGGGCACAATATGAAAACAAACTCGATTTCCCCGCCCGCGAGGAGTTTCATCTCCATCCCGCCTGGGTCGACCTGCCCGAAATCACTGAAAACGATCTCTAGCACTGTATTGACAACCATTCCTGCCGTAGATCGGTGGACCTGTACCGACCCCGGCAATCTGTTATAAAATAAGTCACTTGGCGCCGAACGCAACCCGGCAGCCAAGTGCTGGAAACCGAAATCTAGAAACTACCATGATTCCCGGCGCAACCCGCAGCCGAGCTGCAATACTATGTCTTGGTGGATGGGGTCTGCAGACGATGCTCCATTTGGCGCCGCGTCTGCACTCCGCCCAGGAACAGCGAAACGCTACCGGCGCCGACGGACCCGATCTGACGCGCATCACCCGCTTTGCCGCCCTCCTGCCGTCCGATCAACTCAATCATCAGGACGAAATTTCTCTCAATCTGTTCACCCTGCGTGATAACCGTCTCCCGCCCTTCTATCTCGAACGGCTGCTCACCGAACTTATGCGGTCGCCGCCCCCTGCCGTCCCTGAACTGCCGCAAACCACCAACCACTGGCGGCGGGCAACGAGCCAGCGGCGGGCAAGCCTGTTGCTCGCGTCGGCCGCAGACACGCTGCACCCGCTCCAATGGCAAGACGCAACATCTTCCCCGTATCCACCTGGGTCGGTGGGAGACTCGCCCACAGCCGCAAAGCCTTCTCGCAGAGGTCTGCCCTGGCCATTCCGCAGATCGAACAAGGATGCTGACACCGGCGGTGTTCCCGGCAGCGCAGAGAGCCCTCCCGCATCGCCCACAGCCCCGCCCGATACGCCAACGCGGCGGCATGCATTTCGTGCCGCGATTAACGAAGGCGGCAGCATCGCCCATCTTGTCGCCTCCAATATCATCGATCCCATCCGCGCCGACACCCTTGTTCCCGGCGATCCCTTCGTACAGACGACTCTGTATGTGATTGCACCCCTCTATGAACCGCTGACGTCGGCACTGATCTGGCCAACGATCGCGCACCAGCTCAACTATCTGGGCCAGCGTCACATCGCCCAGGTCGTCGGCATCTTCGCCGCCGGCAGCTACGCCACCGACACCAATCGCACTATCGAGGACGCCTCCTGTTACGCGGCGCTGGCTGAATTGGAAGCGTTCACCGGCCTGCGTCGCGCCAACCTCAAACAGGTCATCTCTTCCATCCGGAAAGGCTCCAAGGCACGGGGCACACTGCCAGATGAGTGGCTGGGACGACCGCTCTTCGACCGCATCTATCTGGTAGATCGGGAAAAGAGCAATCAAGGCCTGGCCCGCAACAGCTACGAACTCTCCGTCCTCGTTGGCAACACCCTTCAGGCGCTCATCGCCGCCGATGGAGCCGCCTACATCGATGAACAGGTCGGTATTGATCTGCGCAACGCCAGCGAACGGCCCTACAGCCTGCTCGGTGCAGCCGCCGATCATGTGCCGCTGGACTATATCTTCCGGGCCGCGCAGCAGCACGAGGGCAAGCGGCTCGTACGCGAGCAGGTCCTGCTCCAGCCTGGAAGCGCAGACGGTTCAACCGCCGCCGGTTCACCCTCGACCGGGACTGCCACCCACTTGGAGCCACTGGCCTCGCTGCAGCAATTGGGCGCAACCTCGCATCAAGCACTGAACCGGCTCATCGGGCAGATGCCCGACCTGTT
This sequence comes from Caldilineaceae bacterium SB0664_bin_27, assembly GCA_009838625.1. GTDB lineage: Bacteria > Chloroflexota > Anaerolineae > Caldilineales > Caldilineaceae > Bin5. Next base: position 46,472 of record VXRG01000039.1, read on the forward strand.
CAATGAGCTGAATCCCGAAACGATCCAGGATCTTGCAGTCCATTCGGGATATGTGCTGCCGTCGGCGACTGCGCGCAAGCTGCGCGGTCTCAATCCGGTCCGCTGGCAGGCCGCCTTCGACAATCAGTTCCAGAGTGTGATGGCCCAGTCTGACGAGGACTTCGGCGCCGGCGCTCTGGATACGGCTTGGGGACTGGCCGCCCTGGACGAAGACGGTATACCTGTTGACCCCACCGACAAACGCTTCCTGCCGGCCGTTGAGCAGCAGATGCGCGCCCACCTGCTCTCACTGATTGGCTCCGAGCCGTCAGGACTCCTGCACGCGCGACGCCAACTCCACCAGTGGCTGTTTGAATTGGAGCAGGAACGACTCTGGCCGTCGTTGGCAACAGGGGACGCCGCCGCCTTTACTCCTGCTGATGCAAACCGGGTTGAACGACAATTGGAGCTGCGCGACTGGCGCAACCGCTATCGACGCACGCTCGCCGATAAACCTTCTCTGTTCGGATCATTGACGCGGGTGCTCGGTCTGCTGAGTGGTATCGTTCTGCTGACACTTCTCTATCTGTTCAGCTCCGGGTTGGTCGGCAGTGCGGACGATATCGTCACCGTGCAAAACGATCCCTCCGTACTTACCCAGCTGATGACCGGCGCGTCTCTGGACGCAGTCGTCGATTTCATCGGCAACGAAGCCAACGCCGCCACATTCATCGGGCTGATGATCGGCGCCTTTCTCGGCGCGATCACCTCCTATCGGAGGAGGGCGCAGCGCGTGCAGAAGCTGCGGCGCGAGCGGGTCAATCTGGCCTGTTCTGAACTGACCGCCCGTCTGCAGGACAGCGTTTGGCGGGGAATGGGCCGCGTCCACGATCGTCTGGAACAAATGCTGAACCAGATGGACAATGTTCTCGAACAGACCTGCCGATCTTTGCAGGACTGGTCTGTCAGCGAAAAGATGCCGCCCCTCCCGCCGGAGGATGCGATCACCTCCCATCTGTACCGGCCCCATCTCAGCCAGAATATGTGGGAACGCTGCCTGGCCTTCATGCGCGGCCGCCAGGATGTTGATGCCGGCATCCAGGCGGCTGGACCTCCCCATTCCGCCGCGAGTGGCAACAGGGGAGGGGAAGGGCGCCTGCGCGTCATCTGGACAGCGCCCCAACGTCTCGAACGGCTAGCTGCGCAGTTCACCGGCCAGGAAGTGTCGTCCCGCCCTCTTACGGATATTCTGGCTTCTTATGTTCGCGAGTGCGCTCAGGCTGCCGTCGGCGAAAGCCAGACATCCCTCCCCGAGCAGGAGCCGGGCGGTGGCAGGGCCGCGCTCGACAGCGAAACCGAAATGGCGCACAAGGCCTTCGTACGCTCGCTCGCACAGGAGTACAATCTGGAGCACCTGCTCTGGCGCGACACGACCTCGGCAGAAGGTTTTGCCTCTCTCTATCCGGATGGGGAGTTCACGCCGATCTCTACCGCCACCCTGCGCTATCTGGAGACTATGTGGAATGCCGCAAAGCCCTCCGCCAACTACGACGTATCGGACCGGCTTGCAGCACATGGGCTGCCAGTGGAGTTCGCAGCGGTCTCCGGCGCCCCCGACAGCGACCTGACCGAAGACGTCTTGCAAAGCCTGCGCATCCCCCGTCTGTTGACCGGCAATCCTTTTCAGATCGCCTTCGTACGCACGCTGCACGGTCTGGAGCTAAGAGATCTGGGAAGCATGACTCGCTATCTGACCGAATTGGGCCGGATGGACAGCGCCTCACGCCAGCAGATCCTGCTCACGGACGCCATCCACGCCGAGATGTATAACCAGCAAGACCCGCGCAGCTCCCGCTCCGCCTGGTCATAGGCGTTAAAACGCCGCGCGTAGCTTACTAAGAGCTCTTCTGAGTTGAGTACAGAGTTCGAAAACGAAATAACCGGGGTGACTGCAGTTGGCTAATCCGCTACTGCTTCGCCGTACGCTCGCGCCGTGTCTGCCCTTTCCTCGTCGGACTCCCCTGGACGCGCCGGCGGGATGCCCTCAATGCCATCGGCAGCCAGCACCGGGATCAGGGCGGCAATCGCACATTCGACCATCGAATCATCCGGCGCGCGGGTAGTTATGCGCTGGAGCAGCAGTCCCGGCGCAATCAGCAGCCGCATCAGCGGGTTTTCGGCGTGATTGGCACTGAAACGGATAATCTCATAGGAGATCGCGGCAACCAGTGGGACCAGCAGAAGACGGGTGACAAAACGCAAAAGCAGCGCCAGCCAGGGGTACTCAATCCAGGCAAATGTGAGAGGGGCGAATAGAAGTATGCTGATAACAAGCACGTACAGTAGGAAGCTGGTCCCGCAACGTACATGCTGCACACTGTACTTCTGTACATTTTCTATCGTAAGTCTCGCGCCGGCCTCGTAGGCGTTGATCGCCTTGTGCTCTGCGCCGTGATATGCAAACACGCGTCGGATATCAGGCAAAAGGCTGATTGCCCACAGATAGACGACAAACAGAATCAGGCGGATACCGCCTTCGGCCACGGCGTCGAGATAGGGGTTGTGTTCAAAGAAGCCGGCAAACCAGCGGCTGGCCAGGGTGGGTACAAGGAAGAAAATCGCCACCGCAAAGGCAAGACTCGTCGCGATCGTCGTCCACGCCACCGGGCCGGAAAACTCGACCTGCTCCTCGGCATCATCCTCCTGCATCGCTACGTCCGCGCTCCACATCAGCGCCCGCATCCCCAGCCCAAGCGCATCCCACAGCAGGGCCAGCCCTCGTACGAACGGCCACTGCCCCCACTTGCGCGTATAGATCCTGGCCGTGAGGGGTTCCTCGTGGATGACGATCGTACCCTGTGCGTTTCGCACGGCAATCGACATTGCCTTGCGGCCCCGCATCATCACGCCTTCAATTACAGCCTGACCGCCGTAGTATTGCTTGCTCACAAGTCGTACCCATTTGGCGAAGCGGCAGCGCCTTAGCCACCGCTCCCCAACGTTGGTTCGAAAGTGGTGGTTGCCCTCTTCCGCATAAGAAATAGCCGAAACTACGGCCTCGGCCGGAAGGTCGAGGCCACTTAGAGAGAAGGTGATTGTAGCACTGCTTTTTTGGATGCAGCAAACACCGGATGATCCGTGCGGATGCCTGGCATCTGCATGGCGCCCACAACGCCTGGATCAGTAGGCTGTCTGAACAGCGATCCCAAACAACGTAGCGAGAGTCCCCAAACTGCCCTATCTGAGCGAGACAACCACTGTCAGGAACTGCTAAACTGGCTAAAGGGATTCATATGCGGCCCTTAATGCAGGTGGCGCCTTCAGTTGGTCCGTTTCGTTTCTGACCACGCATCGAAAGAGCAACATCATGGGGGCCTGCAGGCTTTCTGCCAATATGTGGAAAGCGTCTGGAATAGTGAAACTGCTGGCAAAGGCCAATTTTTTGACAGTAGGAAAACCATTACAGTATCATCACTTTACACAGATGATGCATTCGTGTTTACCCGTACTACGGGTCGATTGAGGAGGAAAAATGCGTAACATCCTGTCACAACTCTCGTTACTGTTGATAGCGTCTCTTCTGCTGACGGCCTGCGCCTTAGCGCCGCCCGCGCCGGTGGACGAGCCGGCCGCGGCCGCTCCTTCCGCAGATGAAGAGAAGATCATCTACCTTGGCGCCGCCGTCAGCGAGACCGGCAAATTCTCCCGCGAGGGTAGAGACACCCGTCAAGGTTATGGCCTTTGGCTGGACTGGGTGAACAACGAATACGGTGGCATCAAAGTCGGCGATGATCGCTATAAGGTCGAGTTGATCATGTACGACGATGAGGGGGACCCCGATACGGCCGCCCGCCTCGTCGAAAAGTTGATCAACGAGGACCGCGTCGACTTCCTCCTGGGACCCTATAGCTCTTTCCTGACCCAAAGCGCCAGCGCGATTGCCGAAAAATATAACAAAATCATGATCGAGGGCAACGGCGCCGCCGAACCGCTCTTCGAACGGGGTTTCCAGAACCTGTTTGCAGTCCTGACGCCGGCGGGAAATTATACCCGGTCTGCTTTGCAGCTGCTGGCCGAGAAAGGAGCCCAGTCAGTCGTCATTGCCTACGAGGACACCGCATTCCCCACCAGTGTGGCCAATGGAGCTCAGCATTGGGCCGCAGAGTATGGGCTTGAGGTGTTGGGTGTCGAGACCTACCCCGTCAATGTGGCCGACGTCAGCGGCATTATGTCAAAGTTCAAGGAGTTGGACCCCGATGTCTTCGTGGGCGGCGGTCACTTTAACGACGCCGTTCTCTTCATTCGAGCAGCCAAAGAACTGGACTTCAACCCCAAGGCCATGGTGATCACCGTCGGACCCAGCAATCCGAAACTGATCGAAGAAGTCGGCGTCGATACCGAATATGTCATTGGCCCGACGCAATGGGAGGCGTCGATGAGCTACGCCGACGACTACTTCGGCACCGCCGCCGAGTACGCGGCAAGCTATGAAGATCTGTGGGGCGAACCCCCCACCTATCAGGCCGCGGAATCGACTGCCACCGCGCTGGCCCTGCACCTCGCCATCGAGCAGGCCGCCTCACTGGACACCGATTCCGTCCGCGCAGCCCTGCGCAGCCTCGACGTGGTCACCTTCTATGGCCCCATCAACTTCGATGAAAAGGGCCGCAACGCCGGAAAACCGATGGGGGCAATCCAGATTCAGGACGGTGAGATTTTGGTCGTGGCGCCCTCCAACGCTGCCGTTACCGAATTGAACTACCCGGCGCCGCCCTGGAAAGATCGCTGATAGGGAGGAGTGAGCGCGAAGGAGCAAGTTTGGCCGTTGTTGAATCCCGTAGCCTGGGTACTCGGCAACGGCCAAACTAAGAGTGGGAAACGCCCGCTCCTCACCCCAAGCAAGTTACTCCTATGGACCAACTTCTGCAGGCTCTAGTCAGCGGGTTGCTGCTCGGCGGTTTCTACGCGGTCATGGTGCTGGGATTCTCCGTGATTTGGGGCGTCATGGGCGTGATCAACCTGGCACACGGTGAATTCCTCATGATTGGCGCATACATGGCGTGGGGTCTCTTTCGCTTTTTCGGCATGGACCCATTCGCCTCGCTGGTGCTGATACTGCCCTTTATGTTCCTGGTCGGCTATCTGCTGCAGATCGTTCTGATCAACCGCATCGTCGAACGCCCCCATCTGATGACCCTGCTCGTCACCTTCGGCGTCTCGATCGCAATTGCAAATCTCTTCAAAATTCAGTTCACGTCGGACCCGCGAAATGTGGCCGTAGCCTACAACGGCTCCGTGCAGCTGGCGGGAGTCACCTTCCCAATCGTCAAGACCATCATCTTCGGTGTGGCCCTGTTTATCATGGTCTGCCTGCACCTTTTTCTGCAGCGCACCCGCCTCGGCAAGTCGATCCGCGCCGCAGCCCAAAATAAGACGGCCGCCCGTATCGTCGGCGTTGACATCAACCGCGTCTACGCCATTACGGCCGGAATCTGCATTGCCCTGACCGCAGCAGCCGGCGCTATGCTCAGCCCCACGCAGGCGATCTTCCCGTTCATGGGCCCGCCATTTACCTTGAAGGCGGTAACGATCACGGCCCTCGGCGGTCTGGGACGCATTCCCGGCGCGCTGATGGGCGGCATGGTCCTCGGCGTCACCGAGATCTTCGTCTCTACCTATGTGCCAGGCATCGGCACAAATTTGGGTGTCGCCACCAGCTTTATCCTCCTGGTCCTGATCCTGGTGGTGCGGCCTCAGGGGCTCATGGGCGGTCTGCGCCCTATCGATGCGGAGGCAGAGTGATGGGAGCCGAGCCGCCCGCCAACAAGAGCACCGAAAGATCAAAGAAAAAGCCTCCCTTCCCTCTTCTCGCCCCTGTGCGCTCGCTCCTCTCAGGCTGGACCGGGCTGGCGTTCTGGCTGCTTCTGCTTCTCCTTCTGGCTCTGTACCCGTACACCGGCGTCTCCAGCGTCGCTCTGTTCGTCGGCAGCCAGATCTTTGTGCTGGTGACTCTGGCCTCCAACTGGAATCTGATCGGCGGCATGACCGGCTACGTCGACTTCGGCCACGCAGTCTTCTTCGGCATCGGCGCCTACATGATGGGCATCCTCGTAACCGGAACCCCTCTCCTGATCTCCCCCGAGTGGGGCTTCTGGCAGGCCCTGCCGGTTAGCGGGGTTGCCGCGGCCCTCTTCGCCCTCCTGGTAGGTTTGCCGACCCTGCGCCTCAAAGGACCCTATTTTTCAATCGCTATGCTCGGCACCTTGGTGGCGATGCGCGAGATCGCACGCGTGCTGCGTCCAATTACCGGCGGTGGCGTCGGCCTCAACCTGCCGCCGCTCCTCAACCGATTGGGCGACTACTACCTGATGCTGGCGGTCATGGGCCTGGTTGTGTCGCTGATCTGGTGGATCCAGCGCAGCGAGTTCGGGCAGAGCCTGATCGCCATTCGCGAGGACGAGATCGGCGCCGAGATGCGCGGCATCAACACGACGCTCCACAAGATCGCCGCCTTTATGATCGCCGCCTTTTTCACCGGTATCGTCGGCGGGTTCTGGGCTTGGCAGAACACTTATATCGATCCCGATGTCGTCTTTGTCGAAGCGCGCACCGTCGAGATGGTGATGATGTCGATGCTGGGGGGCCTCGGCACGGTCTGGGGTCCGCCACTCGGCGCAGTCGTCATCTACTACATGGAGGACTTACTCTGGGCCAACCTGTTCGACAGTCATCTTCTGGCTCTTGGCGTGCTCCTGGTCGCGATTGTACTGTTCATGCCGGAGGGTATCCTCGGCACCTTGGGAGACCGAAGCAGCACATCGCTCGGACGGCTACTCAGCCGCGTCGGCAGGAGCAAGTAGGGGCTACTGCAAAGGATGCGCAACCAGCAGCAAACCGCGACCATGACCTCTGACCGACAGCCCCTGCTGCAGGGGCATACCGTTTCCAAATACTTTGGCGGCCTGGCTGCCGTCAACAATGTGGATTTCGCAGTCTACCCCGGCGAAATCGTCGGCCTGATCGGGCCCAATGGCAGCGGCAAAACAACCCTCTTTGACTGCTTGAGTCGTTTACAGAAGATCGACAGCGGCCAGGTGTTTTTCAAGGGCCGCGACGTGACAGGCGCGCGCCCCTATCAGGTCGCCAGAATGGGGCTGACGCGCACCTTCCAATCTGTGCGCGTCTATCGAAAAATGACCGTTCTTGGCAATATGCTGATCAGTCACCAGTGGCGGGATACATCTCTCTTGAGGATGCTGCGGCCCAGTCCTGCCAATACCGCCCGCCGCGCCAATCAACTGCTCGGATTCCTCCAGATCGAGCATCTGGCTGACGAGGAGGCAGGCCACCTGTCCGGCGGCCAGCGCCGCCTGCTGGAGATCGGCATGGCCCTGATGCCCGACCCGGATATCCTGCTCCTGGACGAAGCCACGTCCGGCGTCAATCCAACCCTGATCGAAACGATCAAAGATCGCATCCGCACACTCAACGACCAGGGGAAGACCTTCCTCCTGATCGAACACAACATCAACTTCATCGCCGATCTCTGCAGCCGGGTCTACGTACTCAATCACGGCGAAAAGCTGGCCGAAGGCACCCCCCAGGAAATCCTGCAAAACGAAGCCGTTATCGACGCCTACTTCGGAGCCTGATACCGGTATCCTTCGTCCATTCACTCGTCTCCGAAGTTACTGAACACTGACCACTGAACCAATGTCTGCCCCTCTCCTCGCCGTCGAAGACGTCTATGCCGGTTATCAGGATTTCGATATCCTGAAGGGCGTCTCTCTCGTTGTGCATCCCGGCGAGATCGTCTGTGTCATCGGCCCCAACGGCGCTGGCAAATCGACTGTCTTCAAGGCGATCTACGGATTTGTCAGTGTGCGCCTGGGCACCGTCCACTTTGACGGGCAGGAGATAACCAATGCCCGCCCCCAGGACGTCCTCAGCGCCGGCATTTCCATCGTCCCCCAGCTGCGCAGCGTCTTCCCGCAGATGACGGTCATGGAAAATCTGGAGATGGGCATGTATCTCGAAGACGACCAGGCGCGAATCCACAAGCGCATCCAGTATATCTTCGAACTGTTCCCGCGCCTGGCGGAGCGGCGCAGCCAGATGGCCGGCACCATGTCCGGCGGCGAGCAGCGTATGCTCGAGATCGGCCGCGCCCTCATGCTCGAACCCAAAATCGTGATGATGGACGAGCCCAGTGCCGGCCTCTCCCCACTGATCACCCGCATGATCTTCGAGAACATCCGCCGCCTCAACAGTGAGATCGGCCTCACCGTCCTCATGATCGAGCAGAACGCCCGTCAGGGTCTCGAAGCCAGCCACCGCGGCTACGTCCTCGAACTGGGCCGCAACGCCTACGAAGGCGAAGCCCAGGCCCTCCTCGACAACCGCGATGTGCGCCGGGCTTTTCTGGGCGGCTCCTGATTCGCTCATGTGGCACCATGTTAATCGGCAACGAGCCAGTTCTAGACTCGCAGACTGTTGCTCCGTCTGACTGCAGATGCGTCCCTTCGTACGCAAGTTATTGGGCGGGTGAGCCGGAGGTGGGCCGCTTGGTGTATAATTCGCATGAATGGGCACTGCACGCGATTGAAGCTCAGATTGAATTATCTGGGCGGGAGGTTACCGAAATGCATGGAAAGGCCAATATTGTCATAGGCACAGCTGAAGAGGCGATTGCCAATTGTGATGACGCTATACGCATCAACCCGGAGGATGCCGAAATCTACTTCAGGCGAGGACTGGCCAGAAAAATTCTTCGACAAATCTCACTGGCCAAGAGTGACCTGAAGTGCGCGCGTTCACTGGCGCAAAAGCAGGGACGTAAAGGACTCTTGCATTCAATTGAACGGGAACTAGAAAACCTGAACACCGAGACATTTCGAGTAGAACCGCATAGCAGTGAGTACGCCCCCGGGGTGGATCCGGACAAACTGAAGGAAATACTCTATGATCTTGATGACGAGCATTTCGCTAGGAAAAACTTGAAATGATCGTTCCGGATGTCAATTTGCTCGTTTTCGCGCATCACAAGCAAAGCCCTTATCACGAAGCAGCGAGCCTCTGGTTGGAAGGTCTAATCAACGGCACGGAGAGTGTTGGTATACCATGGTCTGTGTCAATTGCATTCGTGCGACTTATGGCCAATCCTCGAGTTTTGGCAACTCCCATTTCTCCTTCAGCCGCCTTGGGCCGGGTGAAGAGTTGGTTCCAACATACCCACATTCAACCGCTTGATCCTGGCGCGGAACATCTCACACACTTGCAGAACATTCTTGACGCCGTCGGCAGAAGTGCGAATTTGGTGCCGGACGCCCATATTGCTGCACTAGCAATTGAACACCGAGCGGTGCTGCATTCTCACGACTCGGACTTCGGACGAATCCCAGGTCTCCAGTGGTACAATCCCCTCTGAGTTCTCGTTGAATCCGTGTGCTGGATAGTCCGGCAACCGATGAAGAACAGTTCAGAAGTTCAGTCTCGCGCTAGTCAATTCCGCTACCCAAAGCGTACGAAGACATACCGCCTAAATTGAGTGTATGATTCGTTTGAGATTTGGCGCCCTGCCCCGGAATTGGAAGGTTTGACGCGCTAACATGTCGTACTAAAATTTCCCTGAAAGAAGACTCGCTTTAGAATCCTCAAACACCATGAACATAGAACTCGTAGCCTACTCCCAAGCCAATCCCGCCCTCGATCCCGCCGACCTGCTCGAAATGAGCGATCTGGCAACCATCTGGAACGGGGCCAGCACCTATCCCGAAAACGTGATCGAGTATGCCGGCCGAGTCTGCTATCGCAGTACGCACCGCATGGGCACTGCGCCGCGGTTTATCATCAATCGGGTCAAAGAAGGACATGAGGATATCATCGAGCACATAGTGGCCACTGTGCGCGTGCGCAACAGCGAAGAGCCGCTCCGTTGGCGCATGCTTAACCGCCACTGCGAGGTGACGCAGGAGGCCGACGGCAGCTGGCTCGTCAGCGCCAACACGCGCGTCTGGCTGGATTTCTTCCGCCGAGGGATCGGACTGCAAGCGATGCCGTTTCTGCAAGCGATCGCGCCCAAAGTCTACGCCGAATTTGCCGCCGACATCCCAAGCGGCAACGGCGCGCAGGCTCCAGAATCTTCTGCCGTTTCGCCGCTGCCATCCATGCCCAATCGCAATCTAGATCTGTCATGCTTGCACCCGCGTGAAGAAGGCTCTCTGCGGGTGACGCTCCTCGCCTTCACCCAGCCCGGCATCGACGACGCCGACGCCCAACTCCACCATGGCTCGGCCACATTTTTCTTCGAAGGGATCAGCCGCGCCTGTACCCACCAGTTGGTGCGCCACCGCTTGGCCAGCTTCAGTCAGGAGAGCCAGAGGTACGTGGGATTAGATAAAGGCGAGTGGAGCGCGGTTGTTCCCCCGGCCATTCAAGGAAGTGAAGAAGCCCAGGCTAAACTAAGTGAAGCTTGGGACTACCTCCAGCAAACCTATCAGGAGTTACGGGAGATGGGAATTCGCAAAGAGGACGCCCGTTTTCTCCTGCCCAACGCCGCCGAGACCCGCATCGTCACCAGCATGAACTTCGCCGCCTGGAGCCACTTCCTCTGGCTGCGCGCCGTCGACAAAGCCGCCCAGTGGGAGATTCGCCGCCTCGGCCAGCTCGTGCTGGAGATGCTCTACACCGTCGCTCCCGCCGTCTTCCAGGAACACTGGAACGTATACCGGGAGAAGTTCCCCGCGTCCAGGTAACCGCGCCGGACAGCTGCCAGTGACCCCTGCCGATGATCCCCTGCCCGCAAGGAGCGCGTTGACAGTGTTCGATCGTTTTCACAACCGTAACGCGCGCGTTGCCGTCGTCGGGCTCGGCTACGTGGGCCTGCCTTTGGCCGTCGCCCTGGCCGCATCCGGATACGAAGTCGTCGGCATCGACCTGGACCCGGCCAAAATCGAAGCCCTCCGTGAGGGACGCTCCTACATCGCCGACGTTGCCGACGCCGACTTGACAGCCCAGGCGTCCCGTCTGCGCGCGACAGAAGACTACGCCACTCTCAGCCAGTGCGATGCGGTTTCTATCTGCCTGCCCACACCGCTCGACAGTAAGGGACAGCCGGACGTTTCCTCTATTCTCGCCTGCGGCCGGGAGATCGCACGCTATCTTCATCCGGGCCTGGTCGTTATCCTCGAGTCCACCTCCTATCCCGGCACCACAACCGAACTGCTGCTGCCCCTCCTCGAAGCCGCCGCCCAACCGCACGGATGGCGCGTGGGAGAGCAGTTTTTTGTGGCCTTTTCGCCCGAGCGCGTAGACCCCGGACGCACCGACTGGACCATCAAGACTACGCCCAAAATCGTAGCCGGCGTGACCGAGAACTGCCTTGCAGCAGTGCACGCTTACTACGGACAGGTCTTCGATGCGCTTGTGCCCGTCTCTTCGCCGTCCGCCGCGGAGATGGCCAAACTGTTCGAAAACACCTATCGCTTCATCAACATTTCTTTAGTCAATGAACTGCTGCTAATGTGCGACAGATTGGGGTTGGACTGCTGGGAGGTACTGGAGGCGGCCGAAACCAAACCTTTCGGTTTTACCAGGTTCACGCCGGGGCCAGGGGTTGGAGGCCCTTGTATTCCCGTCGACCCCCATTTTCTTGCCTGGAAAATGAGGTCGATCAATGCTACTGCCCGCTTCATCGAGCTGGCCGGCCAGATCAACGCCGAAATGCCGCGCTATTGGGTGCAGAAGGTTCAGGATGCGCTCAACGATGCCGGCAAGGCTGTGAGAGGCAGCCGCGTCCTGGTACTGGGCGCCGCCTATAAGCCCGACGTCGCCGATGCGCGCGAGTCGCCGGCACTCGATATCCTGCAACGCCTCCTCCAAAAGGGCGCGCAGGTAAGGTACCACGACCCATACATTCTGTCTCTGGCGAAAATGGGAGTTCCTCTTACCGCGGTCACCGAACTTGAAGAAGAGGTTCAGAAAGCCGACTGTGTGGTGATCGCCACGGCCCACAGTGTTTACGACTGGTCATCGATCGCGCACGGCGCGGCTATTCTGGTCGATACACGCTTCATGGTGAAGCGCGGCTCGTGAGACACCACCATCCACTCTGCTTCACGAACCGCTGATCTCGGCACCGAGAACCACAGATCAGAGTTTCCTGAATTGCGCCGGGTTTCCTCGCGCGTACTTTAGCGTTCACCCTTGTGCTGGCTACCCATCAGACGAGGTTGAATTCCATGTGCTCGCAAAATCTGACGGATAGTTTCCGCGGAGATTTGGTCTACGACTTCTTCGTCGATCAGGTGTTTGCGCAACCGCTGCAGCGACCACTGACTGAACGGCAATTTCAGTGAGGTCGGATCGGCAGAGGCGATTTCTACGATCGTCTGCCGTTGCGCCGCCGTAAACACAGGAGGGCGGCCGGGCGATTTTCCGCTGCGCAAACCATCGAGGCCATGGCTATTGTAGCGATGGATCCACTTCCGCACATTGATCGGATGCAGATCGACTTCGCGGCTGATTTCCTGGACCTTATGGCCCTGAGCAGACAGGAGGATGATCATCAGGCGTTGAATCGAAACGTCATTCTCCATACTCTGGATGATGCGTTCCAACTCTTCCCATTCTTCCTCCTCCAATTTTCGAACGTAAAGTGCCATGAATTGTCTCCATTTTTGTCCGCCGGCAACTGCCCGCCCGGATGAGGGTGGCGAACAAATCCCTTCCCTATAGTTGAAAAGTGCGGCTATTGTCCTCTACAACCCTCTGATTGTAGTTTGTAACGTGCCTCAATAGTCTTCTGTGTAAATTCTCCCAGGTCTCGCTCTGCAGTACAGCCCGGAGCCTTTCCAGATCAGAGACTTCGCCAATCGTTAGCATTTGCGGGCCGTTTCCATAGATGGTATACCAAACTTCGGCGGGGTTGATTCCCAACCGCATGAGGCCCGGTGCATATTCGCGCATGACAAACTCAAAATAGGGTTGTTCATGGCCCATTTTGATGTCCCACTGCATCAACAGACGTACCATATGCACTCTGACTGCGCCCAACAGAAGTGCGAGATCTCGACATGCAATCACCCTGCTCGACCAAGGGGTGAATCCATTTATGCGCATGACATCATATCAAGAGTGCCCTAAGATCGCAACTTTTCTTTGCCGGTTTTTAATTTGTATCTTTTGGTGTGCAATTTCCCTGTCCCACGCCCGCGACCCACTGTTGGCCGCGCCTCCGCCTGAGAATCGCCTCCCTGAACACCGACTCCAATCGGAATCTGCTGTTGCGTCACATCTTCTCCTGCAACCTGCCCTTGAGACATCGCTGGTTCTCCTTACCCACACGCTGGACGTTCGCGTCGCAACCGCTGACGGCCGCTCGCTGACACTGCAAATCGAAGCCTCTTACCGCCTGCACAATGAAGAAGACGAGGCCATTTCAGCGACTCTGCTCGTCGTGCAGCCCGCAAGCGCAGTCGCCGTCGGGCGCCCCCTCCCCCGTAACATCGCCGTGACCCTCGATGGACAGCCGCTCGCCCTCCAATCCGCCGGTCAATCGGTGGGGCAGAGCGTTCAGGCAGCGTTTGACGCAGACGCCCGTCGGCGCCTCACGCTGCGCTACGATCTGCCACTTACCGCAACGCACACCTTCGACTTCCACTACCCAATTTCTGAGCTGGACTCCTGGCCCAGTGACATCAGTGGTTGGCGTGTAACGATCGATTTTGCCGGTATGGACCAGTGGCTGGCCCCCTCGAACAGTTGGCTGCAGATTTCCCCGCGCGGTTGGAAAATGCGCGCCAGCCAGTTGGAATGGCTGCGCGAGGAGCGGCCGCCCACGACAGACGTCCACTTCCAGGCGCTGCATCCGCAATGGATTCGTGAGATTCAAGACGCCCAAAACGCTGTGCGCGCCCAAAACGATCTGGAATCCATGCAGAAGCTGGGCGATCTGTACGCGCAACTGCATCAAGCCCCCGCTCTCCGCAACGCGTCTCGCGACCGCTTCTATGAACAGGCCCTGGCCGCCTACACGCAAGCGCTGCAGTTGGGCGAAGACCGAGTCCGGCCCGACACTGTTCTTGCCGCAGTGCGTTACCGGCTGGCAGCGCTCTATCGCAAGCGCGCAATTGCCTCTGATGGCTCCGTCGATAGCGTCTACGTCGCGCTTATGGTGGCGGAAGCAGAAAAGGCTCTCCCGGCTACGCCGCAAGGGCCAGCCCGTACGGAGCTGCAAAGCTGGGTGGCCCAGGGTCTGCAGCAGCAGCTGCGGACGGCCCGCTTACAGGAAAACTGGCCTCAAGCCCTGCTGTTAACCGAAAGGTTGGCCCGTCTGCCCGCCGATATCGTCGATCCGGCCACCCTGGAAGACGAGCGCCGGGCCATCCTGCTGCACGAAGTTCTGCAGCAGTTGCAGGATGGCAATGAAGAGGCCGCAGTGAAGCTGGTAGGTAAAGAGTTTCTGACTGAGGAGACTCTGCCCCGACCGGAGTACCGCACACTTTTTGCCAATTGGCAGATTACAGTTACAGTGAACCGGAATGACATGGTCATCAGTGCCCTGGCACGCCCTATCTTCCAGAGGCGGGTTGACGCCGAGGCCGCACTGAACACTCTGCTGAATTCCTGGTCGACTTCCGGGGCGGCCAAAGCAGCACTGACTTTGGAAGCAAACGGGTTTCTCATCCAACTGGACCAACTCGACGCTGCCAAACGTCAGCTTCTGGCCAAGAATACGCCCCAACTGCCTGACTGGGCGCTGTTGCGTAGCGTTTTGCTGACGACGGAACAGGAATCGCAGCAGGAGACCCAACTCCTGTGGCAGCGGACCACACAGGCGATCGATGTGGACTTTCGTCCAGTCGGAGACCAGTGGCACAGTATGGCAGCTTCCCTGGACAGAGAGGCTGCCGCAGTGGAGGACGAAATCGCGTCTGCAACCGCGTTGAATCGCGCTGAAACCGCCGCGTTGGAGATCCGTCAGTCTCTGCGAGCGGCCCAGCACCGGCTGGAAGCAGGCCGCTGGCGGCGGCTTGTCTCCGACAGCACTGTGCAGGTCGTGATGGGCGAACTACATGGCAACGCGTCCCCGCAGCGTGTGTGGCTGCTTGGGCTGACAGATCCGCCTCAGCGGCTGACGAACCACACAGAGAGCATAAGCGCAGTGCGGTTGTGGCTTGCCATCGCCCTGGCCGTCGTCCTCAGTTCTCTGTTCGCCGGTCTGCTGTGGCTATTGCTCTGATGCATAAATCGTGATTGATCTTTTTGCCTGATTGTCAGGCCGAGTTAGGCTGCCGTTTCGTTACATGAACACGGCTGTCGGTCGCCGCCTGGCAACCGGAAAACTTGAATATGCGAGACCAAAGTAGGAACCCACTTCGCTCAACTGTACCAGGAATCGTGGAACCTGTTGCCGATACCGGCATTTCGGAGTACGACCTCGACGCGGCTGAGGAATCTGCCTCTACTCTGGTGGCCGCGCGCGATGAATCGGACGACCAGACCCAAGAACGCGTTGCCTATTTCCGCGAAGGGCGGGCAATCACACTGCTGTTGCTCGGCTTCATCTATCTCATCCTCGCACTCTCGCTCAGTAGTGCCGGCTGGACCGGCGCCATGAGCATGACCATGTTGATCGCTGTCGTTCTGGGCGCGCTCGCCATGGGTGCACTGATCTCTTTCAGCCGCTTTGACAGCTTCTTTATGCTTTCCCACAGCTTTGCGACCGGATTGGCCTGGGTGTTCTTCCTGATGACCTTTCTCGTGGGGGACGAGCAGCGCGTGCAGGCATTCATGGAGAGGGGCATTCCCGTCCTGCAGGCCCGGGCCTATTTCCTTTTGGAGCGCTGGCTGGAGTGGATCGAAGCCGCCATAAACCGGCAGGCCAGCAACGACAACGTTGTCTTCATCTTTGAGATCGGTTTTCTCGTCTGGTGGCTCACCTATCTGGGCGTCTGGTCGGTCTTTCGGCACGGCCATGTTTGGCGCGGGGTGCTCATGGCCGGCATCGCCCTCCTCGTAAATACCCATTACGCACCCGTGTCGGTGATGGGGTTCCTCGTGGCATACTGCATGGTCGCCCTCCTGCTCCTCGCCTGGACCACTCTCGTCGACCATCGTCAGCGCTGGCGCTCACAGAGCATCTATTTCAGCGAAGATATCAATTTCGACTTCATGCGCTCCGGCTTCATGTACACAGCGGCCGTAATCGCCCTCGCATTCATCGCGCCCAATATGGGCCGCAGTCTCCCCTTCCACGACCTGCTCCAGCCCGTCAATCAGCGCTGGGAGGAGGCCATGCAGGAGTGGAATCGTCTCTATCAGGGCTTGAACCGGCAGACAAGGCCCGTCCAGACAGGTTTCGGCCGTACCTTGACCCTGGGCGGGGAACGCACTGTCAGCGAGCGACTGATTATGGAGGTGGAGGCTCCGACCGGCCGTTACTGGCGGGCCGTTGCTTTCGACCGCTTCACCGGCCGCCAGTGGATCAACACCGCCGAGGGTGAGACCACATACCGTTCCAACGATCCGATCCCAGCGGCGTTATGGTCCGCCCGCACGCCGGTCACACAGACCATCACCATCCGTATACCGACCGGGAATATTCTCCTTGCCATGCCGGATGTGGTGCAGGCCAGTATTCCCCTGGCAGCGCTTCAGCAGCCGCTTGCCTACGCCGACCTGGCCGATTCCGCTTCGACAGAACAGGCGGAATCCGAGTTGACATGGGCGCGCTCCAGAATCACGCTCGAGGCCGGCGAAAGCTATCAAGTGATCAGCAGCCAAACGACTGTCACTGTTCGGGAGCTGCGTGAAGCGGGTATCATCGACTATCCGGTACAGGCTCTTAACCGCTACCTTCAACTTCCCGTCACTTTTTCACCCCGCGTCGCAGAGCTGGCCGAGCAGGTGATGGCCGACGAGACCACGACCTACGACAAAGTCAAGGCGTTGGAGCGACACTTGCGCACCTACGACTACGACGAAGGGATCGAGGCGCCTGCCTCAGATGAAGACCCGCTGGAGTACTTTCTCTTCGATATCCAGCGCGGCTACTGCGACTACTACGCTTCGGCCATGGCGGCCATGCTGCGAAGCCAGGGGATCCCCGCACGCGCCGCCAGCGGCTACGCCGAAGGAACTTACGACCCGGAAATCGGCACCTATCTGGTCACGGAACGGGACGCACATACCTGGGTCGAGGTCTACTTCCCGCCATTCGGCTGGATCGAGTTCGAGCCGACCTCAGGTGAAAGTATTCTCGATCGCCCTTCAGGAGCAGAGCTCCAGGATAGCGGCCTCATTCCCGGTATGGATGAAATCGCGGCCGAAGACGAGGATTTTCTCTTTGATGACGCATTGGACTTCGAAGAAGAGTTTCCCCAGGACATCGCTGGACCCGTCACCGGCATCGGCGGACTCCCAACTCGCACTCCTGTCATTACAACCAGCTTCATCCTGGTCGTATTGACACTGATCGCTGGTGTTTGGCTTCTGCGGCGGCGCATGTACCAGGGTCCCAGAGCCTTTATGCAGGAACCCCAGATCTACTACGAACGCCTGTTGAGCTGGACTGCACGGCTGAAGTCACCTCTGCGCTCGCGACGGACCCAAGATCTACCGAGCCCGCAGGAAGTCATGGCCCCGAGTCCGATCGCTAGCCAAATATCGCGGCGAACGCCCGCCGAACAGGCGTTGACTCCCTATGAACGAGAGGCGCTGCTGGCGGAAGATCTCCCCCAGGGCATCCCGTTTATCCGGCGCATCATCGAAATCTACGTCCAGTTCCGCTATGCCCCGCGACCGGAGCATCTTGAAGACGAGGTCCGGCACGAACTGAACCACAACTGGCGACGGCTTCGTCCTGTTCTGTTGAAGGCTTGGGTACGGCAAAGGCTCAACTGGCGCGCCTCTGCCGGAGGCAGCTAGAGGAATTGTCAATAGTGTCTTGCAAAGTGGCTGGCCCCCGGTAACCGCAATTAACCTGCGCGGGCCGCTCCCGTCGGGCGCAGGAGCACCACCTGTGTTTCTTCGGGCAGGCTGTTTTTCGTCAGCTTGAGAGTGTCCGTCATTTCAGGTTCGCCGATACCCAACTCCTTCAGAAATCGATCTACCGGTTCCAGGGAGTCGGACTGCTCGCTGCGTAGACCTTCGTGTCGGTATTGCATCGGCACGACGATGCGCGGGTCCAACTGGCTGATCACTTCGGCAATACGTGAAACGTCGGGAATGTGCGGTCCGCTCACCGGCGCCAGCAGTACGTCGATATCGCCCAGCTCCTCCCCGCCGGCGCTGTCCGGCACCTGTCCCAACTCTCCCAAATGGCCGACCGTGAGGCCGCCGAAATCCAGGAAAAAGGCGACGCTGCGCGTACCGTTCTGAGAGGTTGGCAGGCCGGTTACGAGTACCTGTTTGACTTCGTAGTCACCGGGGCCTCGCAGGATCTTCGGCCCGCCGCCGACAGTACCTGCGCCCTGGACGCGGGCAGATGAACCGCTGCTGATCGTCACAATGTCGGCGTTCAGCTTGGGCAACTGGATGCCGGTCGTCTTACTGCTAAAGGGGTCGCAGATTGCGGTGACGCGGCGCTCTCGCAGACGAAAGCAGCAGAAACCGTACCAGTTGATGTCCAAAGTCCTGTCCTTTCCCGAATGATTACAGATCTTGTGAGTCGTTGGAGTCCACTCCCTGTGCAAAGCGGCTATCCACAGTCTTGAAATAGACCTGCAATGCATAGTGATCTTACATCACGAGTTTGCCTCACGCCAAAGCGCGGGGGATCTCCTCAAGCCGCACTCAGACCTGCAGGCGGACCACTGGCGCCCCAGAGTTCGTCTCGGCCCGGTAGGGCTGTCCTTTGCGCAATGTCTGCGCAGGTACTATCATACCGTTCCTACGCAGCCGCCTTTCCGGTGCCGCGAAACTGGCCGTTGAAAGAGCCGGAAACCCATGCCAATTCGAATGGGTTTGATAAGCTGGAGAAACGCTCTATGAATGAACAGACAGTGCGCCAGGTGGTCACTGCCCGCTTCTATGAATCGCTTGCCCAAAGTGGTGTCGAAATCACAGCCATCCCTCAACCCCAACTGCAAGCCATCGTAAACGCCTTGGCCGACGGCGTTTTTGCGGCCCTCGATGCTATGGAAACCGAAGCCGATCATTCTATTGCCGAGACCAGTCCGCCTCCAGCCGGCCCCGGAGAGCCTGAAACGATATCCCCTGCGCCAATCGCCGGCCACCTCGAAAGAGAGGAGTTACTCTGGTCCGGCCGGCCTTACTTGTCTATCGGCACCCGCTATGAACTGACTACCCAGCGCGTGCGGCTCATTCGCGGACTGCTTGGCCGCAACTACCACGAGATCGAACTGGTGCGCGTACGCGATACGTCGGTGACCCAGCACCTGGGCGAAAGAGCACTGAATGTGGGCGATATTACGATAACCAGCACTGATCCCAGCCACCCCGAATTTACACTCCACAACGTCAAGGATCCGATGGAGGTGCGTGAAATGATTCGCAAGGCCACCATGCAGGAAAAACAGCGGCGCGGCCTCCATTACCGCGAGGAGATGTAACGGTGACCGCTGTGACAGCGACAGGACAAATGCAACCCGGGGAAGAGGAGCTGCCGGTCGCCAAAACGCCTCTCTTCGAACTGGCCCGCCAGGCCGGCGAGTTGGCACTGACAATGCAGCAGGATGGTCTGCGCTCTATCCATTCCAAGTCAACGCCCAATGACCTGGTCACCGAGGCCGACCTCGCCTGCGAAACCCTGATTCGCGACCGGCTGGCCGTCCTGACACCCGACTTCGGCTTCTGGGGCGAAGAAAGCGATGTACGGCCCCACGACGAGTACTACTGGCTGGTGGATCCGATCGACGGCACCATCAACTTCGCCGCCGGCCTGCCTTGGTTCGGCATCAACATCGCTCTCATCCACCGTGACATGACCATCTTCGGGCTCTCGCTCATCCTGCCGCAGTTCGATCTCTTCTGGGCGCAGGCCGGCCAGGGCGCCTACCTGCGGCGGCGCAGCGGCGAGCAGCAGCGCCTTCGAGTCAGCCGGGCTTCAACACTGGCGGACGCGCTGCTGACCACCGGCTTTCCCTACCACCGCGCCGAAAACGAGGACAACAACGCGGCCGAATTCGCACGCATCATGCCGATCTGCCGCGGCGTGCGCCGCATGGGTGCCTCCTCTGCCGACTTGGCATATGTGGCCTCCGGTGCATTCTCGGCCTACTGGGAGGGATGGATCCAGCCATGGGACGTGGCCGCCGGTACCCTGCTTGTGCGCGAGGCAGGTGGTCTAGTCACCAATTACGAATGCGCGCCTTTCGGTCTGGACGACCACTGCATCGTCGCCAGCAACGGCCAGCCGGGCGTCCACGAGCCCCTGCTGCACGCTATTCAAGAGGCCCGATCTGAAAAGTTCGACCAGGACCATTGGAAAGGCTAGGACAGATGGACAAGAAATCAGTGCAAGAGCAGTTCGGGGCCCATGCGCGCACCTATGTCACCAGCCGGCCCCACGCCAAGGGCGCCAGCCTCCAGCGACTGGTCGAGCTGGTCGAGCCGCAGCCGGACTGGCAGGCGCTGGACATCGCCACCGCCGCAGGCCACACCGCTTTCGCCATTGCACCTCACGTCACCCATGTGTGGGCGACCGACATCACTCCGCAGATGCTGACCGTCGCCCGCGAGCAGGTTGCTGAGCGCAATGTCGACAACGTGACCGTCGAGTACGCCGACGCCGAAGACCTGCCCTATACAGACGGCCGCTTCGATCTGCTCACGTGCCGTATCGCGCCCCATCACTTCCCCGATATCGACGGCTTTCTGTGCGAGTCGGTGCGAGTGCTGCGTCCCGGCGGCATTCTGGCAGTGGTAGATAACGTAGTGCCGCCAGGCGTCGCGGGCGATTATGTCAATGCCTTCGAAAAGCTGCGGGACCCCAGCCACGGACGCTGCCTCAGTGTGGAGGAGTGGCATGAAGGTTATGCGCAGGTCGGCCTCGATCTGACACAGCACGAGGTCCTCGAAAAACAGATGGTCTTCGAAGACTGGGCCGCGCGCCACGACACCGCGATGCAGTCCTACCTTCGGGCGCTGCTCTGGCACGGTCCGCACCAGACGCACGAATTCCTCCATCCCCGGAGCGAGGACGGCAAGACGTTCTTTCACCTGCGTGAAGGGCTGTTCATCGGGCGGAAACAGGGCTAGCCCCCGAAAGCCCTTTTGACGCCCCTTCTTTGCCCATTCCCCTGATATGCAGTAGGCTTACAAGAAGGTAACAGGCAACCATGGCTGCCCGTGTCGTTGTACCGCAGGCACTCCCGCTTCGCGCACATCATCAAGACTGAAGTAAACTCCCGGTCTGAAGGAAATTACATGACGAAAATACGCTTTGGCACCGATGGCTGGCGCGGGCGCATGGCCGAAGACTACACCTTTGACAATGTGCGCCGCTGTGCCCAAGGCTTTGCCAACTGGCTGCTGGACGAGGGCCATGCCTCCCAAACGGTCGTCGTCGGCCACGACCAGCGCTTTCAGGGCGAACACTTTGCTGCCGCGGTAGCGGAGGTGCTGGCCGCCAACGACCTGCATGTCCTGCTGATCGATGGCGCCGCGCCGACGCCGGTGATCAGCTTCGCTGCCGTCAATAGCAACGCCGCCGGCGCTGTCAACATCACCGCCAGCCACAATCCGCCGGAGGACAATGGCTTCAAAGTGCGCGACGCCAGCGGCGGCGCGGTGCCGCCAGATGGATTGGCCGCCATCGAGGCCCGCATTCCTGACTCGGATGGCGTAAAGAGTCTTTCTCTCGTCGAGGCCCTCGCTGCCGGCGCAGTGCGGCGTCATCAGCCGCAGGCCGCCTATCTGGATCACCTGTCCAGCCTCATCGATGTCACAGGCATCCGTGACGCCGGCCTTAAAATCGTTGTCGACGGCATGTGGGGCAACGGCGCCGGCTGGCTGACCGAAATCCTCGGTGGCGGCAAAACCGAAGTCATCGAAATCCACGCGCAGCGCAACCCGATCTTCCCTGAAATGGACCGCCCCGAGCCGATCCCTCCCAATGTCGACGCCGGCTTGGCCGTCGCCCGCTCCGTAGAGGCCGACTGCATCTGTATCCTCGACGGAGACGCAGACCGCTGCGGCTTCGGCGATGAGAACGGCCAGTTCGTCGATCAACTGCGGGTCTACGGGCTGCTCGCCTACTATCTGCTCGAAGTGCGCGGCGAACGCGGACCGATTGTCAAGACCCTCAGCACCACCTCGATGCTGGACAAGTTGTGCGCGACCTACGACGTGCCCGTGGTGGAAACCGGCGTCGGCTTCAAATTCGTGGCGCCGGCGATGCTGAAGCACGATGCGCTCATTGGCGGTGAGGAGAGCGGCGGCTACGCCTTCCGCGGCCACGTGCCCGAGCGCGACGGCATCCTCTCCAATCTATTCCTCCTGGACCTCATGGTTC
This sequence comes from Caldilineaceae bacterium SB0664_bin_27, assembly GCA_009838625.1. GTDB lineage: Bacteria > Chloroflexota > Anaerolineae > Caldilineales > Caldilineaceae > Bin5. The sequence goes on from VXRG01000039.1 coordinate 68,928, forward strand.
GCACCGGCAAGAGACCGACCGAGCTCCTGCAGCTTCTCTTCGAGAAAGTCGGCGAGCACTTCTACGACCGGGTCGACATCCGTTTGACTGGTGCCGATATGAAGGCCGCGGCCCAGCAAAGACTCGACAATGTCGATATCGCCGGGCTGACACTGGGTGGCATCGCCGTCACCGACCGCATTACCGTCGACGGCTACAAGTTCCCGATGGAGGATGGGGGCTGGTTGCTGGTACGCTTCTCCGGCACCGAACCGCTGATTAGGATCTACACGGAGACGACTCGCAAAGATCAGGTGGCTGCGATCCTTGCCGATGGCCAAAAGCTGGCTGGGCTGTAGACAAAAGTCTTCGTACAGGACAGAGAAACCCCCACTCCCCGTCTCCAAACCGCGCCTTTCTGTCATCCGGCGCGCTTTCGCGCAGTGACAGTATGTGATAAAATTAACAAGCAGCGTATGCCAGAAATAAGCCAGTTCTGCCCTTTTGGCGAGGAGTTTCCAAACCGGATGCGCTTCCACTCTGCCATCTGAGCCCACATGACTGTTCCGACGCTGGTCGACAGCCACTGCCATCTGGACATGGAGCAGTTCGATGCGGACCGTACCGCCGTGTTGGAGCGAGCACAAGCGCGCGGTGTGAGCATGATCGTCAACCCTGGCATCGATCTGGTCCACTGCCGGCAGGCCATTGCGCTGGCCGACCGGCATCCGCAGGTGTATGCTGCGGTGGGAATCCACCCCAACAGCAGCGCCGACTTCGGCGAACAGACGCTGACACAGTTGCGCGAGTTGGTCGATCATCCCAGGGTTGTCGCCATCGGAGAAATCGGGCTGGACTATCACTGGGACACTGTCTCCCGCCGGCAGCAGGCACAGGCATTTAGGGCGCAACTGAATCTGGCCGCCGAACTGGGCCTGCCGGTCATCATCCACAATCGGGAGGCGTCGACCGATCTGGCCCAAATCCTGCAAACGTGGGCAGCCAGTGCACGTACGCGTAATTCCCCCCTGGCGGAGCGGCCGTTTTGGGGCGTCCTGCACGCATTCTCTGGTGACGCTGCACTGGCCCATGCGGCTTGCGATTGGAATTTCGCCCTCGGTTTAGGCGGTCCGATTACATTCAGGAACGCACGGGCTTTGCACAAGCTCGCGCCGCAACTGGGTCTTGACCGCTTGATGCTCGAAACCGACGCTCCCTGGCTGACGCCGCATCCAAAGCGCGGAAAACGCAACGAACCCGCGTATGTGGCTCTGGTCGCCGAAAGGCTGGCCGAGCTCCTGGGAGTGCCCATAGAGGAGATTGCGGCCCGCACGACTGCCGTCGCCCGCTCGATCTTTGCACCGCTGGCCGGTGAACCAAGGCCGGAAGCGGTTTCGATGGCCGCCGGCCGGCTAGCGTAGTTCGCCGCTTGAACGCTTTGCGACGTTTTCTTATGGTTGACCAGGTCCAATTCGAACAGTTCACCGACACCGAAGCGAAACCCTTGGCGCAGGATAGGCCGCCGATGACGCCCCGCCCGGTTGACCTTGGCGCGAGGGATGAGATCGCGCACGAGAGTTTCCGCCGCGCGCTGCTGACGCCCCAGGACGCGTCTGTGCTGCTAGCGCCGGTACGCGGAGGACTTGAGCAGGTCGAAGAAAAGATGAAAAGCGTCGACGCCGACGTGTTCGCGCCGCTGGCCAACGCCTTCCTCGAACTGATCGGCCAAGGCGGGAAACGGTTGCGTCCGGCGCTAGCGCTGCTGGCCGCAGGGCTGCAGGACGCCAACCCCGAACACAATAATTCACGCCCAAACGTCGATGGAACCCAGACGGCCCCGGTTGAGAACCTGAACGCGCACACTCTCATTGCCCTGGCTGCGGCCGTGGAGATGCTGCACACCGCCACGCTCGTCCACGACGATGTCATTGACGGCGCGCTGCTGCGCCGTGACGCACCCACGCTCAACGCCTCATGGAGCGCAGGGGCAACGGTTCTAGCCGGCGACTATATGTTCGCCCGCTCCGCCCAGTTCGCCGCCGAGACCGACAACGTGCGCGTCATCACCATTTTCAGCGATACCCTGCGCGTGATTGTCGACGGCGAGATGCGCCAGCTTTCAGACCGCAACGACTTTCGCCAGGATCGCCAGGCCTACTACCAGCGCATCTATGCCAAGACAGCCAGTCTTTACAGTGCCGCGACCGAAGCGGCCGCCGTCCTGGTCGGTCTGTCGCCGGACCGGGTCCAGGCACTCAAATCCTTCGGCTATCAGTTTGGAATGGCCTTCCAGATCGTGGACGACATCCTCGACTTTGTCGGCACTGACGCCACCCTCGGCAAGCCCGTTGGAAGCGACCTGCGCCAGGGAACCCTGACACTGCCGTTCCTCTACTACCTGCGCGAACTGCCCCAGCCGCAAAAAGTGGTGTCCCGTCTGCTCCAGGCCCGAGAGCGCGCCGATGCCGGCGACCCCGGCATCCTGTCCGCAACCGTGCAGGAGATAGTTCAGGCCGTGCGCGCCAGCGGCGCAATCGAGGCCGCCCATCAGGAAGCGCTCGGCTTTCTCGATCACGCGGTTCACGACTTGGCTCCTTTCAATGACAACCTCTGCCAGCGATCGCTCCTGGGCCTCTGCGCCTTTGTCGTGCAGCGCAGCAGCTGAATCGAAACCGCCAGCGGTAGGAAATCAGCGAATATCCCTGCGCAACGCCTGGCAATCGGCCCTCTGAACACTTGCGAACGAGATGCTTCAACGACTTCGCGGCCGTGCGCACAGCGCCCGCAACATGGATCCTCAAGGGAATAAGGCCCACCCGCTGACCGGCGGGAGACCGCCGCCGACGGACCTGGTAATCGTGATCATCTCCTGGAACGTCTGGGATCATCTGCGCGCCTGCCTTACCTCAATCGAACAGCAGAGCAAGCCGCTAGACGAAGGACGCGACGAGAGAGCGGAGCACAAGAAAGCCGGCAACTCCACGACTCTCGTGCGCCGTTTCGGGCCAAACAACGAGGCCACTCTCCAGGTCGTCGTGCTGGACAATGCCAGCGAAGACGCTACGACCTCTCTCCTGCCAGCCCGGTTCCCTTGGGTACAAACCATCTTCAGCGACGAAAACCTCGGTTTCACCGGCGGCAACAACCGGGCACTGGACGCGATGGGTTTTGATCCTCTGCCGCCGCAGGACGAAGTAGGGGAAGCTCCTTGTCAGAACGGCGCAGAGGGCCGGGACGCACCAGTTCGGACTTCTGACAGCAATTCGGTAAAGGACCCGTCCCCACATCCCGCTGCCAAGGCGCGCTTCATCTACTTCCTCAACCCGGACACCGAACTCCTGCCGGGCAGCCTGTGGGCGCTCTACAACGGCATCAACGAAGATGAGACCATCGGAGCGATCGGACCGCAACTGCGCTACACCGACGGCGCGCTGCAAAGCAGTCGCCGGCGCTTCCCCGGCCTTCTCACCGGATTCTTTGAGAGCACTTGGCTGGAGCAGATGTGGCCCCGCAACCCATGGACTCGCAGCTATCACCTCGCCGGCTGGCCGGCCGACGCCCGCCAGGACGTAGACTGGCTCGTAGGCGCAGCCCTCTTGGTGCGAGGAGAGGTGTTGGCCGCGCTCGGCGGCTTTGACCCCCAGTTCTTCATGTACAGTGAAGAGACCGATCTCTGCCGTCGCATCAAGCGGGCCGGCTGGCGCGTCGTTTACGACCCGGGCGCAATCGTCATCCACGCCGAGGGCCGCAGCAGCGGCCAGGTCAGCGCCAGGCGCCATATCCTCTTCAACCGCAGCAAGGTACGTTACATGCGCAAGTGGCACGGCCCTTTGTTAGCAGAGCTGCTGCGGCGCTATCTGCTCGTCGAATTTCGCCTGCAGATTATGAGCGAATCCTTCAAAGCGTTCTTAGGCCACAAGCGGGCACTGCGCCGCGATCGCGTCGCCGCCTACCGCGACGTCCTGAAAAGCGGACTGGAATAGGTGCCTTCCCCTCCTATTCTTCCTATCTCCCCGTCTCTTCGTGTAAGATGCTGCTCAGCGCGCTACCTCGTCAATCCTAAAGCGCAACTTACCAGGAGAAACCTCAGTGGCCCGATTTCAAACCAAGCCGATCAGCGGCGCACGCGACTTCCTGCCCCTGGACGTGCTGCGCCGCCAATATGTCATCGATGTTATCGAAGGCGTCTACCAAAGCTACGGCTTTGAACCGCTCGACACCCCGGTGATGGAAAGGTTGGATACGCTGCTCGGCAAATACGGCGAAGAGGGCGATCAACTGATCTTCCGCGTTGCCAAGCGCGGCGCCAAACTGCTACGAGCGCTCGCCGACTCCCCAACCCAAGACGAAATTGCCGACGCCGGTCTGCGCTACGACCTGACCGTGCCGCTCGCCCGCATCGTCGCCGAGTACAACAACCAGCTCCCCCGCTACTTCAAGCGCTACCATATTGCGCCCGTCTACCGCGCCGACCGCCCCGCCAAGGGCCGCTTCCGCGAGTTCTATCAGTGTGACCTGGATGTCGTCGGCTCCTCCAGCCAGCTGGTCGAAGCCGAAGTCCTCAACGCCGGCGCCCAGGTCCTCCAGGAGTTGGGCTTCCGCGGGCGCGATGCGTCCGGCTTTCTGCTGCGCCTGAACCATCGCGGCGTCCTGCGAGGCCTGATGGAGGTGACCGGCGTGCCCTCGGGTCTTGAATCGGACGCGCTGGTAGCCGTTGATAAGCTGGACAAGATCGGCTTGGAAGGCGTGGAAAAGGAGTTGCTGTCGCGCGGAGTCGATCAGACCGCTACCGCCGCGCTCCTGGAACTGATGGCTGCCGCGCCGGAGGAAACGGACGCGGCGCTCTGCTGGCTGGAGGAAAGGCTGGCCTGCTCCGAAAACGGCGCACAGGCTGTGGCCGAACTGAAAGATGTGGTGACCCTCACGTCGTCAGGCCCGGCCGGCGACCACATCAGCATCGACCCATACTTGGCGCGCGGCCTCAGCTACTACACTGGGCCAATCTACGAGATTGAATTCCCCACCTTGAGCGGCTCTGGCGGCGCCGGCGGACGCTACGACGACCTTATCGGTATGTTCAGCAACCGCTCGATCCCCGCCTGCGGCTTCAGCCTCGGCCTGGAACGCATCCTGCTAATCATGGAGGAGCGCGGCCTCTTCCCGCAAAAACTGGCCGGACAACCTCAGGTCCTGATTACCAATTTCGACCGCGAGACGCTGGCCGCCAACGTAGAGCTTGCACATGCGCTTCGAGAGGCCGGCCTGCGCGTCGACCTTTATCCGGACCCGGACAACCTCGGCCGCCAGTTCAGATACGCCGAGGAACGCAACATCCCGATTGCCCTTCTGTTGGGAGGAGACGAGATGGCGGCCGGCACCGTCACCGTCAAGGACCTGACCAGCGGCGAGCAGGAGACGGTGGCACAAGCAGATGTGGCCGACCACCTCCGCGTAGGACTTCATTGAGGCCCGTTTCGGGTCTTGCTGATTGTCCCATTTCGCAACGATTGCGATATAATCGCGCAACCGCCACACATTAGTATATGTCTCACCCTACCTGGACTAGCAGTTGCCAATATCCATACCTTTCCTTTAGGAGGAACCCATGAAGCAACCAGTATTGAGCCGACGTAAGTTCCTGCAGCTGACAGCCGGCGTGACGGTTACTTCGGCTTTGGCGGCCTGTGTCGCCCCGGCCGCGCCCGCAGGAGATAGCGGTGACGCAGGAATGGAAACAACGACCATCGACGTTTGGGCCTATCCCCGTACCGAAAATGACGGGGACATCGTTTATGCCCCTCTGAATGAGGGATTCCATGCAGCCCATCCTGACATCATGGTGCAGGTCGAGGTACAACCCTGGGGCGGGCGTCGCGAGAAACTCTACGCCGCGGCCGCAGCCGGAGAGGCGCCCGATATCTGGGATGCGACCACCGATACTGTGCCGGCCTATATCACCAAAGGTGTGATCCTTGGTCTTGACGACCTGCTCACGGCCGACGATCTGGCCGACTATCACGCTGCCGAAATCGATGCAGCAAGCCTTGACGGTGTCCTCTACATGCCGCTTATTGAAGCCGAAGTCAATGGCATTGCCTACAACGGCGGACTGCTGTCAGAACTGGGCTATGACCCGGCCACCGCTTCGTTCCAGACCTGGGACGAACTCTATGCCCTGGGCGAACGGGCCGCAGAACAGAACTGGTATCTGGAAAGCCTCAGTACCTTCAGCTGGGGTGGATTCCTGGTTACGGTACACGAAGCAGGCGGCCAGGTATATACGGACGACCGCACCGACTCCAATTTCCTCGAACAGCCCGTCATCGATGCCCTGACCCGTTGGGTCAAAGAGTTCCAGGAGGGCTGGGTCCCGCTGGAATACGCCATCGGCAGCGTCGATGAACAGGGTGGCCTGCCCGACTACTGGCTCTCGTTGGAACAGGTGACTGCACGCAGGGAAGATGCAGCCTGCGTTCAGGATGTTGAAGCCAACCCGGATCTGGAGTATGTAATCGGCCATGCGCGCAGCATGGACAGCTCAATTACTGCGGTGTCCGGTATTGTCTCGGGTCAGGGATGGGCCATCACCAGTCAAAGCGACGCGGTCGATGCCGCCGTCACATGGGTCAAGTACATGATCATGCCGGAACAGGTCGGGACACGCGCCAATCTGGCAGGCACCACGCCCGTCGGCAACAAATCCAAGGAAGTCTGGAATCCTGCCCCCTGCACGGCCGAGTATGTAGACCGTTTCGGACCGCTTCTGTTTGCCGGCGTCGACACCAATACCCTCTGGCAGGAGAGTAAGGTTGTTGCAGGCCCGCAATTCCAGGCAGCTGTGCTTGGTCAGGCCACAGTAGAAGAAGCGTTGGAGAACATCAAGACCGAAATCGATGCGCTTCTGCTGGAACAATACGGATAATGGAGCCAACTCCCTTGCAGTAGGCCCAAAAAAGAGATCGCAGAGTTGCGGAGAAACAGGACAAACTTTCTTCCCGGCAACTCTGCGATTTTTTGTTCGGTATGGAGAAACTGATCATGGCCGTTGCCGGTTCATCCCAGCGCGCTTCCTCCCAATTCCTGAAACGATTGCGGAGTTCCCTGCCCTGGTACCCCTTTATCATCATCAACGCCTTGGTCTTTGTGTTATTCAATCTGATCCCCTGGTTTTCAATGTTCCGATACAGCGTCCTGAAGACCGACCTGCTCTCGACACGCGAGTTTGTTGGGCTGGATCACTTTGTGCGTATGTTCGCCGATGCCAAGCTTCACAAAGCCATGCTCAACACAGCCTGGTTTACGCTCATGTATATCCCGCTCCTGGTGGTAGCATCACTCGGCGTCGCTATCCTGGTGAACCGGCCGCTTCGGGGCATGAAAGCCTTTCGCGCGGTCTACTTTCTTCCCAACATTACCTCTGTAGCTGTCCTTGCCCTGATCTTTCGCCGCTTCCTTTCACCACGCCCCGATGGCCCCCTTAACTTCCTGATCGGGCTAGTCGGCATCCCGCCCCAAAAATGGTTGATCGATGTGTACCAGGCCATGCCCAGTATCGTCGGCATCAGTCTGTGGGAGGCCTTTGGCTATTTCATGGTCATCTGGCTGGCCGGGCTGCAGGCCATCCCCAATGAACTCTATGATGCCGCCAAAGTGGATGGCGCCAACGGCTGGCGTCTTCATCGCTACGTCACCATTCCCCTGCTGCGCCCGACAGCGGCCTTTATTATCGTCATCGCCACCATCGGCGCACTGCAGGTCTTCGGTTCAATCTTCATTTTGACCGGCGGCGGACCAGTAAACGCGACAACGACCGTGGTCTACCAGATTTACAACGAAGCCTTCAATTTCGGCCGCTTTGGTTACGCGTCCGCGCTGTCGATTCTCTTCTTTGCGATGATTCTGATCATTGCACTGATTCAGTCCCGCTATCTGCGTTTTGGAGACGACGTCTATTAGCTGAATTGCATGGAAAATCGCCGGTCATTGGGGCAACCCATGTCGGAAGAGAGCGGCGCCAAGCTTCCTATCTTTATGATCGTTTTGGAGTTCTCCAGATGTCTGTTTCCGAAACCAGCAGCGAATCAGTCGAAAAGCCTAACATAATTCGAGAGACGATCATCTACATACTGATGGCCGCGGTAGCGATTACAACCGTTGGGCCGTTTCTGATCATGCTGTCGGTCTCTCTTACGCAAAACATCCGCTTTATCACCTTCCCTATCGAACTGGTTCCAACGCCGATAACATTGGAGAATTTCCAGACACTCTTTGCCCGCACAGACGCGCTGCGCTGGCTATTCAACAGTGTCTATGTCGCGGTCATATCAACTCTGGGCGGAGTACTCACCTCAAGCATGGCCGGATATGCTTTCGCCAGGGGCAATTTCTGGGGCAAAAACGTCATCTTCATGCTTTTCCTGGGCATTCTGATCATGCCGGATACAGCCCTGATCGTGCCCCAATTTGTCGTTCTCTCACGACTGGGGCTGGTAAACACCTATACCGCTCTGATCGGACCCTGGTTTGCCTCCATTTTCGGTACCTTCCTGCTGCGACAAGCTTACCTGAGCATACCCCGCGACTATGACGATGCCGCAACCATCGATGGCGCCAACCTCTGGCAGAACTGGTGGCATGTGTTGATGCCGCAGGTCGTACCCACCATGGCGACACTGGCCGTCCTCCGCTTTATGGGCAACTGGAACTCCTTTTTCTATCCCATGATCGTCACATCCAAGTCCGATATGCGTACCCTGACCGTCGGTCTGGGCACTGTGGCGCGCTCTGGCGGAGATGCAGGACTGGATATGGCCGGCGCGGTGCTCGGCTTTCTCCCGACTCTCATCGTCTTTGTCCTCATGCAGCGCTATATTATCCGCGGCATCTCACTCAGTGGCGTGAAAGGTTAACACATTCGCATGACGCAAGAACGAAAGATCCTCTACCTGCCCCCGGTCGGCCTCTCCGAAGATATTCTCTCCTCTGAGGCTGTCTCCATATTGGAGAGTCTGGGCACCGTGATCTGGAACGAGTTGGATCGTAACTACACCGATGATGAACTGCTCGAAATGATCCCCGGCGCGTCAGTAGTGGTCACCTCCTGGGGCTCGCCCCTCATCACCGAAGATCACGTAGCCGCCGCCGGTGACCTGCAGATCGTCGGCCATGCCGCAGGCTCGGTAAAAACCCGCTTGGCAGAATCCGGCCACGAACGCGGCATCGTCCTCCTCAGCGCCGCCGACGTAATCGCCGAGTCCGTCGCCGAATACACACTCTGGGCCATGCTCAGCGGTCAGCGCAATCTCTGGCCCTACGAACAAACCATGAAGGTCGAACGCGGCTGGAAACCCGCCCCCAACTGGCCCGGCCACTCTCTCTATTCCAAAAAAGTGGGGCTCGTCAGCGCCAGCATGGTCGGCCGCCGCGTCATCGGCCTGCTCAAACCCTTCCACTGCGATGTGTCGGTCTACGACCCCTATCTCAGCCAGGAAGACGCCCGCCTGCTCGAAGTGCGCAGCGTCTCCCTCGAAGAGATCTTTGCCGACTCCGATATCATCTCGGTGCACGCCCCCATCACCCCCGAAACCAGGAAGATGATCACCGCCTCCCATTTCCGGTCAGTTCGCGATGGCGCACTCTTTGTACACACCGCTCGCTCTTGGGTTCTGGATCAGGATGCCTTGGTTACCGAGCTACAGAAGAACCGATTCAACGCCTATATCGATGTCTTCGAACCGGAACCTTTGTCCCCCGACCACCCAATTCGCGATCTCGACAATGTCTTCCTGTCTCCCCACGTTTCCGGCCACACGGTCGAAAACCGCATGCGCTTGGTCGAAGAGATAGTCCGCGACATCCAACGCTTCTACAACGACGAACCACTGCGGCTGGTCGTACCGTATGAGAAACTGAAGATCATGGCCTGAGGCCGAAACGCAGTTACTGGAAAGTAGGGACAATGATGTTGCCGAAGCATGCCCAGGTAGTGATTATCGGCGCAGGCATCGCCGGCTGTAGCGTGGCATACCACCTGACCAAACTCGGTTGGCACGAGATTGTTGTCGTCGATCAGGGCCCGCTCTTCGAGACCGGCGGCTCCACAACGCACGCTCCGGGTCTCGTCTTCCAGATAAACGCCTCCAAAACCATGACCGAGTTCGCACGCCACAGCGTCGATCTCTGGACCCAAATGGAGCTTGGCGGTGAACCCTGCACCCGCCAGGTCGGCAGCATGGAAGTCGCCTGGACGCCGGAACGGTTTACCGATCTCAAACGCAAGCACGGCTATGGCCTCGCCTGGGGCGTAGACTGCCACCTGCTCACCCCCGACGAGGCGCACGCCCGTTTCCCACTGCTGACTGACCGCATCTTCGGGGCTCTCTACGTACCCTCCGACATCCAGACAAAAGCGACTCGTTCGGCGGAGGCGATGGCGAGCGCGGCCGAAGGAGCCGGTGCCCAATTTTTCGGCGGAATCAAAGTGACTGGCTTCGCTACCGCCGGGGGGCGCGTCACTGCCGTACAGACCACCCAAGGTGAAATCGAGACCGACCTCGTCGTCGCCGCCACCGGCATCTGGGCACCCAAAGTTGGCGGCATGGCAAACGTTCCCATCCCGCTGTCGCCGATGCAACACCTCTACGCCGTGACCGCGCCTCTGCCCGAACTGGCCGGCGCCACTGAAGAGATATCCCTCCCCTTCCTGCGCAATCAGGATAAGGCGATGTACTTCCGGCAGGAGGGCGAGAGCATCGGTATCGGCTCCTACCTGCACGAACCGCTCCTGGTGGACGCCAACGACCTCCCCGACTGCACCAGGGACGGATTGCTGCCCGCAGAAATGCCCTTCCCCCCGGCCCACTTCGAAGCCGCGCTGACCGCAACCGCTGAACTGATGCCCAGCCTCAAAGATGTTGAGTTGACCCGCAGACTCAACGGCATATTCTCATTCACCAACGACGGCTTCCCTGTGCTCGGCGAATCGCCCCAACTGCCCGGCTTCTGGTCTGCCCAGGCCGTCTGGATCACACACGCCGGCGGCGTGGGCAAAGCGGTCGCCGAATGGATCGTTCAAGGTGAGCCCACGACCGATCTGCACGAGTGCGACATCAGGCGATTCCACCCGCACGCCCTCAGCCGTCCCTACGTCCGCGCCCGCGCCGCACAGCAGTACCGCGAAGTCTACGACATCATCCACCCTAGCCAGCAGATGACCCACCCCCGCAATCTGCGCCTGACGCCATTCTATGTGCGCCAGCAGGAGCAGGACGCCATCTTCTTCGAAAACGTCGGCTGGGAACGCCCCCAATGGTACGAAACCAACCTGGCCTTGCTCGAAACACTCAATGTAGACGGCACAGCCCGCAACACCTGGGCCGCGCAGGAATGGTCACCGGCGGTAGCTGCAGAACATACGGTCACGCGGGAACGGGTGGCTCTCTTCGATCTGACACCCTTCGCCATATTCGAGATGACCGGCCCCGCAGCGCTTGCCGCCCTGCAGCGCTTGGCAGCCAACCAGATGGACAGACCCGTCGGTTCCATCACCTACACCGCCATGCTGACCCCGCGCGGCGCCATCAAGTGCGACCTGACCGTCACGCGCCTGGCCGAAGAGCGCTTCATGATCGTAACCGGCGGCGCCATGGGCCTCCACGACCTGGATTGGATGGAGTCGCACCTGCCCGGCGACGGCTCGGCCACCTTGACCGACATATCGCCAACCCAGTGCTGTATCGGCCTCTGGGGACCGCATGCCCGCGACCTGCTCGGCCGCGTCTGCGAAGACGACCTGAGCGACGCGGCCTTCCCTTACCTTACCTCCAAACATCTAACAATCGCCGAGGTCCCCGTCCTGGCTCTGCGGATTTCCTACGTCGGCGAACTCGGCTGGGAGCTCTACGCCCCGTTCGAACAGGGCCTGCGCCTCTGGGACATCCTCTGGGAAGCGGGCGAGCCACACGGCGTGATCGCGGCCGGCGGCGGAGCCTTCGATTCGCTTCGGCTCGAAAAGGGCTACCGGCTCTGGGGCCAGGACATCCACACCGAGTACAATCCTTATGAGGCCGGTATCGGCTTCGCGGTTCACATGGACAAAGGCGACTTCATCGGCCGCGAAGCACTCACAAAATTTCGAGCCCAGGGCAACACGCGCCAGCTCTGCTGCATGACCCTCGACAACCCCGAAGCAGTCGTCATGGGCAAAGAGCCGATTATGGACGCAAACCGCGTCCTGGGCTACGTCACCAGCGCAAGCTACGGCCACACAATCGGCCGCGGCATCGTCTACGGCTACTTGCCTCTCGATTACGTCAAAGTAGGAACCAGCGTGGATATTCTATACTTCGGAGAACGTCTTCCCGCAACGGTCGCAAAAGAGCCCCTCTACGACCCGCGCGGCACAAAAATGAAAGCCTGATACGCGGCATCCCGCCGATCACTGACCACTAGCCACTGACCACTGGAGTTTCTCCAAATGCAACAAACACTACTCATCGATGGCCTCAAGAACCGCCGCCTGCCCATAAACCTGCGCCAAAGCGGAAACAGCGACGCCCGCATTCTCATTTCAACCCGCATCAGGAAGTCGCCCTGGTGGCATCTGTCCAAAGCCGCCGGCTGTTGGGCCTACACCACCTACAACCACCAGTACCACCCCCGCGCCTACATCAAACCCGAAGACGGCGGCATGCTCGCCGAGTATAAATTCCTGACCGAGCACGTCAGCATGTGGGACGTGGCTGTTGAACGCCAGATCCAGATCAAGGGCCCCGAAGCTGCGGCGTTCGTCGACTATCTCATCACCCGCGATGTGCATACCCTGATGCCCAACATGCGCGCCCGCTACGTCATTCTCTGCAACCAGTACGGCGGCATAATCAACGACCCCGTGCTCCTGCGCGTAGCCGACGACGAGTTCTGGTTCAGCATCTCCGACTCCGACGTTCTGCTCTGGGCCCAGGGCGTCAACTCCACAGGCCTTTTCAACGTTGACATCCACGAGCTCGACGTCTCTCCTGTCCAGATTCAAGGCCCCAAGTCCGCCCCGCTGATGGAGAAGATGTTCGGCTCCCACATCCGCGAGATCCCCTACTACGGCCTGATCCACGAAATGCTCAACGGTCACCCCGTAACGATTTCACGCACCGGCTTCTCCGCCGAGGTCGGCTTCGAGATCTACCTTCACAATGCCATGCTCCATGCCGACGACGTCTGGCCCTACATCCTTGAGCAGGGAGAAGAGTTCAACCTAGGCGTCATCGCGCCCAGCCACATCCGCCGAATCGAGGCCGGTATCCTCTCCTACGGCCAGGACATGGACATCGAGAATAACCCGTACGAAGTACGGCTCGGCTGGCAGGTAGACCTAGACAAAGGTGACTTTATCGGTAAAGAGGCGCTTACGCGGATCAAGCGTGAGGGAGTGAATCAGCGGTTGGTCGGTCTCCGCGTCGGCGGTGAGCCGATCGTCTGGTACAACGAGGATTTCTATCTGGTCAAAGACAGCGACTCCGGCGACGACGTCGGCTACGTCACCAGCGCTTTCTGGTCACCAGCCCAGGGTTCCAACATCGCCTTGGCCGTCATGCCCCGCTCCCACTGGAAACGCGGCACCCAGGTCAAAGTCCAACTCCCCGCCGACGGCATCGTCGACGCCGAAGTCGTACGCGTCCCCTTTGTCGACCCCACCAAGGATCTGCCCAAGACGGAGTTGCAATAACCTGGCCGCCGCTGAACAGTGATCGGAAACACATCCGCTCGCTGGCATTTCGGCGGAGAAGCATAACTAGGGTCCGGCGCAATACGGCAGATCAAGCCCGTCAAAGTCGTTGTGCTCCACTTTCCGCCAGACTTCGGGTACGCATCCGGTCAACCGGTTCATCGAAAGGGACCATGCTTCCAGTTTGGTGAGTTGTCCCATTTCTGGCGGAATCGTTCCACTCAGATTGTTGCCTGCGAGGTCCAAATGTCTCAGACTGGTAAGTTGTCCCAATTCCGATGGTATCGCCCCACTGAAATGGTTGCCAGAGAGATACAACGATTCGAGGTAGATGAGGTTACCTAGCTCAGGCGGAATTGCCCCACTAAATCTGTTATTCGCAAGACCTATCCTTTCCGATTCAGTTAGTTTGCCCAACTCTGGAGGAATCTCCCCACTCAGTTGGTTGCTAATGAGGTCCAGCGACTTCAGGCTGTAAAGGTTGCCCAACTCTGGAGGAATCTCCCCACTCAAATGGTTG
>VXRG01000039.1:83246-103780 GCA_009838625.1 Caldilineaceae bacterium SB0664_bin_27
TTGCCCAACTCTGGAGGAATCTCCCCACTCAAATGGTTGCTACCGCCCCGTATCGATTCCAGGCTGATGAGGTTGCCTAGCACTGGCGGAATCGATCCACTCAGTCTATTGTCTGCGAGGTCCAAATGTCTCAGATTGGTGAGTTGTCCCAATTCCGCCGGAATCTCCCCACTTAGCTGGTTGAGATAGAGATATAACCATTCGAGATATAAGAGTTCACCTAGCTCAGGCGGAATCGTTCCACTCAGTTTGTTGCTATCGAGAATCAACGATTCGAGGTAGATGAGGTTGCCTAGTTCTGGCGGAATCTCCCCACTCAGTTCGTTGTTATTGAGATACAGCGATTCGAGGTAGATGAGGTTACCTAGCTCAGGCGGAATCTCCCCACTCAGTTCGTTGTTATTGAGATACAGCGATTCGAGGTAGATGAGGTTACCTAGCTCAGGCGGAATCTCCCCACTCAACCTGTTGTCTGCAAGACCCAGCGATTTCAATTCAGTGAGATTGCCCAACTCTGGTGGAATCGACCCAATCAAGCCGTTCTCAGAGAGATTTAATTTGACGACGCGATCACCGCTGTCCGTGACAACACCGTACCACCTCCCGATCGGTGAGTCGGTCAGCCAGGTGTCGCTCCTCAGCCAGGAGTCGCCGTTTGTGGCTTGGTAGAGCGCGACCAACACATCTCGGTCCGTGGTGGATTCCTCCGGTATCGCTCGGTCCGTGGTGGATTCCTCCGGTATCGCTCGGTCCGTGATGGATTCCTCCGGTATCGCCTGGTCCGTGGTGGGTTCCGCTGGTATCGGCACACATGCCGCGACCATTGTGAGCGATATCCACAATGCCAATACGGCTACAGCCCCTCTTGCAAGAGAGGAATTGCGATAAATGTCCGACATATTTCGGCGCAACATCTGACCCCTCTTTCTGCATAGGCGGTTTATAACAAACCGGCAGTTTTGCGATGGGTTTATACCCCAATTCAGCTCGAATGCAACATTGGCCGAATCAAGTATATTCGCTTCGACACTGAGAATCAACACCCCAACCCAAACGTCTCCTCCAAATCCACAGTCGCGCCGGTCGCAATCGCTCGCTTGATCCCCGCCTCGAACTGCAGTTCCTGCAGACCGGCCACACCCGGTATCGGCGGCGGCGCCCCATCCCGGACACTGTCCAGGTAGGCACTGATCGCCTTGCCGAACGACGCCCGGTACTGATCCCAGCGCGAGATATCGAATGTCAGATTGTGCCGTTCATGGCGGCCTGTGCGGTAGTTGATCACCTCCATCTCGCCGTCCAGGTCCCGCATGCTCAGCCGCCCATGCTCATACGCGAAGGTCAACTCGTAGAGCGGCAGCTTGGGATCGATGGCGGACGTGCCGATCAGCGTGCCGGTGGCGTCGTTCACCAGGCGCGCAGCCACCGTCACGTTGCGTGCTTCGTCGGCGCCCGCGCTTGGCGAGGACGCCTGCGCGCTGATACTGGCTGCCGGCCCCATGAAGTACAGCAACAGGTCGATACAGTGGCTCCAGCAGTTGTAGTGCACCATGCCCGTGAAATGCACCGGCTGCCCAAATGCCTCCCGCTCCACGATCTCCCGCGCCAGCCGCGTCTGGTCGAAGAAGCGGTAATTGAACACCATCGCCGTCTCCACGCCCGCGGCGTGCGCCGCCTGCATCATCGCACGCGCGTCGAAGAAGTCCTCCTCTACCACGTTCGCCTGCCCGTGCCGCGCCGCCAGCGGCTTCTCAAAGAAGAGCCGCTTCGGCCCGTACGGCAGTAGCTCGTTGGCCGCGTTGAGACGGTCCGTCTCCTTGGTAAAGATCAGGCAGGTGTCCGGCTCGTCCGCCAGCAGGTCGGCCGCATCCGCCGCCACGCGCCCGCCGAACTGTTCCGCCACCGCCTCTGCCTTGCTGCGCGTGCGGTTCAAATAGCTGAGCTTGATATCCTCTCGCTCCACGATGCAAGGAAGATAGTTCTTTGCGGCCACGCCGCCCGTTCCCACGACTGCAATCTTCATAGTCATCCTTATTCCCCTCAGACTTGGTTTTCCGATTACAAGCTACTCTTCGACCAGGCGAAAACTGTAGGAGCCGGAGCCCACCTGAAAGGTGATTACGTCCCCGTTCTCCTCGCCCGCCTCGATCCCCGCAACGCCGGGTCTGTACACTCCCTCTTCCCAGACTGACTTCCCGCCCTCTCGGACAGCCACCGAACCCAACCCCAACTTGGGCACGCTGACCTTCGCCCGCGTATTGACGGGAATTGTCACCTGCATTGCCAGCGCCTGACCCTCGCGCTGCCAGGCCGCCGCCACTAGGCCGGACTGCGTCTTCACCTCCGCCTCCACATCGGTTATACCGCCGACTACATAGGGGCGGATCGCAACTGTCCGGTAGCCAGGGCTCGTCGGGCTGATTCCAGCCAGCGTACGATAGAAAAAGACCTCCGTGCTGCAGAACATCTTCATGTTCAGGCTCAACTCTTCCTCCGGATCGCCGTTCCACGACTCCCACACCGTCGTCGCGCCCTTGGCGATCTGCTCCCCCCAGCTCGGGAAAGTCGTCTGTGACACCAGCTCCGCCATAACCTCCGCCTGCCCGTAGCGCGGCAGCGCATTCTCCAGCGCCGCCGTGCCAATGATGCCCGTCGTCAGATGCCCGTCCTGGCGCACGCGGATATCCTCGACCAGGTTGGCCACAACCGCCTCCACCCTCTCCTCCGGTATCAGTTCAAGATGCAGCGCCACCGCGTTCGCCGTCTGACTCCCGCCCCCGTATTGGTTGCTCTCCTCGTCAAGAAACTCGCGGTTGAACGCCTCCCGGATCTCTTCCGCCAGCTTGCCGTACCGCCGCGCCTCCTCTTTCTTCCCCAG
Organism: Caldilineaceae bacterium SB0664_bin_27; assembly: GCA_009838625.1. GTDB lineage: Bacteria > Chloroflexota > Anaerolineae > Caldilineales > Caldilineaceae > Bin5. The sequence goes on from VXRG01000039.1 coordinate 86,125, forward strand.
AACCCGCGCCGCCTGCGCCAGGATCCACACGCAGTGCTGGTAGTATGCCGTTGACGAGAGCGGCATCGGCGTATGCAGCGGCTTGAAGCTGGATGTTCCATCCGCCTGCGGCTCCATGTGGTCGCCCAGCCCATGGCGCATGATATGCCCTTCCGCCAGCCCGCCGTAAAACGTCATCATCCGCTTCAGCGGACCGTAATGCCTCGCCAGAACCCGCCCGTCGCCGTAATGCCGGTAGACCTGCCACACAAAGATCGGATAAGTGCTCGCCCAGTCCATCCAGCGCAGATACGCGTCCATCGTCGCGCGCCAGTGCAGCGGTGCCACCACCGGGACATCACCGTCCTCCGTTTGCGCATCAGCGATGTCCTCCAGCCACTTCGCCCAGAAACTGGCGCTCTCAAAGTTGTAAAGATAGTCCTCCGCGATGAAGCCCGGATCGCCCAGCCACGCCACCCGTTCCGAACGGTCGGCCGCATCCTGCGAAATGCTCTGAAAACTGCCCCGCAGCGTCCAATGCACATTGCTGTGAATCCGGTTGAAGAGCTCGTCTGAACAGCGAAAACGGCTCCCGGTCCCTACCGCCGAGTGCACCACCCGTCCCTGCACGCTATCCAGCGCGGGCGCGCCCGGATAGCAGGTAACCTCCACATAGCGGAAACTGTGCAGCGTGAAGCGCGGCTCCCATACTTCGACACCATCGCCCCTTAACGTATAGCTGTCCGTCTGCCGCGCGCTATGATGTACGCCGCCATCGCGGCCGGTCCCCTGCCTGTACTCCTCCTCCGAACTGGGCGCATTGCAAAGATTGCTGCGTGCGTCCAGCGTCCCGTCCGCGTACAAACAGGTCCCGTGCCGCAGGGTGACCGTCGCGCCCGCCGGCCCCTGCACCTGCAGCCGGCACCATCCCGTGATCGTCTGCCCCAGGTCGAAGATATACACACCCTCACTCGGGCTGGTCATCTCAACCGCCGGCAGCGTCTCGGTTACGCGCGTGGGTGGCATATTCTGAGCCACCAGCGCGCCCCCGGGCGCCTCCACAGCCACAGCCCGTTGCCAGCCTGTGTCATCGTAACCGGGGCAGTCCCAACCCGGCCTCTCCAGGCGCGCATCGTAGCACTCACCGTTATTGAAATCGTTATACGTGATCGGGCCCGCCGCCACTTTCCATTCGCCGTCCGAGACGATGCTGACCTGCCCGCCGTCCGCGTACTCAATGATCGCTTGCAGCAGCAGCCTGGGTCTGTCCCCGTATGGCGTCCGATGGCTTGGCGACGGCGGAATGTCATCCTCCGCGCTGTACCAGCCATGTCCCAACATCACGCCGAAAACGTTGGCGCCCGGCTGCAAAAGCTTCGTGACATCATGGCTTACATAAAGCACGCGCGAACCCAAAGCAATCGGCTGGTCGTTGTTGTAATACGTATTCCCGGGGTCCAGCACGCTCCGTCCAACCTTGGAGCCGTTCACATACAACTCCCCGTAACCCAGTCCCGACATGTGGACCGTCGCCCGCCGCACCGGCCTGTCCACCGTGAACGCCCTTCGCAGCAGCGGCGCCGAGACCGTCCTGTCCGTCGCGCCGATCCAATGGCCCTGCCAGTCGTCGGCCTCCAGCAACCCCATGCTGAACATCGTCGCCGCGCTGAATTCGCTTGCAGCGTCCTCCCCGTCCCACACCTGCACCGCCCAACAGCAGCGCTCATTGCTGACAAGCGCCGCGCCGTCATATTCCACGTGCGCCATCTCTGACGAGGCAACCCGGCCGCTGTCCCACTTGTCACCAACCCCCGCCAGCAGTTCAGCCTCGCTGCTTGCGACCAGAATCCGGTAGGCCGACTGCCTCTGACCGCGTTCCTGCGCGCGCAGCAGCCAGCTGAAGCGCGGCCGCCGCGTATCGACGCCCACCGGATCGACGGCGTATTCACACTGTAAATCGGAGGGGCTAATCATCTCGCTGCCGTATCTGAATGACAGATGGAAGAAACTCCGTGCCGTATTGTACCAGAACGCATCGCTTCAGCAGCAGTGGGAGCGCAACCCGAAATATGCCCCCGTCCTTCTTTACAAAGTAGGGTGATCCCTGCCAGATATCTCCGTCGTGTGCAAGGACAATTCATTTTGGCCTCAAATACAGAGTTTGCAGCGCCTCCGGTGTCTCTGCTATTATTCAGCCGCCGGCCCACAGCATGTCTCCAGCGACGTTGATCCCCGAACATCGTCCGCTCCATGCCGTGAACCGCAGACCTTCACCCAGCTACCTGACCTGCAGTTACACATTGTAGACAAGCGATCCTTCCCTACTCCCTTTCCACTCCAGGAGGAACCCCATGACCCGAAAAGCACACGCTTCCCAATCGCGCTCCGTCTCCCGTCGTGCCTTCCTCAAGACAGCCGGCGCCGGCGCCGCGTTCGCCGCGCTCAGCGCCTGCGCCGCGCCCGTAGCCGCCCCCATGGAAGAAACCGGCGGCGAAGAAGCCATGGCCGAACCGCAGGAGTTGAACATCGTCTATTGGGCCGACAGCAATGACTTCTTCCAGGGTGTGATCGACCAGTATCAGGAAGAGACCAGCAACATCGTCAACTATGAAGTCGCGCCGGCTGTTTACATCGAATGGCAGCAGATGATGACGACACGGCTGGCATCGGGCGATACCGGCACCGACGCCTTCCACTCCGACGACTTCCAGGCCGCCATCTACGGCGCCGCCGGCTGGCTCTCCCCGCTCGAGCCCGTCGTCGAACTCTATGACATCGACCTCGATGACTGGCCCCAGACGTTGATCCACGATGTTTCCTCCTGGGACGGCGTGCTCTACCGCATTCCTTGGGGCAACGACACCGAGATCTTCTTCTATCGCACCGACTATTTCGAGGAAGCCGGCGTCTCTCCGCCCACCGACTGGAACGAACTGGTCGAAGTCGGCACTGCTCTCACAGATGAGGACGCAGGCGTCTACGGTATCGCCCTTTCCGCCACGATCGGCGGCCAGCTGGGCAACGAAATCCAGCATTGGACCAATCAGGGCGGCGGCGCCATCAACAACCTCGACAACGACGGCGCCCGCGAAGCGCTCGCCTTCTATAAGGCGCTCTACGCCGAACACAACATCGCCCCTGATTCTGCCCCGCAGGAGGACTATAGCTCCGTCTTCCAAGGCTGGCTCTCCGATAAGTACGCCATGTGGTGGTGCTGGGACGGCTTCTTCGGCGCCATGCGCACCAACGAAGAGTTCTGGGCTGATCAGGTTTCCGCATTCCTGCCGCCGATGGGACCGGACAACGCCGAGACGATCACCGGCTGCTGGGGCTGGTCCGCCGTTGCCAGCTCGCCTAACCAGGACCTGGCCGCCGAGTGGGTCGGCTTTACCGCCCGCTCCGATGTCATGAAGCAGCAGATCTATCGCGGCCGCGTTCCCGCCCGTGTCTCCCTCTGGGCCGACCCCGAAGTCCAGGATCTCGCACCCTCTTCGCCCTTTCTCTTGGATCTGGCCGAGGCCGGCGGCCTTGTCAAGGCCCGCCCGGTTACCCCCAGCATCCAGGAGATTTACGACGCCGCCGAACAGAACGTTCACGCCTATCTGACCGATCAGGTCAGCCTCGATGAAGCGGTCACGGCCGCCATGGACAAGATCAACCCAATCCTCGAGCGCGACCTGGGCTGATACCTGCAATGAACTGCCGGTGGCCGGCATCTACACTGGCCACCGGCAACTGACCACTGACAACTGGTGTTCTGCCCTTGTTCGGTCAACAGAACCTCAGCACACGGCGTATACTTCTGGCTTGGCTGCTGGTCACCCCAGTGGTTCTGTGGCGGCTCCTCACATCCGTCTATCCCTTCCTGCGCACCTTCTACATCAGCTTCTTCGACAACAGCCCCGTGCGCCGCACCTTCGACTTCGTCGGCCTGGACAACTACATGGCGTTGACTCGCGATACCAACGTCGACGCCACCCTCACCTTTACCCTCTTCTTTACCGTCACCTCCGTCGCCCTGCAGGTCGTGCTCGGGCTGGCCATCGCCGAGCTGCTCAACCAGCGCTTCAAAATGCGCAACTTTACGCGCGCCGTCAATCTGCTGCCTTGGGCCATGGCCCCGATCGTGATCGCCACCGCCGCCCGCTGGATCTTCCACCAGGACTATGGCTTGATCAACGACATCATCTGGCGTTTAAGCGGCGAACGCCCGCTCTGGCTGGTCAACTTTACCACCGCCCGCTTCGCCGTAACCATCACCGACGTCTGGAAAAACACCGCCTTCCTCGCCGTCATATTCCTCAGCGGCCTCCAGGGCATCCCTCTTGAACTTTACGAGGCTGCCAAGATCGACGGCGCCGACGGCGCGCGCTCCTACTGGTACATCACCCTGCCGCTGCTGATGCCGCTCATCATCTCGATGATCATCTTCACCGCAATCTTCCGCGTTCTCACCTTTGAAATCGTCTACGCGCTCACCAATGGCGGCCCTGGCACCGCGACATCGCTGCTCTCATATCTCGTCTATCTTGAAGGCTTCCGCGTTCTCAATTTCGGCTACGCGTCCGCCATCGCCATGTTGCTCTTTTTCATCGTCCTGATCGTTGGTGTCCTCGGCTACGGCTTCCTCCGCCGCGCCTGGGAACGGCTGTAACTATTCTGGTCACTGGCGTCCTATGAATATACAACTCATCTCTAAACGCAGGTTTCAGACTACGCTCTTCTATCTCGCAGTCATCCTTTTCCTAATCGTTGTCTTGCTGCCGATCTACTATATCTTCCTGACCGCGTTCGCCCCGAGCGGGAAACTGTTCACCGTACCGCTGACCTACGTTCCGCGCAGCTTGGCAACTGCACGCTTTCAGGACATCTTCGGCGCGCTGCCCATCGCCCGCTACATGCTCAACTCCACCCTGCTGGCCACCTTTTCCACCATCCTGGCGCTCACCGTCAGCCTGCTGGCAGCCTACGCCATCGCCCGCCTCAACTTCCCAGGCGCAAACATGGTCATGATCGGGCTGCTCGCCTCCAGTATGTTGCCCGGCACCGCCACCGTCATCCCCCTCTTCCAGATGTTCCAGACGCTCAAGCTGATGGATACGCTGCACGGCCTCCTCATTCTCTACGGCAGCGCGCTGCTGCCGATCACAACTTGGGTGCTGGTCTCATTTCTACGTCAGGTACCCGTCGAGATCGAGGATGCAGCCAAGGTCGACGGTGCCAGTTTCTTCCAGCTCCTCTGGCGCATCGTCCTGCCCGTAATTCGCCCCGGCGTCGCCACCATGTTCCTCATCAACTTCATCATCGGCTGGAACGAATTCTTCACGCCGCTCATCTTTGCTCGCGGCGCCGGCGTCAAGGTCATCACCATGGCCCTCTCCGAAGCCCAGGTAATCGGCGCCCGCAGCGAATTCGACGTCTCCTGGGGCAACATGTCCGCCGCAGCCATCCTCACCACCATCCCGGTCTTCATCATCACCCTCATCTTCCAGCGCCAGATCGTCGAAGGCATCACCAGCGGCGTCTTCAAATAACGTCCCACAGGAGCGACTCGCTGATATGGGTACTCTCAAAGTCGGAATCATCGGGCTTGGCGGCATCGCCCGCTCTCACTGTGACGCCATCGCCACTCTCGAAAACGTCGAAGTCGTCGCGGTCGCCGATCTCTTCGAAGAGAAGCGCCGTCAGTATATGGACGAATACGACATTCCCAGGGGCTACACCTCCCACACCGAGCTCTTGAAGGATAACGAAATCGACGCCGTCGCTGTCGTGCTTGGCCACCATCTCCACCACCGTCTCACCGTCGACGCCTGCAACGCCGGCAAACACGTCCTCGTCGAAAAGCCGATGGCGCTCAGCCTCGAACAGTGCGACGACATGATCGATGCCGCCGCCAGCAACAACGTCAAGCTCATGGTCGGCCATACCCCGCACTTCTCCGGCCCTCTTCTCAAAATGAAGGAGATCCTCGACTCCGGCCGGCTGGGCCCGCTGATGACCATCGTCTGCTTTTCGTGCAAAAACTGGACCTACGCCAACCGCGCGCCCCAGTACCGCAGCCGTTTCCATGGCGGCGGCATGTGGCTCACCAACGGCGTCCACGTCGTTGACCGCCTCACCTGGCTCATGGCTTCCCAGGCCGCATCCGTATCCGCCAGCATCGGCACACGCGCCCACTACCAGGCCGCCGACGATACCGCCACCGCTCTCATCCGCTACAAGAACGGCCTGGCTGGCGTCGCCGTCTCCATCGCCTTCGCCGACGGGCCGCCCATCATGGATACCCAGGTCATCTGCACCAACGGCACAGTGCGCATCATAGGCGGCAGACAACCGGTCCTCCAGGTTGGGCAGGGGGATGAGTGGGAGGATATCCCTTTTGAAGTCCCGCCGGCCGTCATGCACGATGAGTGGAAATCGTTCGTCCAGTCGATCGAACAGGACATCGAGCCGCCCACCTCCGGCGAATGGAGCCGCCACATCATGGAGATCCTCTTCGCCGCTGAAAACTCGGCCATCAGCGGCAGCGACGTCGTCCTGGAAAGCGGCCTCTCCTGGACCCACCAGCGCGGCGGCATTCCCGTCACCCGCGATCACGGCTGGATCTGAGGCGCACAGCCGCGTGGGCCGCTTTACTCCACCGACACGGCATGGCAAACTAGATCTGCAATCCCGGCCAAAAGCCGAACACGCCTTCCCTATACATCAGTAAATCGTACCAACTGCTGCAACCCACAGGAGCGAAACAGACAGACATGGCGAAATTGAAAGTCGGAATCATCGGGCTGGGCGGCATCGCACGCGCCCACTGTAGTGCCATTGACACCCTCGACAACGTCGAAGTCGTCGCCGTCGCCGATCTCTTCGAAGAGAAGCGCCGCGAATATATGCAGAAGTACGACATCCCCAAGGGCTACACCTCCCACACCGAGCTTCTCAAGGACGACGAGGTTGAAGCCGTCGCCGTCGTGCTCGGCCATCAGCTCCACCACCGCCTCACCGTTGATGCCTGCAACGCCGGCAAGCATGTCCTGGTCGAAAAACCGATGGCGCTCAGCCTCGAGCAGTGCGATGACATGATCGAAGCCGCCGCCAGCAACAGCGTAAAGCTCATGGTCGGCCAGACCCAGCACTACTACGGCACCAGCCTCAAGGCCAAGGAGATTCTCGATTCCGGCCAGCTGGGCCCGCTGATGACCATCGTCTGCTACATGTCCAAGAACTGGAACTACGCCAGCCGCCCGCCCCAGTACCGCAGCCGCTTCCACGGCGGCGGCATGTGGCTGGCCAACGGCGTCCACGTCGTCGACCGCCTCACCTGGCTCATGGCCTCCCAGGCCGTCTCCGTCTCCGCCAGCATGGGCACCCGCGCCCACTACCAGGCCAGCGACGACACCGCGACCGCGCTCGTCCGCTACAAGAACGGCTTGGCCGGCGTCGCCGTCTCAGTCGGTTTCGCCGACGGCGCGCCCAACTTCGAGAGCCAGGTCATCTGCACCAACGGCACCTTGCGCTTCAGCCAGCATGGCGAGAAGTTCGTCAAGGTCGGCCAGGGAGACGAGTGGAAGGACATCCCCTTCGACGACCCACCCGTCGAGATGCACCACGAATGGAAGTCCTTCGTCGAGGCGATCGAACAGGACATCGAGCCCCCCTCCTCCGGCGAGTGGAGCCGCCACATCATGGAGATCCTCTTCGCCGCCGAGAGTTCGGCCATCACGGGGCGCGAGGTCGTCCTCGAGAGCGGCCTCTCCTGGACCCACCAGCGCCACGGCGTGCCCGTCATCCGGCAACACGGCTGGATTTGAGGTAAACAACCATGCGAACTGCGCTTCTTTCCTACAGCCACCATGGCCGCGGCATGGCCGGCACAACGCGTGACCTCGGCCACGAGATCGTCGCCGTGATGGACGCCGAGCCAGGGCCGCGCCAGCAGCTGGCCGACGAATTTGACTGTCCCGCCTACAGCACCGCAGGCGAGTGCCTCGATGCCAGCAAGCCCGACGCCGTCCTCGTCGCCGGCAAGCATACCGAGATGCCGGACCACGTTCGCGCCTGCGCCGAACGCGACCTCCCCTTCCTGCTCGACAAGCCCTTTGCCGACTGCGCCGACCGCCTGCGCCCTGTCGCCGAACTTTGCACAGAGCGCGGCGTCTTCAGTGCCCTCACCTTGCCCAACCGCGGCACGGAGCTCGTAGACATCGTTCAAGGCATGATCGATGATGGCAGCTTTGGCGATCTCGTCCTCTACAACAGCCGCCTCAACAACGGGCCGCCCTCCCGCTACGATCCCACACCCTCCGCCTGGCACAACGATGCCAGCATCTCCGGCGGCGGCTGCTGGGCGACCGAGTCCGCCCACGGCATCGACACCTTTCTGCAGTTCGTCGGCGACCAGCCTGTCACCGCGGTGGGGGGCGTGATTTCGAACTCGATGTACGGTCGCGAAGTAGAGGATGTGGCGGTGGGTACTCTTCGCACCGACAACGGCGTAACCGGAATCGTCGAATCCGGTTACAGCTACCAGTCAGGCGTACGCGCCGGAGACCACAGCTTTCGCTTCATCGGCACCAAAGCAACGGTCCTGCAACGCTATGACCAGCAGGGAAACAGGGTAACTGAAGTTCACACAACCGAAGGCGTGACCTTCCACGAGGAATCACCGAATACCCGCGGCATGAAGGAGATCATGCGCAGGGCACTGGTAGCCATCGAGGAAGGACGCAGCAGCTTCTCTCCCGATGTCGAACATGCCGTGCGCATCCTCGAAATCCAGGACGCGGTCTACGCCCTCGCCCGCACCAACCCGATGACGAACGGCCCCCATCCACTCGGCGCGCTCGGCGCGGTTTAGCGCCGAGGTATTGCCATCGAAAAAGAAACCGGCACGCCGTTCGCGTGCCGGTTTGTCTATCAGTTAGCTGTTTTACCCAGGCTCAAAACTATACCCGCCCCACAAACGAACGCCCCCGCACCTGCTTAAACGGCGGCATCTTCGGCGCGTCCGTAACCGATTCATCCCGCCGCGACGCCGCCCGCATGTAGTGGACCGCATAGCCCCGCCGCCGTCGTCCCGACAGGTTGGCGTTGCTCTGATGCAGCACCAGGCTGTGATGAAAACTGATGCTACCCGGACTCAGAGGCGCCGGCACGATTGGCCACTGCTCGCTCCCCAAATCTTCCACGAACCAGGACAGCCGCTCCCCTCGTATCATCCCCCAACGGTGCGTACCGGGAGCGAAGTTCAGGCAGCCGTTATCAACCGCAGCCTGATCGATCGCCGTCCACGCCGAAACCAGGTCCATGGGGAAAATGTCCCGCCACGACGCCGAATCCTGGTGCCACGGCTGCTCCGTTCCAGTGACCGGCGCCTTCATGAACAGCTGGTCCCCGTACATCTTGATGTCATCGCAGCCCAGCAGATCGGCGATGATGTCTACGATTTTGGGATGGGTGGCATGTCGCCACATGACCTCGTCATAGACCGCCAAATTGTAAAGTTTGCGCACCGACAGCACCTGGTCCGCGACCTCACGTTCGCCTTCCCGGAACACTTTCTCCAGCTGAATGCTCGTTTCCGGGATGTGTTCGACCTTGCCCGCCGCGATCAGATCGGTGTGCGCCGCCAGAGCCCCCACCTCCTCCTCCGAGAGCACGTTCTCTACGGTCAGAAAGCCGTGGAGCCTGAACTGCCTCACCTGCTCCGCAGACAGTACGCGCAGGCGCGTGGTTGCCATGCAATAAAGTCCTTTCCCTGTGAAACCGGATTCGGCAACGATCTGAGATCTCCTCTAAACTAGCAGATCTCTCGCTACGCGACTACTCCTCCTCTACCCAGGCATCCGGCGCCGTGTCCACACCGTGTTTGGCGAACACCGCGTCAATCTCCTCCAGCGTCTCCTGGTCAAGTGACCAGTCCAGACCGGCCACGTTTTCCTCGACCTCCTCCGGGCGACGGAACCCGATCAGCGCCACACTGACCACCGGATTCGACAGCGCCCAGCGCAGCGCAAGTTGGGGCATGGTCTTGCCGTGCCGGGCAGCGATCGGCTTGAGGTCGTCAGCGGCAGCCACATTTCTGGCGAAGACCTCCTCCGTAAACAGAGGGATGTTGAAAGCCGTGCCATTGGAGCGCCAGTCACCTTCGTCGAACGTCGTGTCAGACGTGAACGTGCCCGTCAGCAGCCCGTGCGCCAGCGAACCGTAGGTCATCAGGCCGATGCCGTGCTTGGCAATCGTCGGGAAAATCTCGCGCTCCAGGCGGCGGTCGAACATGTGATATCCGTACTGGGCGATGTCCACCCGCCGCGTCTCCATGCAGGTCTCAATCTGCTGCGGCCTGAAGTTGGAGACGCCCACAAAGCGGGCCTTCCCCGCCTGCACGATCTCCTCCAGCACCCCCATCGGCTCATCCAGCGGCACATCCCTGTCCGGCCAGTGGACCAGATAGACATCCACATAGTCGGTTCCGAGCGCCTTGAGGCTGCGGTCGATAGACGCCAGGGCCGTCTCGCGGCGGCTGTCGCGGCGCCAATTGCCTTCATCCTGGTAGATGCCCCACTTGGTCACGACGATCGCTTCCTGACGCCGCGCGCCCAGGGCCTTGCCCAGAATCTCCTCGGACTGGCCAAAGCCGTAGCCCTCGGCCGTGTCAAAGAGATTAATCCCAAGATCGAGTGCCCGTTGCACCGCCTTGACAACGTCGCTTTCCTCAAAGTGTCCGTACCCGCCGCCGATCTCCCAGCAGCCGAAACCGATAGCCGATACATCCAGTCCCGTACGTCCAAATGGGCGATATTCCATCTCTTGGCCTCCCTGCATTTCGCTGGTGGTCAGTGCCTGGTAGCTTTGCCAACCTTTTGGGTGCAGACAGTGTACAACGCGACCAGAAGAGGGTCAATGGGCGGCAAATCGAAATTCAGGGCAGGGCAGTTCGGTTGTACAACTCCAGATGCCGTGCAGCGATCACTTCCCAGCTGAACTGTCGAGAGGCCCTGAGGGCATTCGCGCGCAGATTTTCCGCCAGGCGCGGGTTCTCGGCGATGCGCCGCACCGCTTCCGCGGTAGCCGCTGGGTCTCTGGGGGGCACAAGAACCAGGTCGGAGTCTGCCACCAGTTCCGGTGTCGGCGTCTGCGGATGCGTTGTCACGATCGCGCAGCCGTTGGCCAGCGCGGCCGTCAACGTACTGCGGCGCATGCTCATCCCATCCTCATACGGCATCACCAACACATCGATGGCGTTGAAGTCAGCCGCAACTTCGGCATCCGACTGGTGGCCCGTCCACTGCACGCGGCTGTCCAGCCCATGCTCAGAGATGGCAGCCTCGACCCGCTGCAGATACCTGAAGTTCGTCTCGTCGCTGGCCCCCACCCGTTCGCCGATCATCATCAGATACACGTCCCGTCCCTCACCTGCCAGTGTCGCCAAGGTTTCGACCAGCGTAAGCCCGCCTTTGCTGGCGTTGAGAAAGCCAAAGTAGCCCAGCACCAGCTGTTCACTGCCGTAACCGCGCGCCGCGCGGCGCCGAGTCCGCTCCTCTGCCGAAAACTGCCGGCTCTTTATGTCGTTGCCGATCGGAATGCGGTGAAGCTGGCCCCGCTGCACCTGCCCTTGCACCGATTCCCAGTCGCTCTGATTCGTAACCACCACCGCATCCGCCGCGTGCAACGGCAGCCGCGTGACCCAGTTGCGCAGACGCACGCCTGCCTTGGGAAAGAGATAGGGAACCCGCAGATCGTGATATGTCCAGGCGGCGCGCAGCCCGTGTCGCCTGAGGAAGTAAGGCAGGACGTTGACGGCCGGATGCATCCCATAGGCGGCAGTCTGGTACTGAATATGAACCCATTCGGCGCCGGCGGCACGGGCGCAAGCCGGAATATCGGACAGGATTCGCCAGCCCCAACCGCGTCGTCCCGGCAGCACCCGAACCGCATCCGTCTCCGCGGACGCAGTCACCTGCTCATCAGTCAGTATAGCGATCTGCGCACCCTGCCCCTGCAGAGCCGCAGCCAGCTCGGCCGTAAACCTGCCGACCCCACCCACCATCGGCGGATATTCACCCGTGACATACAACACCTTTGGCTGTTCAGCCACCACTCTGTTCAAGCTCCCCTGACTAAACTGCGATCGAGTTATTCGGGTATCCGCTCCTGCAGGGCGGCCAGCAGCTCATCCTGTCGCGCTACAGCCGGCAAAAACAACGTACGGGGGACATCCATTACTACGATACCTTCGGCAGAAACGGGCCAGTAAACAAGGCTCACCCCGGGCATAAAGCGGCCGGCCTCCTCACAGGTGATTATCTGACGGAACTGAATCTGCGTAGTCGCCTGCATCGGCGCGCGCACGGTCACGCCGTCGGCGGTCAACTCCAGCCGCATCAGCGCCCAACGCACGTGGATGAGGGCGAACGCGATCGCCCCCAGCAGAAAGAACAGGGAAGGCAGACTGAATCCGCTCAGGATCTCCCGCAGGAAAAGTAGCGCCACTGCCGCGCCACCGAGGGCGAACAGGCGGTATGTCGTACGGGGAAGGAAAACCGGGGCGTCAGTCATCAGACTGATGGCTGGTAGTGTGCACTCCGCCAGCGGCTACTCACCGCGCTTCGGTTGCCGCGGACTGCTGAAAATCAGCATCGCGAACGCGACCACAGAGAGAATGCCGGCGCCGTAGACGATGGCGCGAATGACCTGGCTCTGCCACAGTGTCGGCGCAAAACCGGCAAATCCTCCCAGGATTCCAGCCAGCGGCACCGTCGCAATCAAGACGAAATGGAGCATCATGTACGCGGGCGAGGGACGCGGAAAATCTTCGCGCCCGAGGAACTTCATCATCATGTAGATCGCGCCCAGCGGATAGAGTACGCCCACCAGCAGCAGAACGGCCGATCCTACTTTGTACAGAGTGTCCATACTAATCGTGTATGCCGGTCAAGCCGTCTCTTCGCCGGCCATCATCAGCCCGATCTCCTCGCGCGTGGCCGCGCCGATATCGACGACGCCCATCACGCGCCCGCCGTTGAGAACGGCGACGCGGTCGGCCAGGCTGAATAACTCATCCAGGTCCTCGCTGATCAGCAGCACCGCCACGCCGGCCGCCTGCTGCTCCAGCAGCCGCTGACGTACCGCCTCGGTCGCGCCCACGTCCAGCCCCTGCGTCGGATGGGCCGCGATGAGCAGCTTCGGGTTTGTCGTCAGTTCGCGGGCCAGAATCAGTTTCTGCAGATTGCCGCCGGAGAGGGCGCCTGCATTGGTCGTGATGCCGGGCGTGTCCACGTTGAACTCGTCCACCAGCTCTGCGCTCATCTTGTCCAGGCCGTCGCGATCGAGGAACGGCCCCGGCCTGTCCCGGTAATGTTTGAGCGCGATGTTGTCAGCCACATTCATCGAGCCGACCGAGCCCACGTGGATGCGGCTTTCCGGGACATGGGCAATGCCGGCGTCGATGATGGCGCGCGGCGTCTTGTTGGTGAGATCCTGTCCCAGCAGCCGAAAACGCCCGCTGGTCGTCCGCCTTAGACCGGTCAACAGCTCGGCCAGTTCCTTCTGCCCGTTGCCGGCAACACCGGCAATGCCAAGGATCTCGCCTCTTCGGATCTGCAATGAAACATCCCGCAGGGCCGGCAAGCGCTTATCGTTCATGCAGCAGATCTCTTCGACCTCCAGACAGGTCTCGCCGAACTCCTGCTCCTCCTTGTCAATGCGGAAGATGACCGACCGCCCAACCATTAACTCGGCCAGATGCGCGGCGCTGGTTTCGCCGGTCACGTCCTCGCTGGCCACCACCCGCCCCTGGCGCAGCACCGTTACCCGGTCGGCAAAACGGGTCACCTCATCCAGCTTGTGGCTGATGAAGATGATCGTCTTGCCCTCCTGCACCATGCGCTGCATTGTCTGGCCCAGCGCGTCCGCCTCTTGCGGGGTCAAAACGGCTGTCGGTTCATCAAGGATCAGAATGTCCGCCCCGCGGTACAGCGCTTTCAAGATTTCGACCCGCTGCTGCTCGCCGACGCTCAACTGCCAGACGAACGCTTCCGGGTCCACGTGCAGATCATACTGCTCGCTCACCTCCGCAATTCGCCGCTGCACTCGCTGTACATCCAGCCGCAGCGGTTTGAAGCGTCCCTGCTCGCCAGGCGCGCAGTATGGGTCATCCAGCCCCAGAATGATGTTCTCGGCGACAGTCTGGTTCATCACCAGTTTGAAATGCTGGTGCACCATGGCGATGCCCAGGTCGAAGGCAGTCTTGGGCGAGTCGATATGCGCGTGTTGCCCGTGCACAAGCAGATGACCCTCTTCCGGCAGATACAACCCCGCCAGAATATTCATCAGCGTCGACTTTCCGGCGCCGTTTTCCCCCAACAGGGCATGTATCTCACCCTTATCTACCGTCAAGTCGACGCGGTCATTTGCCAGGACACCGGGAAACCGTTTGGTGATCTCCCGCATTTCCACGGCGAGGGGAGCAGAGTTGGTCATGGGCTATGGGAAGTGTCGATGTATACCGACGTGCAATTCCAGTGCGGGCAGAGATTGGGACAGGATAGTAGCCCCATTCTCTGCCGCTCTGATCGCCATCTGTTAAGGGCTCGACTCCCTACTGTGGGATCTCGCCGGTAACGCCTGCTACCAGCCAGTCATAACTGAGTAGCGCAGGGTCGTCCATACATTCGCCGGCCGCCACCCGTTCCACGCCGGTGTTATCGCTGATCGGGCCGCAGAAGAACTGAAAACTGCCGTCAAGTATGCTTTCCTTGGTCTCCTCGACCGCTATTTGTACGACTGCCGGCACAAATTCAGCCACCGGCGCAAGATCTAACACGCCGTCTTCCATGCCCCACCAGATCGGCTCATTGGTCCAGGTTCCGGCAGCCACGTCGCGCACCTTCTTTTCGTAGATGACCTGCCAGTTCCAGATTGGTGCCGTCAGCAATGCCTGCGGTGCGATCTCCGGGTTGACCACGTTGTAGCCGATGGCATAGACGCCCTGCTCCTCGGCCAATTTGTCCGGTTCGACACTATCGCTTTCTCGCGCAACAACATCCGCGCCCGCATCGATGAGCGCTTGGGCGGCTTCCCGTTCGGCAGGGGGATCAAACCAGGCAAAGATCCATATCGGCCGTACCTCTACAAGAGGATTGATGGATTGGGCGCCCAGGGCGAAAGCATTCAGATTTCGCACCACTTCCGGAATCGGGTAAGGCGCAATGTAGCCGATGATATTGGACTGTGTCATCGCACCGGCAACCATTCCGGACAGGTACCAGCCCTGGTAGCCGCGACCGTCGTATATGCCGACATTCTCAGCCGTCTTGTATCCGGTGGCATGCTCAAACTTTACGTCCGGGAACCCTGCCGCGACTTCGATCACGCTGTCCATATAGCCGAAACTGGTGGCAAAGATCAGATCATAGCCCTGGGACGCGTAACTCTGCAGCACACGCGCCGCGTCCGGCCCTTCCGCGACCAGTTCGCTGTATGCTGTCTCCACGCCCAGCTCTTCCAGTGCCAACCGGCCCTGATCGTGCGCATAGCTCCAACCGAGATCTCCGACCGGGCCAACGTAGACAAATGCAACCTTTACCGATTCAATCGCACCAGCGGGAGCTGCCGGCTCTTCAGCGGCAGGCATTTCGCCGATCTGCTGACAAGCGCTCATCAACAGTGTCAGAATCAGCAGAGTCCCAACCAGCTTCTTCCAATGTCGAATCCTCATGTGACCATACCCCCTTTCACTTCCATTTCAAATGGACTCAAACCATCCTGCTGCCAAGTGACGCGGTAAACAGATTGCTCCTCTCTTTGTCCACTGTACTGTAAGAGAGGAGCAATCATTGAAGATCAAGGTCGATTTGAGTCAGGCCACGTCCTTTTGCAAGCTGGCGGCCTGAGTCCAAATTGGTATTTCACACGATTCAATTGCAGTCCAACCCCCGGACTAATTTCCAAGGGGCGCGGCCTCACCCGGCGCCTCGCCGACAACACCCTCAACAAACCAGTCCATACCCAGCATCTGACCGTCGTCCATGCACTGGCCATCGTCCAGGAACTGCACACCGTTCTGGCCGTTCATCGCGCCGCAGAACACGTCCGTCTCACCGGAAACAATCATCGCCTGCTTTTCGGCGACCATCGCAGCGACGTCTTCAGGAACCGACGGGCTCATTTCTGCCAAACCAACGATCCCGTCGTCCATGCCGCCCCAATACTGCTCAGTAACCCAACTGCCGTCACGCGCTTGCTCCGCGAACTTCAGGAAAGCCGGCCCCCAGTTCCAGACCGGGCCGGTGAGAACGCTGTCACCGACGAATACACGCATGTCGCTGTTGTAGCCGATGCTGGACCCACCCCGCTCGGCCGCGGCCTTCTGCGGCTCCGTCGTGTCCTGGTGCTGGGCGATAACATCTGCGCCCTGGTCCAGCAGCGCTTCAGCCGCTTCCTTCTCTTCGGGCGGCCCAAACCACGTGTTCGTCCAAACAACCCGCACCTCGGCGTCCGGATTCACCTCGCGCACACCCAGCGTGAACGCGTTGATCCCGCGGATCACCTCAGGAATCGGGAAGGCCGCCACGTAACCGATAACGTTGCTCTCCGTCATGCTGCCCGCCACCAGGCCGCTCAAATAACGCGGCTGGTACATACGGCCGAACAAGGTGCTCATATTGTCCGCCGTCTTGAAGCCGGATACATGCACAAAGTGCTGGTCCGGGAACTCCTGGGCAACCGTCAGAGTCGGGTCCATGTAGCCGAAGCTGGTGGTGATGACCAGGTCATAGCCTTTCTGGGCAAAGTCGCGAATCACGCGCTCTGCGTCCGGGCCTTCTGGCACCATCTCAATGAAGGTCGTCTCCGCGCCGCCTGCCAGGTTCTCTTCAAGGAAAAGCCGTCCCTGATCGTGCGCATACGTCCAGCCGAGGTCGCCGATCGGCGCGACATAGACGAAGGCAACCTTCAACGCCGCGGCCATATCGTCATCGCCTGCCATCTCTTCAGCGGCAGGGGTCTCAGTGACCGGCTGGCAAGCCGCAATCAGCAGTGCCAGGACGACCATGACACCCACCACCGTCCACGATTGTCGAATTCTCATGAAACTGTCTCCTTTGAGTCAAATAGGACCACTAAAATACGTCTGAACATTTGTCTGCCCGTTGCCAATCGGCCGTAATGCTGAACACTGCAGCAGGGGAACTGCGCGGTTGAGGGATTGACACGTTTCCGGATTATGACTTGGACAATAATAGTGACGCCAAGCTTAGGCAATGGTAGCGCAAAGACCGCCAAATTTCAACTACGGGTACGGCGCGGGTGCAGTCCAGATTGGGGGTGGGAACAAAGGCGAGGCGTGTGGAGCGAGGAACGGGAACTGCCGGCGCATCTGCAGGAGATCGGACTGCGGGCCGGCCACGGTGTTGTCGCTAGTAGAGATATATGAAAGTTCGTCACCATCTTGGGATGCGCTCATATGAGAGTGTTGGCTTGCGGGGGCGGGCGATGATGCGCGGACTTTGCGGTTTTGTACAGCCTTTTGGGGGACTCCGGTTCATCAATTCGATGGCTGAGGGACTGTCTTTCGGCGCTGCGGCGGGGAGCGCGAAAGGGGCCGCGAAAAGATGCATTTTCCCAAAAAGTGATGCATTACTGGATATTGGGGTCCTGACCAGAGAGAAAGAGGGCG
>VXRG01000108.1 GCA_009838625.1 Caldilineaceae bacterium SB0664_bin_27
TTCAGCCCCTACGCGGCCTTGGGGGGGGGTCCGGTACTGTGGGGCCGGGTGGTATTCAGCATGCTGGTGGCGTTTTCGGTTGGGCTGATTTTTCATCTGGCCCGCCCGCGTGAAATCCTGCTGCCTGAAACGCTGGCCTCCTCCAACGGCAACCACGACTCCGGCGACAACGAGCACCATGATAACCCTGGCCACAGTCACCATCACGGTGGCACCCGTACGGGCGTCTTGCAGGCGCTTGTCATGGCGGGCGATGATTTTCTGGACATGGGCCGCTATCTGATTGCCGGGGCGATGCTGGCGGCGGCGATGCAGACGATCGTTCCCCAGTCGACATTGCTCACTATCGGCCAGGGGCCTATCTTCTCCGTCTTTGTGATGATGGCACTGGCCTATATTTTGTCGGTCTGCTCGACGGTGGACGCCTTTATCGCCTTGGCATTCAGCAACGCGTTCACGACCGGCTCGCTGTTTGGCTTTCTCGTGTTCGGGCCGATGGTGGATATCAAGAGTTCGCTCCTGTTTATGGGGGTCTTCCGGCGGAGGACGGTCCTCTATCTGATCCTGCTGCCGCTGGCGCTGGTGGCAGTCATAGGTGTCTTCTGGAACGTGCAGGTGGGTGTTTGAAAGATGGCTTGGCGGAAGATGGGATAGGCGGAAAAGTGTCACAGAATTCGGGTACGATGACGGGCAGATTGTTGCGTCTACCCAGAGTGCAGGCCGCTCTCAAAGGGCTGCTCTTGCTGGGGCTGGGCATTTTTCTGTTCACGCGCATCACGTCAGGCACGCTCAACTACTACATCAGTCAGCGGTTTGACTGGCTGACGATAGCGGCGGTGCTCGGTCTTTTCGTGGTGGGGTTAAGCTACCGCCACCTACTTCAAGAGGCCGACGATACGCCTGCGGCGACGGGTAGCCTTCCTTCCGAACGATCGGGCGAGGCCGGCTCCACGGTTGCGGGAGACAGTCACCAACGCGGCCACGATCACAGTCACGCCCTGGGTTGGTCGGGGTTTCTACTTATTTCGCTTCCGATCATCCTCGGACTGCTCGTGCCTCCGCGTCCTTTGGGCGTGGCCGCGCTGCAGAATCGTGAAATCAGCGCCGGGGGGTTGGATTCGGTTTTGCCGGCTGCGGTGGGTTCGTCGCTGGTGCGGGAGAGCAGCGAGCGCACGATTCTGGATTGGGTACTCGCCTTTCACCAGGGCGAACGGCCGGCCGAAACCGACACTGCGGATGTAGTTGGATTCGTCTATCTCGATGACGCTGCGGACGAGGCAGAGTTTACCCTCACACGCTTTGTTGTCGGCTGCTGCGCGGCGGACGCCATGGCGGTCGGCCTGCCGGTCAGCCTGGCAGCCGGCCTGCCTTCTGAAGGGGAGTTGGAGGAAGGTCAGTGGGTGCGGGTGGTTGGACAGTTCGCCGCTTCTACAGGCAGCAGTATTCCGTTGCTCGTGGCAGAGCAGCTGGAGGCCGTGCCGGAACCCAACCAGCCCTATCTCTATCCCTGAGACCTTTGACATGATGCCGGTGCTCAGCGGTCAGGCTTACCTGCTGCCCGTACTGGCCCTCCAACCCTCGAATCCATGAGCCGTTTTGATCTGACCGTATTGTCGATCCTCAGCCTGTGCATGCTGTTGCTCCTGGGCCTGTGGGGGCAAAGCCGCCGGGTTGCGGGGGACGACGGCGTTTCCTACCTGCTTTACAAGACGGTCGATGAGGTGGGACGCGCGCAGCTGCACGCGCTGCAGTTCGAGGAAGATGAGCTTGGCGCCGACCTCTCGCCCCGCCCCCTGACCCCGACTGAAGTCAGTGTATGGGACTTCGCGCCGTCGCCCGACGGCAGGATGATCGCGTACGGTGCGCTGGGCGAGTTGGGATTCAGCGATCTGCGGCTGCTCGACCTGGCCAGCGGCCAGGACAGGCCACTGCTGGCCTGTGAGAACGCGTCATGCAGCGGGCCGAGCTGGTCGGCCGACGGCCAGTTCCTGGCCTACACGCGTCGTTCGGTCAACGCGTTCGCGTCCGGTGTGCTCAGCCCGCCGCGGATCTGGATCGTGGAAGTAGCATCAGGAGAGACAGCGCCGATCTTCAGCGACAGCCAGCGCCTTGGGCTTGATGCGCGCTGGTCTGACGATGGCGAGTGGCTCTGTTTCGTGTCGCCGGAGGAGCAGCAGCTGGCCGTTATCAATCTGTCGGGGGGACCGGCGGGCGAGAATGGGCAGAGCGCTTTCTATCCAACCGCTACGGGTGAGACTTGCAGTTGGGACAGCGCCCAGGCGAGGCTGTATACGACCGATTTCAGACAGAGCGGCGATGAGTGGATGACTCACCTGATCGCGATCGACGTGGAAAGCGGCGAGCAGATCGAGTTGAGTGTAGCGGGTAGCTCCGCTACGGCCCTGGTCCACGACAGTTCGGCCGTTCCGTCGGCGGACGGCACCTGGATCGCGTTTCGCCGCAAGGAGTTGGAAGGGCCGGGGGCGACGCGGGGCAGCCAGATTTGGCGGATGCGTGCGGACGGCACTGAGGCAACCCCGCTGACGGCAGATCCGGCCTATGACCACGGGCCGCCGGTGTGGAGTCCGGATGGACGCTATCTGATCACGCGAAGGTTTCCGCTGCGCGGGCCGGAAGTGGTGCCTTCACTGTGGCTGATCGAGGTGGAAACCGGCGAGTTGCGTCTTCTGGTGGAGCCGGGAGACTTTCCGGCGATTGCGCGGTAAATGTGCGCGATACCAGCGGCGGCCAGCAGCACAGGCAGTACCAGCAGATCCCTAGCCTCTGACAGCGGGCGACCGGAAACCGGTCCTTGCTAAGTTGAAATCCCCAGCAGACCGCGGGTGAGTTGGAAGTCGATGTGGTTGTGAACGGTGCTTTGCGGCTGATAGTCGCGGGCCAGCGTTCGCGCGGCCAGATCCAGAATCTGCTGCGGCCACTCGCCTACATCGCCGCACAGCCTCAGATCGGGCGCGGCGGATGCGTGCTCGCCGGCAAGCTGCAGTAGAGGCACGAGCGGATGCCCCGCCCTTAGCTTTCCAGAGTAGGCGATAAGCAGCTGTGCGCCACTTGCACCGAGACCCGTCAGCGTCTCGCTCCAGTGGGGAGTGGGCATGTCCATCAAGTGGAACCCGGATTCTTGCGCGGCCTGGCCGTAGGAAAGGGTGGGCTGCAAATCGGAAGTGCCCAAGCCGAGTGTCGCGCGGTAGGCGGGCACCTCGATCAGCCCGCCGGAGGCCGGTGTGACGACAGTGCCGCCGGCGTCCACGACCCGGCGAGCGACGCTGGCGAGGCTGTGCGCGGCGTCCGCGGGCGCGGCGCCATCGCTGAGCAGCGCCAGGGACAGCTTGCGATCGTTTCCGTTCTGCTGGCCGGTGTTTGACATTTGCTCGGCAAAGTACTCTTCTATTTTGTCGAGGACGCTGGCAATGCCGCCATCCAACTGCACGCTGGCCCAGCCAAAATCGTCCTCAGCAAGGCCGCCTTCGCGCAGCAACGAATGGATGTAGTCGTTGTGGGCCTTCTCACAGCCATGTTCGAGAAAGAGGCAGGCGTCCACCAGGGGATGGGTGGCGTAGCCGAGCATGGTGCGGGAGTAAATCTCCTGCGTGGAGGCGAAGGCAACGCCGCAGCCTTCGGTGTGGGGCAGGGCGGCAAATCGGGGGCGGTCACCGGCTCCACCCGGAACCGCGGCCTTCGGTTCGGAGGCCGCCCGGTTGAGACGCTGCGCTGCCATGCCGGCGATCTGGCTGGAGCAGAGGCTGGTGGGCAGAATCAGGCCGACGCGAGCCGCGGCCGGCTGGGGCAGGCCTGGCCCTTCCGTCTCGGAAGGCTGTTTGCTGATCATGAGCGGCTGACCGTCTGGCTGGGGGCGTGCCAGGATTGACTGTAACCGGCTGTGGTCTTGTTGCTGCCAATTGCGCCAGATGGAGATCTGCGAGTGACCGGCCAGTTCGCCCTTGCTGCGGCAGCCGGAGGCGATCCCCACCAGAAGGTCGAGAGTCTCATCGCAGAGTTGGGACATGGTCTTGCCGTCGAGGTAGGCGCCGGCGTTCACGTCCATCTCCTGGGGTAGCAGCTCGAAGCGCGGGGTCGTCGTCATTACTTTTATTGTCGGCACGAATGGGAAATTGGTGATCGAACCGTTGCCGGTGACGAAGATGATCATATTGGAGCCGCCGGCCACCTGGCCGGCGATGCTTTCCAGGTCGTTGCCCGGCGTATTCATGAAATAGAAGCCGGGCGCCGGTTCAGGGGCTAACCTATGAGAAGTCGGTGCATCCGCTGCCTTCACCATCCGTTCTCCATAGTCGACAACCCAATCGAGACGAACATCGGGGTGCCGCTTGATCGCGGCGCCGATCGATTTGAGCGCGATGTTATAAAGCCCGCGCAGCTTGTTTCCGCCGGTGGGATTGCCCTCTGCAGTCTGGCCGTGCCACGCCAGTCTCTCCTTGAACTGCGCCACATAGTCAAGAAATGTCTGCGCAGTGGCCAGATCGCGCGTGTTCTGCAGGAGATAGGCTTCGGCGCCGATGAGCTCATCGGTCTCGGCCAGGTTGGCTCGTCCCCCGTAGCGGATGACCTCTTTGGCGACGGCGGAGGCCAGCGGATTGCCTGAGAGTCCGGAGAAGGCGTCGGAGCCGCCGCATTGGAGGGCGATGTTCAGATGGGCCAGCGATTCCGGCGTGCGCGGCAGAGCCGCGATCTGCGGCAGCCAGCGCTCGACGGTTGCGGAGGCTTCGGCGAGGTCGGTCTGCCAGTCTCCGGAGAGCGTGAAGAAACGGTGGGGCACGTCCGCCAGAGGATAGTCATTGGCGCGCAGGTAGGCCTCCAGTTCGGCGTTGCTGATGGGCCTGTCGGCGGTCGGGTGCAGTTCAGGTGTGTCCACGGCCAGGACCGCGCCGACGTTCGGATGCACCATCAGACCGGCAAGTGTGCGCAAGACGAAGTCGCGGTTGTTCAGCCGTTCGTAGCCGCTGCCCTCAGTGTGGGCTATGGCGACGATTCCGTCGAAGTCGGGGAAGGTGGCGGCGGTGGGCTGCAGCGCCTGCGCAAGTGATCGGGCAAAGCCGGCCGTGCTGGAAGTCGTCCCCATGATGACGATCATGTTGCGCGTGCCGACGCCGCGCCCGCCGTCGCGTCGGAAACCCAGAAAGGTGCGTTCCTCTTTGTATCGCTCCACCTGCCGACCGGGACGGAAGGTAGCCTCGTCGACTTCGTATGGAATGATCCGGTCCTGGAAGTTCGGTTGCTGCGGGAGGGTGAAATCGAGGGCGCGTCCACTGAGCGCCTCGATCATGCCGGCGTTGCATACGTACTGGCCCGGCGCGATAGGGCGCGTCGCAACGCCGAAGGGCAGACCCCAGGACAAAACAGGCTCGCCCTCCCCAATCGGTTCGATGGCGAATCGGTGGCCGACGAGAATGGTGGTATCAAGCGCGAATTGCGCGCCGTTGTGCTCAATTGTCAGCCCGGCGTCCAGGCGGCGGGTGGCGATGGCGACGTTGTCGGCGTCCTGCGGCAGGCGGGCGACGTCGTCAAAGGGAACCGTGGTGTTGGGGGCAGGATCTGTCTCCGTGCGCGGCTTACCTTGGTGTCCCATCAGGGTTCTCCTTTTCGCGACCCGCACTATTCACGGGGCGCTCTAGGCCTCCGACGCTCGGACGGATTTGGTCGGCATCCACCGCATTATGCCGATCATCGCGGCCACCACCAAGAATGAGGTGGCCGCGCCGATCCAAAACGGTACGGTCGGCGCCCGGGCGAAGAGGACGCCGGCGATGGCGGTGCTTATGATCGTGGACAGATTGATGGACGATTGAAACCAACCCAGCACACTGCCGCGGTCCTGATCGGCCACGAGGGAGGTGGACATCGACTGGAGCGGCGGACTGGATAGCCCATAGCCGACGGCAAAGAAGAGTGAGCCGAATGCCCCAAGCCAGGGCGTTGTCACGAGCGCGTATATCATCATGCCGATCGTACGCAGGCCGCTTCCCAGCACGACAAGCTGGCCTTCGTCAAAACGCCGCGCCAGGCGCCGCAGCAGGTAGGTCTGCGTGAACAGCTGGGAGACGCCAACTACGGAGAGCAACAGGCCGATGCCGACATCGGTGATCTCCCGGCTCTGGCCCTTAAACAGCACCGCTTCTCCGAAGAGCGCAAACGTGGACTGCAGTAGTCCCAGAGCAAACTGACCGAGAAAGGCGATGAGGAGTATGGCCAGCAGCGGCAGGGCCCAAGGGGCGCCCCCAAAGAGGCTGCCGAGAGAGAGGCTTCCGGCGCGGCGAGCGCGGGCACGGCGCCTTTCTTCTGCAGAGAGGGTTTCATCCAGCGCGTACCAGGTGAACAGGACGACTGCACCCGCGGCTACCGCGGCTACCAGAAATGGCACTGTGGGACCGTAGGCTGCGGCGAGCGCCCCGCCCAAGGCGGGACCGAACATGAATCCGAGGCCAAAAGCAGCGAGAATGTAGCCGAGGCTCTCGGTGCGCTTCTCCTGCGGCGTAATGTCGGTAATGTAGGCCTGGGCTACGATGATATTGCCGCCGGTGATCCCATCGAGGACGCGGGCAAAGAAGAGCCATCCGAAGCTCGGGGCAAAGGCCAGGATTACAAAGCTGATGACCGTACCGACCTGGCTGACGATCAGGACCGGAATGCGTCCGTAATTGTCGGATAGGCGGCCGACATAGGGACCGGAGAGAAATTGGGCGGCGAAAAAAGAGGAGGCGAGGAGTGTGATCAGTTCCGCCGACAGATGAAACTCCCGCTGGGCATACAGGGGCAGGACGGGAAATATCAGGGACGCGCCCAGCATCTGAACAAATACGACCAGCAGGATAGTCAGTAGCCGTCTGTCGATTTTGCCGGATTTCATGCGTTCTCTCGCCGCGGGCGGATACGTCGCTAGCAGCGCGTCCAGTGTCAGATAAGGGTCGGATTATGGGGACAGGGCGCTATGGGGCCGATGCGGAGCGCCAGGGGCGTTGGGGAACACGACTCATTGCTGGGTCTGTTCCCCCTGAGAATTCACCTCCTGAGGAATCGTCAGCGAAAGGCCGACCCAGAGGTTATTGGGATCGTCGCCTACCAGATCCCGGTTGGCATCATAGATTTCTGTCCAGCGGTCCTGGTCTCCGTACAACCGAAGTGCGATGTGACGCAGGTTTTCGCCTTCCCGGACGGTGTAAGTCTCGGGCAGGATCACCTCCAGCCCGCTACTGTCGATCGACGTAACCCCTTCGATCTCCGCCGCCAACTCAAGCAACTCGTTCTGAACTGAGGTCATAGTCACAGTGCCCAGCAAAACCAGTTCGCCTGGGGGCGCTCCCTGGGCCCACGTAGCCTGTATGGCAAATGCGGCCAGGTCCGAACGTTCCTGTTCATTGAGGAAAGTAGTCAGATCGAAGGATTGCACGCGCGCGGCAGCGACAATGGTCGCTCTGACGTCAGGAGAGGCGCCTTCTGTCGCGGCGGGAGTGGGCGGCGATTGTGTTGGTTCGGCAGTTGCCAGCACTGTGGGTGTTGGGGCAGCGGTGGACGCTGTTTCCGGCACCGGCGTGTCTACTGCGGCGGCGCTGAACTGGGGCTCGGTTTCAGGCTCCTCGACCGTGCCGGATACTGCCGCGGGTTCGTCTCTGGTGAAGGAGGCGTAGACCGAGTTCAGTTGGGCGGGGATGGCACGCAGCCACTGCAGCGGTGTAAGGAACATATCGCGCGAGAGCGTATCGCCCGTGCCGCTTGCAAGGAAGATGATGACCAGTAGCAGGGCGGCGAAGGGAATTGCCCAAGGAAGACGGCTGCGCCGCACTTTGGCGGCGCCCTTGGTTGCGACCTGTTTCTTTTCCAAAGGGGCCGGATAGTATTCGGTGCTGAATTGCCGGCTTGCTTTGCCTACCGCGAGTTGTGTGCCTTTGGTGCGGCCGCGTCTGCGGGCCTCTTCCCGCCGCCCCAGTTGGAGTTGCTCCTGGTGCGAGCGCAGCAGCCATTCGCCTTCGCTGCGCAGGATGTCATCGGCGGGAATGGCGGCCACGTGTTCCCGCATCTCTTTGAATTCGCCGCGCTTGCGGTAGATCAGAGCCGCCAACAGGTGCAACTCGGGCGCTTCCAGCAACGTAATGCCCTGATCGATACCCTCCAACGCGGCCACATCATTTCCCATCGAATAATGTTCGAGGGCGCGATGATAGATAGTTCGGGTCATCTCCGCGGGGGTATAGTAGGAGGCGACATTTGCATCGCAGGCGGGGCAATTTGCGAAAGACGGGGTAACCTCTACCGGAGCTCCGCATTCGGGGCAGGCCAAGTGCATACTATTTTATCCAAATCGCTTACAGCATCGGTTGTAGGGAAGTATATTAATGATAAATCCCGGCGACCATAAAGTCGCTAACACTCAGTCTGCGGTCACGTCGCTTTTGCGGGTCGGGTGGAGTGACCAGAGACCGAAAAAGTTCTGGATTTGCGTGTTATCCTTGTGGCAAGCTGATCCGGGGTAGACAGACTTGCGTGCCCAACGTAAGGGACTCTGACACGAAACGCGGCCGCTTCACTTGACCGCGTGCAGTTCTACCGATACAATAGCCAGCGGGAGGGGATGTGTCCCGGTGGACGCCCTGGTCTTCAAAATCAGTGGCAGGTGGCGCAGAGCCGGCTGCGGTGGGTTCGACTCCCACGCCTTCCCGCTACTGCTCCATTCAACACTCTGCCCCTAGCCCCTCACCACCGAAAATCGCCAGTCTTTCCTCTTGGCTGGTGAGAGGCGCGCTCTGCGGTCGGTAGTGGAATTGGAGCGCCCGGCGGCGCAACCCGGAATCGTTGGGTGGTGTCCCGTGGTGGAGCAAACTCTGGAAGATCAAGAGACCGCCCGGCTTGAGCGGTACGGCCACTGCTCCACTGTTGTCCACGTCTGTATCACAGATCTGCCAGTCCCGTCTTCGAAAATGTACGACGGGTCCTTTCAGATGGCTACCTGGGGCAATGACCATACAGCCGTTTTCGATGGTGGCCTCGTCCAGAGCGATCCAGCAGCCCACGACTTTGGCGTCAAGTTCGATCTGGAAGTAGGCGGCATCCTGGTGCCAGGGCTTGTCGCGACCCAGACGGGGCGGCTTGAGCAACGCCATGCTCTGGAACATCACGGGCGAATCGCCGATGAGGCGTTCCACGAGGGCCAGCAGCAGTGGGTGATGCGCGAGCTCGTTGAGACGCTCGTCGTAGTCCACAAAGCTCATGAATTTACGAACGTAGTCCTGCTTCTCTTCAAGCGGCATCTCCTCAACCGCAACGCCGGCGGAAGCCCGCTCGTACTGAACGCCGTTGAACTCCTCTACTTCACCTGACAAGAGATGAAACAGGCCGTCCAGTGCCACCTGCACTTCATGCGCGCTGAAGGCGTTCTCGACGATCAGAAAGCCCTGCTCGTGGAACTGCGCTACGTGGGCGTCGGTCACAGCGTCAAAGCCGTCGACACCTGTAACTACCCCTGTCGGTGCATAGAGATCTGGCGGGAATTCGTCGGTAAGGCCGTCGTCGAACTGCCGCTCAGGAGCCGTTACCGTCATTGTCAATCCTCCCGAAACCGTAATGGATGGGATGCTCTAACAGTTGTCATGCCGTTCGACGCTGTGCGTCGAACTTGCTCCGCCGGCCCCATGCTATCGGGCCTTTGGCGAGAAATGGCACGAATAAAACGGACGGCTGTCGAACCGTCCCTTTTCACCGCCGCCGTCATTGGTCGGCGAAACCTCATTCAGACTCTGACATACTCTACTACTAACATACCATACAATACAAGAAAACTAAATCGCTCACAAGCAACAAAATTGGCGGTGAAAGAGTGCTCATCTGCTGTTCGGCGCCGCAGATGAGCAGCAACCGACGTCGGTCATTTCCCTCTATCAGTTCGCCGCAAGAGCAGGTCAATTTCGGGCCAGAAACGCGGCCACCTCTGAGCCGGTAGGAATGCCAATCCGGGCGCCTTTTCTGGTGCAGCAGAGCGCGCCTACTGCCGAAGCGAAACGCAGCAGTTCTTCCCACGCCATTCCGCGTGAAAGGCCGGCGGCGAAGGCGCCGTGAAAGGCGTCGCCGGCGCCGGTAGTGTCTTCTGCAGTGATGGCAAAGGCCGGGAAACTGCCGGCGCCGGCGCCAAACCGACTGTCTGAACGGTTGCGCCAGCAGAGTCCGCGTTCGCCGAGAGTGATGATCGTCGAAGGCGCGCAGTGGCTCAGCTGCTTCAGGGCTTCCCCCATATCGTCCTGGCGGCTGAATTGCCGGGCAAAGTGCTCCGAAACCACCAGGAATTCCACCATTTCCATCAACGTTTTCGAGCCGGGATGAAGCGTGTCGCCATCCAGGACGGTGGGGATGCCGGCGGCACGGGCGCGGGCAACCAGGGGCGCGGCCGCCTCGTGGTAATGTCCGTCCACCAGAACCGCGCACGGGCGGCAGTCTTCGAGATGGAATTCCTCCCCGCCCGGCATTTCTCTGCCAAGGCCGTAGTTGACGAGTGCGCGAGAGCCGTCCGGTTTGACGAGAATGGCTGAAAGAGATGTCGGCCATTCGCCGCGGACGACGAGAGCCGTATTGACGCCGGCAGCGTTGAGTTCATCGAGATGTTTGTCGCCGTACATGTCGCGGCCCAGATAGCCGGCAAAAGCCACGGAGTATCCGAGGCGTGCGACGGTCATGGACGCATTTGCGGCGATGCCTCCGCCGCAGGCGGTCAGGTCGGACGCTTTCATCTTTTCATCGACGCCGATGTGCCTGTCGACCGAGAAGATCAGATCGTAGCAGGCGATGCCCAGACAGAGCACATCGACCTGCAGATCGGCCGAATCAGGATTGCCACTCATCCTTCCAACCAGATCGGGTTCGACCATGCTCTGCCGCCCCACTGGTCCCGCACCGTCACCCGGCAGTAGTGGCTGTCCCAGGCGGACAGGTCAAACTCGGCGCTTGTGAGACCGTTGCCCCAGGCGCGCTGGGCGGCGCTTCCGACACCTGTGACGAAGATGCGTTCAGCGGGGGAGCATTGGACGGAAAGACTATCTCCTGGGACGCAAGCGATGTCGTAGATTTCCGGTCCGGTGCTGGAATAGAATGCCCCGGCCTTCAACGCCGTAAGCAGGGCTTCAGGAGACAGCTCTTCGGCTTTCACCTGTACCCAGCCTCGGCGGAAGTCCTTGTAGTTGTCGGTGAGGTGGGCATCGTCGGCGGCGTAGGCGAAGTAGCGCTGGCGTCTGTCCGAAAGTACGTCCAGGATATGCCAGCTTTCGGCGCGGTCATTGGCGTCTGCGGCGACGCCGTTGTAGACCTCGACGGCGTGTGCCGGACCCAGAGCGTCGACGTCGACTGCGGTAAGCGTGTACCAGTGGGGATGAGCGATGCCGACGAAGGCGCCGGCCTGCATGGCCCTGGCCGCGAGTTGGGCGCCGCTTTCGTCGGCAGCCGGGGGGGCAAACTCAAAGGGCAGGCCGGCGGCCACGATATGCCAGACCGAACCGTTTTCGATGGCCCCGCTGTGCAGCTCCGCGCCGATGATGGTCGTGAACTCGTCTGAACGGTACGGCTGCGTATCGGTGATGGGAAAGCCATACTGTTCCAGGAAGTGATCGGTCAGGGCGATGAAGTCATAACCTCCCTGTTGATAGAGCCGGCAGACCTCCTCGGGTGGCTGTGTCCCATCGGAACGGGTCGAGTGGGTGTGAAGGTTCCCTTTCCAGAAGCGGCCGGGGTTGGCAAAAGGCAGCAGTTCCATAGTTTCTCCAATCTGTTGTTTTGATGCGTTGCAAAGGCTGATAAATGATACAGACGGTTGGATATTGGACGATCTGTCAGAACGCTGGCTGGTATCTGGTCACTTGGGGCTGGTCAGTGGCCGCCGACCATGTCCTTTTCATCCATGAAGTCGGCGACGATATCGGCGAAATTGTCGAGCCTGTGAACGCGCTGGGCATAGGCCGCGGCACGCCCGCCGACGAGGACGGTCAAGGCCTGGTTTTCGGTATGCTTGCGGATTGTGCAGTCCTCCACGTTGCCGTGATCGCTGGCGACTATCAGGAGGGTCTCCTGCCAGTCCATGATATCCAGCAATCCGGCCAGAAAACCGTCGATTTGTTGAAAGTTCTTAACGGCCCCGCGCAGATCGCGGTAGTGGCCCAGGAAGTCGGTCTGCCAGTGCTCGAAAAAGGCGAAGCGCACGGGCTGGGCAAGGCGCCAGAACTGCGCTCCGGCCTCCTGCGGCGAGTAGAGCGGCACATCGGGATAGCCCAACTGCGTGCGCCAGCCCTTGCCGGTGAAGTTGGCGGACAGGGCCTGCTGCGCTACCATCTCTCTCCAGGTCCGTAGCCGGAGACCGCCGCTTTTTGCCGCGTAGGGGACGGCACTCAGGAGGCGTTTGCCCCGCTTGACGGCGTCAAAGTAGCCTTGGGGATAGGCGTTGACGTATGCGGTCGCATGGCCGGCCGCGTGGAGCCGGGCGAATATGCCGGCCTCGTCGAGGATGTCGCGCACGCGCTGGTCGGGCCGCGGACCGTAGTGTTCCCCCAGACGGGCGGGGGCGTTGACGCCGGTCAGGATGGCGGTCTGGCCGGTGGCGCTCTGGGGGCGTCCCGGCACGCCCAGATGGGCGTCGGTCGGGATGAGATGGGCGTCGCCATGGCTGAATTGTCCGGTGGATGCTGTGAGCGGACGGCCGTCGAAAAGCGTCTCAAATGTCGGCAGAGTGGCCGCGGCGAGCGGGTTGATTTCCGGGTCATCGCGCCCCAGGCCAACGCCGTCAAGGAAGAGAAAAAGGACTCGGCGCATGGTGGTCGGTGATCAGCGGTCTTCGCTCTCGATCAGGTCCACCAGACGCTTCTCCAGGATCTCCAACCCGGAATCGACCTCCTTATACGCCAACCCCAGTCTCTTCGCCGCCTCCCGGGCGCGTTCGCTCTCGTCCTGGTCCGGCAGCTGGCGCAGATAGAGCAACTCCTCGTAGTTGCCGAAAAATGTGTCACGCAATTCAGGATAGCGGTCGAGACCCAGCGATTCGATTACAAGGCCTTCGTAGTGGTGGGCGAGAAAATCGGTCAGGTAAAATGTGCCGGGTTGGCGTTCAGATTGTTGTTCGAAGAGCTCGCCGCCGTAGAACTCGTAGCAGTGGGGGCCGGGGATGCGTGTGGCGTGTGGGTAGCGGGCGAGCAGGGCATCCAGGGCGCCGACGGTGCCGCAGTCGGCATAGCCGATGAGAATGCGGTCGAAGCGGCCTGCCCAGGCGTCGAGCTTTTTCGCGACGGCCGGGGCGATGCGCTCGGGGCGGTTATGGAGCTGGGCGGGGACGGCGGTCAGTTCGTAGTCCCAACCGCGGCGGTTGGCGATGGCGATTAGTTCACGCACGATGGCGCCGCAGGCTATTATGCCGATTTTCACGATGGGTCGCTTTGGGCTGCAAATTGGCGTTCTAAATGAAAGCAAGACCGCGATTTCGGGCGATTTCGGCTTTCCAGTCAAACAACGGTCAAGCAAGTTTCTGCTTCATATTCCCCTAAGGAGCCTGTGGGCCTGACCAATTGTGCTTGTTTCAGGCCGTTCAGTCAAACAACCGTCAAACAACTGTCAAAGAGATTCACTGCTTCATATCTTTCTGAATTGGCGTTAAGACGTGGCTTCCCTCTCACAACGTAAGACATGCTCGCGCAGCGCCCGATTGATGTCAGTCTGGTATCCGCGGCCGCCTTGTGCGTGGGCTTTGAACCATGAAATGACATTCCGCATCCAGGCGCAACGTGATCTGCTGCTTAACGGGCCGGTAGAAGACGCCGCGCTTGGCCCCCGTCCAGTCGAAAATTTCTGGGATATCAGTCGTGTCAATCTGGTCGTCGGGCAGTTCTTCTAGTGCCTGAAGGTCAGCGCGCTGCTGGGCAGTCAGATCAGAATTCTCCTTCTTCATGCACATTCCTTTCTTGTCTAGTCGCTTTACGGGCGCTGATGATGCACAGCTGCCTCCTCTCCTACCCCAGTGCCTCGCGCATCGCACGTAGGTGGGTCGGGGTGGTGCCGCAGCAGCCGGCGATCACGTCTACGCCGAGGGCCTTCATTTGGCGGGCGTAGTCGGCCATGACTTCCGGTGTGCCATCGTAGATCACATCGTCTCCCTGCAAGACAGGAAGCCCCGCGTTGCTCTGGGCATACAGCACAATGCCCGGGGGACGGTGCGCAACCATCTCCGACATCACCGTCTGGATCTCGTCCGGGCCGTTGCCGCAATTGGCGCCGACTACCTGTACACCCCAGCTGGCCAGCGTTTCAACCGCCTGTTTGGGGCTGACTCCCATCATGGTGTGCAGGTTGGTGTCGAAAGTGAGCATGGAGACAACGGGCAGGTCGGTCGCCTGATCGACGGCGCGCACGGCGGCTTCGACCTCCTGCAGGTCGCTCATCGTTTCGGTGAGGATGAAGTCGGCGCCGGCCTCGGCCATGACGACGACCTGTTCGGCGAAGAGTACCGCGGCCTCGTCCATCGTCATCACGCCGAGGGGATCCAACAGCTCTCCGGTCGGCCCGACCGATGCCCCCACCAGCACGTCGCCAGCCTCGTCGGCGACCTTGCGCGCCAGCTGCACGCCGGCCGCATTCAGGTCGGCCAGTCTATCCTCCAGGTCGTGCATTTTGAGCCGGGCGGTGGTGCCGCCGAAGGTGTTGGTGGTAATGATGTGAGACCCGGCCTCGACGTAGCCGCGATAGACCGCTTCGACGGCGTCAGGGTTCTCAACATTCCACAGTTCGGGCGCGGCGCCGCCGGTGAGGCCGACTTCTTGCAGCATCGTGGCCATGGCCCCATCGCCCAAGAGAGGGCCGTCGTGCCGGCCCAGCCGCTCAATGACCGGATGGTGGCGCGGTGTCAGCCATCCGCCGGAGGAAGAGTCGGGTGTAATCGAGGAAAGGAGTTTGCGTATCCGCTGGGGTGTATAGTCGGCTTCAAGCTGTGCGGCGACGGCTTGGGCGACCTCTTCGGGATTCCCCGCCTTCTCCTGCCAGTCGGTACGCAGCCAGCCATCCAGGTATTCATCGGTACCGGTTGCGCCGGCTCGCATCGCGGCTTCGTCGATCGCGACTTGAAAACGGGCCGGCAACTGTACCTTGTGCCGGTTGCGGCGGCCCTCGCGGGCTACCACCATTGAGGGGAACTCCCGCCAGTAGGTAATCTGATACTCTGTCATAAAGGATGAACCTCGGGTGACGCTCAGTGGTCGGTAGCCGGTGGACGATACCGGGTGACCGGCCAGTAGCCATAGTCTCGTTTTGAATTATACCGATTGGCGCGCATGAATACCTAACGGTGGCCTATGTGCCGTATCGCGCTATAGGGTGCAGTCCAAAACAAGGATGAGATTCAGGCTACTCTGGGGAGGCTTACCGGGATCTACAGCCCGCTACTCTGAAGCATCACAAATCTGTGATGCACCCCAAAATTGTACGCGTTTCATATACATCGGCAGGCAACCAGGCTTGGGGCGTTCCCTCCCTGCTCACTTCTGGAAACCTGTACAAAACCTGTACACCTGCGGCAAACCACCAACCGCGAACAACCGCATTTCCGCGCCGATTTTGCGGCCAGAAGCAGCTCCCGCGGGGCCTCCATTACCGCCGTTTTTGGGCCGATTTTTTGCACAAAGTGATGCATCCCTAGTGATGCACTGCTTTCGCACCGTTTTTCGCCCTCTTTC
>VXRG01000056.1 GCA_009838625.1 Caldilineaceae bacterium SB0664_bin_27
AGCGCCTGTCCAACAAGTCTTTCAGTGCTCTCTCTGTTGAGCCGTTGAATTGAACTCTTTCGCCTTACCCGACCGGTTAAATTGACTCGGTCTTTCAGTGCTCTCTCTGTTGAGCCGTTGAATTGAACATCGCCATTTTCAGTGGTGCGGTGTTCCTGACAGGCGCTTTCAGTGCTCTCTCTGTTGAGCCGTTGAATTGAACGCAGGACGATCTTGACAATCTGACACCTGCACAGGCGCTTTCAGTGCTCTCTCTGTTGAGCCGTTGAATTGAACGACAGCGGTGATCCACCATTCATGTATGAAGTCTGTTCTTTCAGTGCTCTCTCTGTTGAGCCGTTGAATTGAACTGGTCTACGAACGCTGGATCGCCCTGAACGATAGCAACTTTCAGTGCTCTCTCTGTTGAGCCGTTGAATTGAACGAAGCGACTGAGCGACGCTCTATCGAACGCAAATTCACTTTCAGTGCTCTCTCTGTTGAGCCGTTGAATTGAACTGAGCGAAATTGAGTCGATGTCGGGCTTGCCGTTGACTTTCAGTGCTCTCTCTGTTGAGCCGTTGAATTGAACCAGCTCCTCAAGTACGGCAGCGAAGCCATAGGGTTTGACTTTCAGTGCTCTCTCTGTTGAGCCGTTGAATTGAACCCAGAAGAGTGTGATGTACATGCTGCTTGACAAGCAGTCTTTCAGTGCTCTCTCTGTTGAGCCGTTGAATTGAACGTTGTACGGCGTATAGACGATGTCAATGACGTCCTCTTTCAGTGCTCTCTCTGTTGAGCCGTTGAATTGAACTCGGCAGCGTGTGGCCGCCGCAGCGGTTCCGGGCGCCTTTCAGTGCTCTCTCTGTTGAGCCGTTGAATTGAACTTTTGGAGGCCGCTTCAGGCTGAATTCGACGGGCACTTTCAGTGCTCTCTCTGTTGAGCCGTTGAATTGAACCGTAACGATCACCGGCATGTCCATCTCGTCAGGCACTTTCAGTGCTCTCTCTGTTGAGCCGTTGAATTGAACTTGGCATCGGCGATCTGTGGTATCGCTCGCTGCTGAAGCTTTCAGTGCTCTCTCTGTTGAGCCGTTGAATTGAACGCGTGATCGCCGTCGAAAGACGGTGACGGCGGATCGGCCTTTCAGTGCTCTCTCTGTTGAGCCGTTGAATTGAACGAGAAGATCAAATACAGGCTTTAAAGCGCGAATGTTCTTTCAGTGCTCTCTCTGTTGAGCCGTTGAATTGAACCACGAAGTGGCGGCCGTATTCGGCGGACGCGTCAAGCTCTTTCAGTGCTCTCTCTGTTGAGCCGTTGAATTGAACCGCTTGCGTTTTGCACGCATTATAGGCCTAAATTGACCTGAAGAGCTCTTTTGACGCCTCTCAGGGCCGCCTATGGCGTCCAATTCGCTGGAATTAGGTAGTCCGGCGGCTGCTGAAACGACTGTTTTCGCAATATGCGAATTGCAGGAAAAGCCTATTGATTTGCGAAGGCGGTTTTCTATCATTTTTCTCTGGTCATTCAGCTACGGGACGGTGAATTCAGCGCGGAAACGTTAGACGCAGCGTACGATTTGAAACGGTTTGCGAAACAGCACGGCTACAGCACGTCGTTGCAGAAGCGGCGGAACTCGCAGTCTACACAGCGGCTGCGCTGTTTCGGCGGAACCAGCGGCATCCGTTCAGCCAGGACCAAGGCACGGATTTCCGCCAGCTGGCGGCGGACGTCGTTCCGCAGGCGGGTGGTGATCGGGACGCGCACGGCCCGCCGCGCCGGAATCAGGTAGAGAAAGCCATCTTCCACTGGCAAATCCCATACCTCCTCCAGCAGCAACGCATAACAGGCCAACTGCAGCTTGAAGTGGCGTCCGGGGTTCCGCCGGCTCAGCTTGTAGTCGACCGGGACCAGCCGGTCCTCGCCGTTGACGGAATGTTTTATCACCAGGTCGATCTGGCCGCTTACGCCCAACTGTCCAGACGTTATCGAGACATTGAAGCGGCGCTCTCCCTCTGTCAGCCCATAGGCGCGCAGAGACCGCCGCCGCTCCCGCTCTTCGGCCCGGTCCTGGGCGCGGATGCCGGCATCCATTTTGTGGGTGGTGGGCCGCACTTCCGGCAGACAGTAGTGGTAGTACGGGATGCGGGGGCAGTAGGCGAACTGTTTCAGGTCGGTTACTTTTAGCAGCCACTCGGTGTGTTCCGACGCTGCCGCGTCCGTGGGCGCAGGCGTTTCCAGCATGGTCAGTCCTCCTCCATGCCCTGCTCAATGACCTGGCGTTTGCGCCAGTCCTCTTTGCAGAGGGGGAAGAGATGAACGCGGGCGGCGGCCTTGCCGATTCTCTGTTCGATCTTCAGCATTAGCTCCTCCTGATGGTTGGCGCTCAGACGGCCCAGGAATGCGCTGTACTGGAGGCGGTCCAGGCCGTAGTCGAGGCAGAAGTCGGCGACCTTGGTGCGCACGCGGTCGTCGGGAATATCGTAGAGCAGGAGGCAACGGATCACTCTTCTTTCTCCGAAAGGGCCGGTTACCAGCTCGACACGAACGGGCTGTACGCGTTCCGCTCGCCCCGCAGGTAGGCGGCCAGATGGCGGGCCTGCATCTGCACGATGTTGCGCAAGGGGTGACGCTTGTCCTCATACCGTTCCTGGGCTTCCAGGCGGGTGAGGACTTTATCCGCCAGAGATCTGCGGGACTTCTCGGTCAGGCGGCCCCGGCTGTCCAGTTCGATAGCGCCGCCTCGGTTGAAGACGGCCAGGACGGTGCGGTCCACGACTGTCTGGCGAAACTCTTCGACCATGTCGTAGACCAGGGCGGACTTGCCGGGGCGGTCGGTGTGGAGGAAGCCGGCGTAGGGGTCCAGCCCGGCAAGCACGAGGGCCCGTTCGACCTGGCTGTAGAGGATGCCGTAGCCGTAGTTGAGGGCGCTGTTGAGCGGGTCGCTGGCGCCCTGGGTGCGCCGCCCGGGCCAGTTCAAGTCGGCCAGGAGGAGTTTACCGACGGCCTGCCAGTATTTCTGCGAACCCCGGCCTTCGATGGAGAGGATCTGTCCGCGCACGTCATCCACGGTATAGCTTCTGACAGGGCTTTGGAGAGATTCGGCGCGCAGTCTGTCCAGTTCGGCGATATGGTCAAGCACGTCGTCTGCGAGCAGGCGCACCTCCTTGTACAGGTCCGGCTGTTTGGCCTTGCGGTATTTGGCCATGTATTTGAGCAGGTTGATCTGGTTGCCCAGCTTGCCTTCGGCCACGGTCAGGGCTATGTGCAGGCCGCGGCTGTCCTGGCGGGCTTCGAGCTGCGCCCGGCGGGTCTGCACGGTTGCGGCCAGGCCGGCGCTGTAGAGGCTGCCGACCGGTTTGCCGCGGCTGCTGAGGAAGTGGATAGGTACGCCTTCTTCGGCGCAGGCGGCCACGACGTCGCTGCTGAGGCTCACGCCGCGCCCGGTGATGAGGACGGTTTCCAGGTGCATGAGGGGCGCGTCGCTCCGTTTTTCTCCCTGGCAGGTTACGCGCAGGCGCCCGCTCTTCTTGGCGACAAAGCTGCCGAACTCGTCTACGATCAGGTGTTGAACGATTGGCATGGCATCTCCTCAGGGTGGATTGAGCGGTTATCAGCCGCTGCAGCTGAATTCGATAAGACCGCAGCCCTTGACCGTGTTTTTTCCTATTTGCACCTGTGCCGCCCAGAGCAGCCAAGGCAGCAGCGGCCGCCAGTCCGGGGCGGTGTAGGCGGCGCGGCCGACGAAGCCCCCCAATCTCTGCGCTTGCCGCAGGCGGCCGGAATAGCCGCTCACGTCCCACCAGCGGGTCTCGTCCTTGACCAGCGCCACAGCATCGGCGTAGGGAAAAAGATCGCGTTTGAGCTCCAGCGCCTGCCCGGCCGGGCCGTTGCCTTGCAGGCCGGTGGTCGGTCTGCCGCCGCCGAACTGTGCGCTCAGGTCCAGTATGCGGAGGGCGGCGTTTTTGAAGAGCTGGAAGGGTTCGGGCGTGCTGATCTTCCCTTGGCGTTTGATCAGGCGCGTGGGGGTGGCGAAGTTGATGGTCAGCCGGTTGTCGTTAGCCTCCAGGCGGTCTGCCAGCTGGGCGGCGGCGTCGGCAACCTGTTCATGGTGCACGGCCGCGGTGACGGCGTGCACCATGCGCTCGCCGGGTTTCATGAGTATGGCCGTCGCGTTCGTCAGTGGGTTGGTGGAGGTGATCGATTCGATGGTGAAGCGGCCGCGGCGGCCGCGTTCGTCTTTGCGGCCGATGCCGCCCGCGGCCATACCTTCTGCGCCGAGGGCCAGGTAGGGCAGGTAGGCCAGGTTGTCGCCGAAGAGGGTAACGGTGAAGGCGAACGGCTCGCCGGCTGTGTAGCGGGTCCGGTCGTCGAGGGGCGGGCGGACGGCATAGGGGCGGCGCAGGTCGCCGCCGGCCTCTTCGTCTTGCGGCATGGACAGGAGCTGACAGACGGGGCAGACGGCTGCGTGCAGGCTGTCGGCGGGCTGGTTGGGGGAAGCGTCGCGGCCTTCGGGGCAAAAGGTGCGCTGCAGGACGCCGGCGAATGCGCCGCGCACTGCGCTGCCTTTGAAGGGATGCCAGAGAACCGGCTCCTGCGCGCGGCAGTGGAAAGTGAGATGGTGGACGGTGAGGGGGATGTGCAGGTGAGAG
The DNA here is from genome assembly GCA_009838625.1 of Caldilineaceae bacterium SB0664_bin_27. GTDB lineage: Bacteria > Chloroflexota > Anaerolineae > Caldilineales > Caldilineaceae > Bin5. The sequence continues at coordinate 4,633 of VXRG01000056.1, forward strand.
GTCATGCGGCGTTTTTTTGTTCCGAGCTGTTCATTGCCTGGCCTGGTCGAATCGTTCATACAGTGTGTATCCGCGGCTGCTGCGCGCCATGCGGTAGGGGAGGATGACGGAGCGCAGGATGCGGTGTGTGCCGAGGCGCATGGTCTTGCTGGAATAGACATTGACTTCATCGAAACTAAGGTTGCTTCCGCAGTCGTCCATGACCTGCAGCGTGCCGTCCAGTGGAAAGCTCTCGTTCTGCTGTTCACCCTCACCCAAAAGAAGAAAGTTTGGAGGCAGTTCCTCATCCTTTTCGAACTGTCCCGTAGCCTGGATGAAACCTCCCCGTTTGCCCAGGTAGTGGATATTGGTCGTCCACAGCGCCCAGTCTTCCTCTGCTTCATTCGAGGGCTCAAAGGCGATTTGTGTCTCTCCATGCCACTGTACATACTCCCGGAATCCGATTGACCTGCCCATGATCTGAAGGATGCCGGTAGCTGGATCGGGCAGCGGCTGGCCGCGGCTTGGTTTCAGGATTTTCGTAAACGTATTGTTCACTGCGATCTGATCCGGGCCGTGAATTGCTATCCTGCCATCACGAATGGCAGGCCATAGCCGTATCCCTGCATCGATCCCTTCCAACTGGATCACCGTGTTCAGGAGAGCCATTTTGAAAGAAAATGGCGTAGGGAGCAGAAGGGACTTGCCGCCGGTCGAAGTGGCGGCAGCCGCCTTCAGAGAGAACATTGTGACCGGCTCATAGGTAGTGATCCACCACATAGGCACTCCTATCGAGCGAACTCATGGGGCTGGCATTCGGTCGAGAGTCCTTGCATCACGTCAGCCAGACTCGAGAGAGACGTATATTCCTCAACGTGCACGCGGCCATCGTGGATGCGATTGAGAGAGGCGGAAATGTCCTTGGTCTGGTCTATGAAATTCGGGTTCAGGGGGCTTACCATAGGCGCAGGGGCGGCGCCCGTACTGTAGGTAAGCGTGCCAGTCACGTCAACGATATGGGGGTTCTGCGTGTTGCGCATGGCCCCCGTTGGCTGCACAAACGAGTAGAGCAGACTTTCCAGCAACGCCGCCAGCCGGGCCTGGCGTTCATCGCCGTCCAGCACAACTTTCTGGCTGATATCGTTGTAGCCGATGCGATGCGCTTCTATGTTGCAGACGATGGCGTACTGGCCGCTGTTGGCTGGGCGGTGAAAGATGGCCTGTCCCAAATTGGCTGAGCGTTCATCTTTCTGCGTAGGAATCTCACGCCGGTCCTGATCGTATTTGACGTGGAAGTATTGATCAGTGGTGACCAGTTCGGGGATCCCTACCGCCCATCCGAACTCCACAACACTCTTGCGGGGTACGGAAAGGTTGCCGGTGGTAATCAAATTGCCTTCGATGTCGTCCAAGGTGCAGGTGAGCAATCTGTCGACGACCTGCACCGGCGTGGGTTTCTCCTTCTTTACCCATTCCTCGAATTCTGGATCTCCCGACATGCGGTTGGCGTCGAAGAGCTGGCAGGCGGCGCACAGCGGCAAACCCCGCTCCTTGCTGATTCGGTAGAGATGTTCGGCCTGGATATGCTTGAGCATATCGCCGCTTATGGCGTTGACACTGTGTATCCGCCCATCGTGTCCCACGATGTTGACGATCCGGGTCTGGGTCTGATTGCCTTCGCCGCCCTCATTATTGAGAGAATGCAGATTCAAAGTGGCTTGGGCAGAAATCGACAGGTTAAAAATGGTTGTCATGAGGTGTGCTCCGTTGACAGTGTTAGGAAATGCCGGTGCAACTTGAAAATTCTCCAGTATACATCGTGGACTTAAGGTTCCTGCGTATCAGATACGTCTGTTTCGCCGACCTGCTCTGATCCTTCCTCCGTCTGCTCCCTTGGGTCGCGAGCATAGCCGAAGGCGACCAACAGGTTGCAGACGGTTTTCGATCCGTGTTCATCGACCAACTTCACCACGCTCTCGATGTCCTGTGTGGTAATGAGTTTGCGGCGGGCTGCACCCTTTGTGCGTTCGTACACACGCATGCTCTCGTCGTTGTAACTTTGCATAAACTCGGAGAGTGTTTGGACGAAGTCATCCTCGTACTGGGCTTTGCGCATCAGGTCCTGTCCCAGACCATAACGGATATCGAATCGGCTTGCGCTCCGTCCCAGATAAAGAGGCACAAGCGTACTCATGCGGATGGCGTAGGCGACATTGCGGAACCCTTCGTCCTTAAGGATGGGCGCCAGTGCGGTGTTTGTCATTTCGAACAATCTCCTCAAGTTTGTCTCGCTGAATGGTCTGACGTAAAACCGGCTGCGGTCCAGCGCACTCACCAGATAGCTGCCGTAGCCGGCCAGGAACTCATAGAACGGGGCAAGGTAGTTGCCAGAAAGAAAGTCACGGTAAAGTTGAAGCAGGGCATAGCCTTCGCTGCGGTCCTCATCTATGTGGCGGATGCGTTCTCTGTGTTCTCGCAGAATCGCCACATACTGGTGTGCATCCTCAGACGTGCAAATAGGCATCCAGTCGGGCAGGCCCAGAAAGGCCAGATTCATCATCGTGTAGGAGTTGGCGCTCAGGAGCTGGTAGGTGGCAACACCCATGCCGTTGACTACGTTGGCGATGCCACCATCTCCAAAGATGTCCGGCTCGTCATCTTCGATGCTGTGTTCCAGAAGCGCCTCGGCATAGAGGAGAGCGGCCATGATGTCCTGCTTCACCACACCCTCGTTCCAGAGGCGGTCTCGGAAGCGCCGGAAAATCTGCCGATGTCGGGTTATCTCGATCTCCTGGGGTGCAAGGATGTAGGTCTTGCGCACTCCCGCGTTAATCGTAGGCACAGCCGCTTCCCACAGTCCCAAGGCCTTCAAAAACTCCAGCAGCCAGAACACATTCTCATTGCCCATCGTCAGCTTGTTGGCCTTGGCGCGGTTCTGTCCTTTGCCCATGTGGGGGTTGAACAGCTGGGAGGCCGTAACCATGTGGCTAAAGCCGCCCTTTCCAACTGTTTTCTTCCACCCTTCGGCGATCGCGTTCCAATCGGCCATGGGTGAGGAAAACAGTTCAAAGACCGTGCGCAGATTGAGGCCGGGAAACTGTGCGTTGGAACGCATCCACTGCTCGGATAGCTTGTTGTGGATCCCCTGGGCCTGCATTCGGTAATCACCCAGGTAAGTGACGACAGTCCAGTCAGGTTCCGGCTTGCTGTCCTCCAATGCCTGGTCAATCTCGTCGGCGGCCAGCTTCTCATCGCGCAGCTGCTTTCTGAGGGCCTGGTACCGGTTGAACTCATCCCACGTTTCGTCGACGCTGCGGGAAGCGGCCAGGGGAGCCAAATCATCTGGCACCTGGTGCTTTTCGTTTACGACAAACCGAATCATCTGCTGTCCCCAACCATCTGCCAGCCACTCTTCCCGCACCGGCACGCCCGCATCAATAAGAAAGTAGCTCCCTCCATCTTTCAGGGTTACTTCTTCCTCCAGCAGATGGGGTTGCATATATCGGTGAAACAGAGTTGCCGCTCCGAAGGCGAGCAGGGTATCGGTGAGCGTACCGGTGGCTTTCGGAACATAGTAGAATTGCTGGTACATCAGTCCTCCTTGGTAGCGAACAGTTCGCCGGGATCACGCCCTCTCCTGAGATAACCCATCGCACAGACGCAGAATCCTCACCACATACAGATATAACAGCAGCGATTTGAAATGTCCCGGCGTGATCAGGTACCTGTCCAGCCTGTTGCCGCGGCCACAACTCTTCAACAGCGGTTGCTCTGGCGCAGGCAATTGCGCAGCTTGCAACGCCTGCGCCAGGGCTGTACCCGATTCCCGGTGAAGGTCATATTCCCCATATCTCTCGGTGCCGGTACTGTGATGGCGAGCGATGGCCGTCAGGACGGCCAGGGCCAGAGATTTCTGTTGTCGACCAATGTGATTCGCTACGATCTTTGCGGCGGCAACAGCGCTTTCGCCGGCGTGATTCGGGCGCGCTTCCTGTCTGTCAGTCTCTCTTTGGGCCTCTTGATGGGTCCGATTGCGCGGATCGTAGTCGGTGTGGACCCCCATATAGCTGCGACCGCAGATGGGTGCGCCAATCTTCTCCTGGTAGAGACGTACCCAGCGCTGCCAGCGCCGGTCCAGCTTGCCCAGATCATGGCAAGCGATCGCGAGCCGGATCGCCTGATCAAGACCATCGACAGGTAGACTCCACAACGCAGTCAATTTCCGTTGCACGTAGGTGTATTCATCCTTGAACTGACGCTCGTAAACGTCCACCATCCTGTCTATATGCTCGCTGTAACTCTCCAACCGGTAGCTGTACTCTCCGAAGCTGTTGCCCCGAAAGTCCTTCCCTTGGTTCGAAACCCAGCCGGTCTGCTCACCGGGCACCTGAATGCGGAACCCCAGTTCAACATCGTAGGCGCAAAAGGCGCTGTTAATAACAACAACCTTTGTGCCGCTGATCAGGTTGGGATCATAGATGGGATGCCAGACGTAACGTTCTTCCTTTGTGGCGTCTTCAATGTCGTTCTGACTGGACGACGGAAACTGCATAGTCCAGGGTCGATCCTCATATTCCCCGAGTTCAAGCCCATCGACCATCTCGTCCAGATTACGCCAGATGCCGTATACACTGCCCCGGAACAGACTGAATCCCTGGGCGGAGAAGGGATTGCCGAGTTTCTCGGGGCTATGCGCCGCCAGCACAGTGACGCTGTCGATGCTGCGGATCAGGTCCTGACGGTGGCTGCGCTCGTGAGCCTCCATCGCGTTGAAGATGGACTGCCAGATAAGCCCCCGCTGTAAGTCCATAGCGGCAAGCAGGTTGCGGTCTGTCTCCTCGTGGACCTCATCAATGATTGCCTGTTCGTTCTCGAAATCCAGCTCCTGGTCGGCTCTACCGCTAAGGCTCTGCCAGGAGGCCTTGCAGAGAGCAGAAGGATAGGGCAGATGGTCGAGCTTCTCCTCTCCCCGCGAATCCCGTGTCGGCACTTGATAGATGTGAACGTGCCCCACTTCGCCGGGGTACCGGGCGCAGCGGCCTGCCCGTTGAAAGACGGCATTGGCCGGCGCTATCTCTGTGTGCAGACGGTCACAGGTGATATCCAGTCCTACTTCCACAACCTGGGTCGCCACAAGGATCAGACTGTCAATCGTTCGGTTCCGGGCCTCTTTTCCAAATTCGCGCCGGATCTCCTCCTCTTTCTGCTTTCGATGTTCAGGGGTGAATCGGCTGTGCAGCAGGCGGATCTCGGTATCCTTGCTTTCGGCGTGATCACGCAGCTCATCATAGAGCTTCTGCGCCCGCGCTACCTGATTGCAGACGACGATGGAACGGGTCACATCGCCCGCCTTGTGGGCTTGCAGAACGGCGCCGGCGCTCACGCTTTCCTCAACAATGTGGTAGTAGCGGCGGCGGGCCTGCTTGCCCTCACCCGAGGCAATTGTCAGGTATTCATGTTTGGGAACCGTTACAACTTCAGCGCCGAGGCGTTGCGCCAAATCGTCTAACATTGCGGTTGAGAATGTCGCAGTCATCAATACGAAGGGGATGAGACCTCGCAATTCAGCCAGCAGCTGCAGCGTCGTCACTAAAGCGCCGGATGCATTGCCCCCATCACCGGCAGGAAAGAGGTGAAACTCGTCAAATATAAGATAGGATGAGAAGAAGGCGCCCGCGTTCAGATTGGCCCTTCTGGAGGAGAGGGAATAGGGTACGGCCAGCGCGCTGCTGAGACTCTGGTCGATTGTGGCAAAGATCAGATTACCCAGCAGCTGGGGATCATCGGGGTGCTCGCCGGTCTGAATCTTGACGCGCAACTCTTGCTGAGGACGAAAGCGACGGTCATAGCTTTGCGCCAGTCCGCTAAATTCCTCGTTGAACTGATTCGCCAGCACACGCATCGGCACAGAGTAGATACATTTGCGCGGAAGCCGGTCGGGCTCGTCTGAAAAATACGATTCGATGTAAGGCGCAAGCGCGGCCCGTGTCTTGCCGGCCCCGGTTGGCGCCTGCAAGACGACGGATTTGCCCTCCTGAATGAGCGACTTCACACGTTGCTGGTAAGGGTACAGAGAGATCATGGTCCTCCGAAGAAGTCATCAACTGTGGTCTGATGGGGTTCGGGTGACGTAGAAACGTACCACCCATACAGCTCCGCCATCGCCTTTGCCTCGCCCATCAACGTCTCCCGCAACTCAACCGGCTCCAGCACTTCGCAGTCCGCGCCCCAACCGCGAATCCAAGGCAGCATTTCTGTGGGTTCCGCCACTTCCGCCCGCCACAGAAGACAGCCGTCGGTCTGCAGCTCCGTTTCCTCTCCTCGCTGCCACCTGCTCTCCTGTACCCTCCGGGCAACCCGCGGATGAAACCGCAGTACCACCTCCTGCGGTTCCGCCTCCGTGTACCAGATTCCCCAGGCATGGCGCAGCAACGCAGTCGGGTCGAATGTGTCGGGCAGCTCATACGCCTCGCGCAGAATTTCAGCGGATCGCAGCCGTTCAATCTTGAACGTGCGCACCTTGCCGGGCGGCTCGCGCAAGCCGAGCACATGCGCCGTTTGCCCAACTGCATAGGGAACTACCAAGTTGACTAGCCAATCTTAGCCGAAAAAGAACCCGGCCTCTGCTCGCAGGCCGGGTTTCTGGTTAGGAAAGTTGCGCCAGGGTAATGATCAGTTGGATGATGGATGACGGGACGATTATCGCCAGCAGCCATCTTATCCACTTGATGTCATTCCTGATCTCGACGATGGCTATGTCGAGGCGCCTCAAATGATCATCATAATCGTCCAGCTTGTTTTGTGCCAGGTCTTGCCGGGACTTTAGCTCGGTTACGGTTCCTTCCAGGGCGGTTGCCATCATCACCGTCCTTCGTCTTGTTTCCGCTTACCGTTGCGAATCCGGCGCCGTTCTTTTAACCGCTGTTCATCCCGCTCCTGGACGGACCGCAGCGGTTTCCGGCCTTTCCTCTTTTCAGGCGGTGGGTCCAGCACCGCACTGACCATCTCGTCGAAGCGACCGTGCAGGTCATTCTTCTTCTCCATATTATCCTCCCAGGGTTGTAAATCGCCCCTAGTATACCTCTAAAAAGCGCTTTGTACAATAGCTATTGTACAGTGGTAGAATGCCCCTGCCACAGCCGTAATATTTCGTCGATTGGACAGTGGGCGCATTGCGCCCCTTTGTTGGACGGCGAGATACGTGGACGGCTGTGGCAGGCATCCACTGCCCAACCATCAAAGGGGCACCGCTTTGCGCAGCCTGCCCCATCCGGCATTCATTCTACCATCGCCCCTCACAAACCTTCTCCTACTCTGCGTCCGCCTCATATCCACTTACCCTAACCACAACTGAAAATACATCCCTGGAGGGATATGCCATGAATCGCTACCGGATCGCCGGTCTGCTATTCGCGTTCGTGCTTCTCGCCTTCGGCGCCGTGCAGGTCGGCGCTCAGGGTACTATTACCCTGGAAAGCCTGTACGAACGGATGAACCGCACTGATGCACGCTTAGCGGTTATCGAAACCGCTTTGGCGCCTACACCTACCCGAACCCCCAGGCCTGACCCTACGCCGGCTCCGACACGCAGGCCCACTGCTACGCCAAGGCCAGGATCAATTCTGCGTGTTGGCGTAGCGGACTTTTACCGCGAATACAGCATGTATACCGGCATGACCATTGAAGTGTCAGGGAAAGTGGAAAAGAAAGACAAGGACACGGTTGAACTCTATGTCCCTGGTTGGTTTACGTATTTCGTTTGCAACCTCTCCTCAGGGGAAAAAAACCTTCCCTTAGCCCTGAAAAACCGCCAACCTGTCGTGCTGCGAGGGAGCAGCGCCTACAAAGAGAGCAACACGGTTTTCTTGCGTAACTGCACCTTTATCTTGCCCACACACGTGGAGCTAACGCACCTGTACGGTACCCGTGTTGCTTCGACAGCCACAGCGCGTTCTATAGGAGCGACCGCTACGATAAGGACACAGAATACCCGTAGGGCTGAACGTGCAACGCAAGAGGCAGCCAGATCAACACGTAGAGCGGCTACTGCAACGGCTCGGGCAAGAATGACCGCAAACGCTCAATCCCGGCCAACAGCCACGCCTCGGCCTGCCGCGACTTCTATTCCGTTGGACTCCGATTATAGGGAGAAAGTCAATCTTATCCTGATTGGGGATGGCAAGGGCTGGGACGTCGGATCGGCACTGTTAACGATTGGGAATGCGTTCACTAGGGCTGGTGCCGACCCTACCCTGCTGCTGAACGATACATGGAGGGTAGAGGTTGCTTTGGCGGCGGCTGTCCTGCAAGGACAGTACGATGAAGCCAGGAATCTGAAGCCGCCGGGGAATCTTCGCAGCTTTCACAACCTTATGGTCGAAGGGTTGTCTTACTGCGATCTGGCAGCTGATCAGATAATCAAAGGGGTAGACGAACTCGATGGCGATGCCATCGAGGATGCCGTTGGCTTAGTCGAACTCTGTACCGCTATGCTGCAAAGAGCAGCGGCGGACCCGAACTGGTGAAATAGAAGCTGACGCGGTATACTGGCCGCAGTTCAATAAAAGAGTAGGGCGCTTGCTCGATGGCTATGACCCCAATCGCAAGCGCCCTCCCCGACAGTCGACGTCTAGGTGTATTTTCCCCTACCTCTCCCCTTCTGTCAAGTAACCCGACGGGAGGGCGTTGCATTGGCTTACTGCCAGCAGCGCTCTCCCGTTTTGTATTTCCCGACAGGGAGGGGGGCAAGGATGGATTTTATTTTGGATTTGTTGGCTGGATTGATACTGCTGGCGGTTCCGTATCTATGGCAGGAGGGAAAGCGGAGGCTGGACCGGTATCGTAGCCGGAAGAGGTAAGATAGCCGGCCGCCCTTCGTTCCACCAGTTCTATTGAAATGGAAACCAAACTGGGGTAAACGCAAACGCACCATCGCGCACAAAGGGCTGGCCGGTTTTTCTACCTCAAGCTAGGCCAGAACTCACCTTCGCCTGGCTGGTCCGATGCGTGTAAGGGGTGGATGTCTTCCTCGCCTTTCACCACATCAAGTTCTGCGGTGTTCAAGGCTGGAGGGCTGGCTGAAATAGCCTCGACGTCGACTGTTCGTTCGTGAGCTTCGTAGACGTCAGCTGCCATCTTCACCAGTGCGACAATGGCCACTTCCAAGATCAGACGCAGCCCTTTTCCGGCTTTTTGGAGGTCTTCAGAGGTTATGGTACGCTGAGAATCGTTCATACAGCCGTCCTTTCGTGAGGAAGGGCGGCAGGGTTGTGACAACCAGGACCACCAACGTCGCCCTTCCAAAGCATCCGTTGGTGGTCCTGTGTTATTCGGTTGTATGGCCTCAGTATATCAGCCGGCCTCGCTTGCGGTCAACTCTTTGTAGGTCAACCGCTTCCCGATCATCCCTTCAAAAGTAGCGCCGAGGACGTCCGGCGTATTGCCCTCCCCGGCATTGTGACGGTGGGCGAATTCCGCCACGTAGCGGTGCAGGTGCTTGAACGACATCCAGTGGTGCGTCCCCATGTAGCCGCGCTTGAGCAGCGCCCAGAAGGACTCTATCCCGTTCGTGTGCGCCTGCCCTCGGACGTATTCCCCGGCGCTGTGCGCAACCCGGAAATGCTTGCGGTTCTTCATGTTCTTATAGGCAGGGTATTGATCGGTGTAGACCGTAGCGCCCGGCTCGGTATGGCGGGCGATGGCGCCCTGCAGAACCTTCCGGCTAGGCGATTTGATGGGCGCCGCCTTGACCGTCCCATCCGCCCGGGAACGCATACCGAGGACCGGCTTCTTGCCAGCAGGTCCGCCGCCAACCTTCTTGCGCTTGCGAGCGTGCTTGTTCTTTTCCTTGCCGCCGATGTAGGTCTCGTCGACCTCGACCGCCCCACCGAGCAAGCCCCCGCCGTCCTGCATGGCCTCCCGGATACGGTGCTGCAGGAACCAGGCGGACTGCTGACTGATTCCCAGCGTCTTCGCCATCTGCACGCTTGAAACGCCCTTGCGAGCCGTGTGCAGCATCCAGATAGCCATCAGCCACTGATGGAGCGTTATCTTGCTGCGCTCCATAAGCGTACCGGTCCGGACGCTGAAGTGCTTGCGGCAATCCCGGCAGCGGTGCGGCATGGGTTTGCCGTTCTTGATTCTTGAGGTAGATTGGGATTCACAATGGGGGCACTGAGGGGAATCTCCCCAACGGCGCCGCTCGAAGAAGGTAGCAGCGGCCGCCTCGTCGGGATACTCCTTCAGGAACTCGTACAGGCTCATCGATGTTTTCATGGCTTTTTGTCCGGGTCTATTCGTTCAGAAATAGACTTAAGCTCGGCTAGCCGCTTTTCCACGGTTATTTCTGCCATGACAATTCTGATGCCTTCTTGGAAGGCTTTTTGCACAATCTCCTCTCTGGTTAGCGGATGATCCGCTACCAGGGTTTCTATTTCCTGCCATAAGGAAAGGGGGATCGTTATGGTGATCGGAGCCTTCGGCTGCTGAAATTCAATATTGATGGGATCCATGTTGACTGCCTCCTTTTATATGCCGTCATCTTAGCACATTTGGGCGATTCTGGCTAGTCAAGTATATAGTTCCCCGAGCAGTTTATATTCGGCGTCTGGTGGTGAGTTGGCGGGCAGGATGAAGTACTTGCGGGCGTCGCAGTGGACGCAGTACTTGATGCGCAGGCAGCCTTCATCTTCGAGGTCAATGCAGATCCTGTTGATCCATCTGTGTTCTGTCTTCATGGCGTACCTCCCGCCCTGAGTATACCCGCTGGCTAGTCAACTGTGTAAGTCCCACTGCATAGGGTTCGATGAAGTAAGGAGAGAATACGTAGTCGAAAACGCGCCCAT
>VXRG01000125.1 GCA_009838625.1 Caldilineaceae bacterium SB0664_bin_27
CGGCGGATCCGCCAAAAAAGGCGAAATATGGTGTCAGAATGGTGTCAAATTGCGTCAAAATCATTTTGCGGTCTCTAATATTTAGCCGTTGAATGGAACGGCGGAGTCCCCAGAAACCTGTCAAAATCCTTCAGCTCTCCTCGCCCTTAATCCTGATTCAGACAACGACCTCACAGTAACCTGGGATGGACCCAAATGCGCCAAACTGAAGAGAGTCCGGATCCCGATATGTCTCTTCCCGCAGTAGCAGTCTTTCGACATTTCTCCCGCATGCTTCACGGACATCGGACGCTGGCCCCGTTTCACTTCATAACGTGCTTTAGGCGTTGTGCATTGCACGCCAAACTGGTGTAGGATACCCCTATCCGGTCCACTACAATTCTCGTGGGGGCGGAAACGCCGCTGTTCCTACCAAAACCGAACGTACAGAAAACAATTCAATGCACATCACCGACAGCGGCACTCTCAGCCGCGGCCAGCCCGGAACATCCCGCGCTATCCTCACCTTTCCCACCGCCGTCTCCCTCGACAGTGGTACCCTTTTGGCGACCTACCGAACCGGAACGACTAAAGATTCCGACGACGAAACCGTCGAATTCGTCCGCTCGACTGACGGCGGTCGTACCTGGAGCGAGCCCTGGAGACCGGTTGAAAACCCGACGCTGGAAGGCCTCTATGGCTCCTTGCGAGTCTTCTACCTGACCGAAATGTCTCCCGGCCAGCTGCTGGGCGCGACCATGTGGATCGACCGCACAACCTGGCCCGGCGGCGGCCTCTTCAATGAGGAAACCGAAGGCTGCCTGCCCATGCAGGTCCTCCTCTCTGACTCGAATGACGAAGGTGAGACCTGGTCTCCCTGGCGGCTCGTTCCCATGCCTGAGGAGATCGGCCCTCCCAGCCTGACCGCGCCCGTCCTCATGCTTGCCGACGGCTCCCAGGCGTTGAGCATCGAGACAAACAAACACTTCCAGGACGCCTCGCCCTGGATGCAAAAAGTCGTCTTCATGCACCGCCAAGACTGTCAGGCGACCCCCGTCCCCCCGGGCCCCGCAGGAAAGCTGGCCGTAGACCAGGCCTGGGCAAAACCGGTCGAAGCCGGCGAGGATCCCAGCGGGCGCATCTTCAACTGGGATCTGCGCTGCGGCGTCGCCCCCGACGGACGTGTCGCTACTTTCTCCTGGACCTACGACACGCAAACTGCGCGCTACCTGAACATCCACCGCCGCATCAGCACCGACAGTGGCCGCACCTGGACGATCGCCGAAGACCTCGGTTTCGCCGACCAGGCCGCCCGGCCCGCCATGCTGGCCGACGGCCGCGTTCTCCTGCCCTACGTGGACAGGTTCGGCAGCCGCTCGATCCGGGCTCGGCTTGCCCCCGCGATCGACGCCCCCTTTGATCCGGCAACCGAGGTCGTCATCTACAGGCAGGAGCAAGCCACCGGCGACCCTACCGAAAGCACGAGCGAAACGCTTTCTGAAATGAGCTTGTGGACCTTCGGCCTCCCCTATGCCGAGGCCCTGCCGGACGGCACAGTCCTGGTCGTCTACTACGCGGGAACCGACGAAGCGATGGACATACACTGGGCCAGAATCGATCCCGGCCCAGCCTGACCTGGCCAGTTTCCAATCTGTGTCGCTTCCGGCGGCGCAAAACATGCTGTTACACAAAGGAATCGACATGCGCAAGAGCAAAATGCTTCAGAAGTTCCGTAATGACGGTTTTGCCCGCGTTTGCGGCCTCGGCCACTACCTGCCCTTCTACATCCGCTACGCAGCCCGCTACAACTTTGATGGCATCTGGTTTGACCTCGAACACCGCGCCATGGACGCACGCGAGGTACAGGCCATCATTATGATGTGCCATCATAACGACATCGACTGCATGGTCCGGCCCCCTACCCTGGAGCGAACCAAGCTGTACCGCTACCTGGAAGACGGCGCCAGCGGCTTCCTCATGCCCCTGATCTCCGACCCGCAGACAGCATCCGACGTGGTCCAGGCCGTCAGGTTTCCCCCCTTGGGCAACCGCGGCATGGACGGAGCCGGCCTTGACGCTGATTTCGGTATCGGGGCCTGGGACCCTCAGAGCAACTACAACGCCGACTCCAACCAGGAGACCTTCCTCATAACACAAGTCGAAACCCTCCAGGCGGTGGCCAACGCCGAAGAGATCGCCTCCATCGAGGGCATCGACGGCCTGTTCATCGGGCCCGCAGATCTCTCACTGCGCATCGCAACGCAGGGAAACGGTAACTTGACCATGGAAAAAGCGATTGATACCGTCGCCGCCGCGGCCGAAAAGCATGGAAAAGTTTGGGGCATCACCGCCGCATCGGTGGACGAAATCAAGCGCTACCGCGATCAGGGAGCGCAGATGGTCCCCTGGGGCGGAGACTTCAGTCTGATGAACGTGCTGAAAGATTGTAGCGAAGACTTGGACAGCGTACCCGGCGCATGACACCGCTCTGCAAGCGCAACCGGTGATTATCGTGAAAGGCAAACGAGCATGAAGATAGCAGTCCTGCATGGCCCTCGCGATCTGCGAATCGAAGAACATGAGCTGGACTCGAGCCAGCTCGCCGACGACGAAATCTTGGTGAAGACCCGCATCTCCGCGCTCAAAATCGGCACCGACCGCGGCAATTACGAAGGAGCAGATCGAGTGCCCGGTGCGCCCGGCTACCCGCGCTGGGTCGGCGATAGCAATCTGGGCATCGTACAGGCCGCCGGCAACAAAGTTACCCGTGTGAAGGTCGGCGACCGCGTCGTGACCCGCGCCCCCCATCAGTCCGAATACATCATGGCGGAGTCGCAAAGCCTTGTCGCCATCCCTGACGGCGTCGCCGACGAAGATGCCGTCTATGCCCACCTCTACGCACTCAGCGCCCACTGCTACCACAAAGCACAGTTCCGGCCCGGCGAGAACGTGGCCGTAGTCGGGGTCGGTGTCCTTGGCCTGGGTGCCATCGCTCTGGGCCCTCTCTTCGGCGGTCGCGTCGTCGGCATCGCCAACAGCCCCGTCCGCATGGAAATGTCGGACAAAATGGGTGCACACGCCAACTTCCTCTACAACGATCCCGACCTTGAGGCCAAACTCGACGAATTCACCCGCGGCCAGGGCATCGATCTCGTCATCCTGACAGCCAACCCCTGGCCCGCCTTTCGCACCTCCATGGAAATCGTCCGGCCCGGCGGCCGCGTCTCCGTCGTCAGCCTGCTCGGTCGCGGTGAACCACCGCTGGACTTCAACCCGCTCTCCATGGAACTCTTTTACAACAAGGGCACATCATTGATAGCCGTTTCCCAGAGGGCCGGATATCTCTATCCCGACAACGGCTCCGATCCCTACAACTCCGCCGACCGTTACGCTTGGGACAATATCGCCGACCATGTCGTTTCCCTCATGGCCGGCGGGCTGCTCGAACCTAGCCGCCTCATCACCCATCGCTACCACTACACTGAGATGGTCGAAGCCTACGAGATGGCCTACCATCGCGAGAAAAATATGCTCGGCGTGATCTTCAACTGGCAGGAATAGAATCTGACCTCGTGTCGCGGGCCTCGCGCCCGCCCATAAGATAGCGGAGGCCACTATGACCTCGTTCCCAAATTCTGCGCAGCACGATGTCTCCCGCTCGCTTGACCTCTATAACCAGGCCGGCGAGTTGATCCCCGGCTGGACCCAGCTGATCAGCCGCCGCGCTGACCAGTTCGCGCACGGTGCCAGCCCCATTTACGCCCAGCGCGCCAAGGGCTCCCGCTTCATCGATGTCGACGAAAACGAATATATCGACTGGATGAGCGCGGTCGGCGCCATCATCCTGGGGCACGCCGATGAAGTCGTAGACGCAGCCGTCAAGGAGCAGATCGACCGCAGCAGCCTCTTCTCTGCCAACAGCCCGCTCGAAATCGAACTGGCTGAGGAGCTCAACGACACGATTCCCAGTTCGCAGATGGTGCGCTACTGCAAGGGCGGAGGCGACGCCTGCGCTATGGCCGTGCGCATCGCCCGCGGCACCACCGGCAAGGACAAGATCCTTTTCTGCGGCTATCACGGCTGGCACGACTGGTATCAGGCCGCCAACTACGGCGTCAACCCCGAGAGCGGCGAATACCCCTTCGCCGGCATTGAGCCGATCGGAGTGCCCAAAGCTCTTGAAGGCACCGTAGTCCCCTTCATCTACGGCGACCTGGAGATGCTGGCCTCCCTTCTCGAGGAACACGCCGGCGAGGTCGCCGCCATCATGATGGAGCCGGCCCGCTCAGAGCTGCCGCCCCCCGGCTACCTGGAATCGGTAAAGCAGCTGGCCGCCGACCACGGCGTCGTCCTCATATTCGACGAAGTCTCATGCGGCTGGCGCATCGCCATCGGCGGCGTGCAGGAGGCCGTCGGCGTAACGCCTGACATGACTGTGGTGGCCAAGTCGATGTCCAATGGCTACCCCATGGGCGCCGTAGTCGGTTCGCGGGAGGTAATGGAACCGGCCAAGCACATGTTCATCTCCAGTTCATATTGGAGCGACAACATCGGGCTGGCTGCATCGCTCGCGACCATTCGCGAACTCAAACGCCGCGAGTCTCCCCGGCGCTTCAAAGAAATCGGCGAAAAGCTGCGCAGCGCCCTCAACCAGGCGATCGAGGACTCCGGCTTGGACGGCGCCTGCACTGGCCTGCATACCGGACCGACCGTAACTCTCAATACGCCCGACGACGTAGATCCCCGAAAAGTCTCGACACTCTTCATCCAGGAGATGGCCAAACGCGGTGTGCATTCCTACATGAGCTTTAAGGCCACGCTCTCCCACACCGATGAGGATATCCGGCTGACCGGAGAAGCGGCAGCCGAGGCCTTGCGGGTCGTGCACACCGGGCTGGAGCAGGGCACTATCGACGACCTGCTCACAGTGGATCTCAAGAAGGAACCCTTCCGCCGCCAGGTCAGATGAATTCAGGTCGCTAATGGAAAGACCGCACAGCTAATAGGCCACTGGATATCTGCTATGTTTTCACACGAGTTCAAGGAAGCCGATCAGCAGTTTCTCGAAAGGGAAATCCTCCCCTTCCTGCCCGACCGCATTATCGATGCCCACGCGCATCTCTTCTGCCACGAGCACTTTCCGGATGGAAGACCCCGAGCCGGATTGGAAACCACGCCGCCCCGCCTGGGCCTGGCCGAGTTTGAAGAATACTCAGAGTGGCTGCATCCGGGAGGACGCGTCGTGGGCGGTCTCTTCTTCGGCCTCGCCTTTCTCGGCGACCGCCAGGCCAACAATGAGTTCATCAGCGCAGAAATAAGCGGCGATTCACCCTTGGCGGCCAAATCCCGCGGGCAGATGATCATCTCGCCCGACATGGATGCCGAGACAATCCTCGATGAAGTGCGCCGCCTGGGCATGACTGGCCTTAAGTGCTACCACACCATGGCCCCGCTGAATCCGCGCCTCGGTACGCCCGAATCCGGCGCCGGCTCCTATTCTGCCGCAGACCCGACCTGGACCGCGCCCATCGAGGCCTACCTTCCCGAGGAGCACATCGCCGCAGCCAACACGCTGGGTCTGACCATCACACTGCACATGGTGCGCGATCGCGCTCTCGCAGACCCGGTCAACCAGGTGACCATCCGTCGCTACTGCGAGTCCTATCCCAACATGCGGCTGATACTGGCCCACGCCGCCCGCGGCTTCAACCCCTGGCACACTATAGAGGGCATCGAGAGCCTGCGCGGCCTGGAAAACGTCTGGTTCGACACTTCCGCCGTGACCGAGGCCGGCGCATTCGAAGCCATCGTCGAGACGATGGGCCATGAGAAGCTCATGTACGGGACCGACTTCCACGTCAGCCACACGCGCGGCCGCTGCGTTGCCATCGGCGACTCCTTCCACTGGCTCTATGCCGATGAAATGGACCTGGACGAGAAGCACATCTCCTTGCAGCCTGTCCTCATCGGCCTCGAGTCGCTGCGCAGCCTCCGCCTCGCCTGCGACCGGCTGAAGCTGAGCGAGCGCCAGGTTGATGACATCTTTTACGGCAACGCCGCCGCGCTCCTGGAAATCGAGTAAGGAGGAGGTCAATGCAGGTACTGTCCCCGCCGGAGCAGATCGACTTCGCTCACAACAAGCGACTGCTCAACCGCTACCGCTTTATCGAATATGAGACGCTGCGCATTCTGGCCGCCTGGTTGCCCGGCACCGCCAACATGGACTGGAAACTGGCGATGGGGCGCCTCCTTTGGGAAGACGCCCAGCACGTACAGCACCTCTACCAGCGCCTGTGTGAGATCCAGACGCCCGCCTTCCGCCCGCCCGGCGACGACGCACTCGAACACCTGATGGCCGAAGCGCTGCACGCGCCCAGCGAAGCCGACCTGCTTGCCGGCCTCTTTCGAGTAATCAAACCGGCCCTCGCCGACACCTACCGCTGGCACTGCGACCAGACCTTCGCCAATCCCGACGCGCCCACCCTCTATGCCTTCAAGCACATCCTGATCGATGAAGAAGCGCAACTCGCTTGGGCAGAAGAGACCTTGGCGGACCATGAACCCGGCGAATGGGAAGTCTATATCGCGCACCTGCTTGCAGCAGCCGGGGGCGTCTCCGGCCGCGAAGACAGAAAGGCGAAACCTGTGCCGCCCGCGTGCCGCAAGACGTTCGACTGCCCCCGCGACGCCGCCCGCGACAGCCGGTTCAGTCTGGTCAATCGCGACGCTGGCAAACGGATAACGGATGTCGATCATGCGACCCAGCGCCTGCGGGATTTCGAAAGCTACAGCCAGGAGATGCTCGCTGCCGAAACAGTCGCGCTCATCATCCACCTGTCTCCCGATATGCCTTGGGCCTTCACTTATGACAGCGCCCGCCACTGCTACGACGAGACCCGCCATTGCATGCTGGGCATCGAATGGCTGGCCCAACACGGACGAGACTATACCAAGGTCCCACAGAACACGCGCATCTACACATGGCGCAGCCAGTATGATGCCGCCACCCAATACTGTCTCCTGACGATGGGCAACGAAACGCACGCCTTCCCCCACCGCCACGAGCAGATGGCCGCCTACGCCGAAACCGGCGACCGTCTCTCGGCCCAGTTCGTCAGCTACGATATGGCCGACGAACGCCAGCATGTCGCCTTTGGGCACAAATGGCTGCCGCAGCTGATGACCCAACATGGGATCGACACGCCGGTGGAGGAGTTCGTCAAGGAGACGGTAGCCCTGTGGGAACGGGAGTACATGTCGGGCGCGCTCCCCATCCACGAACTGCCCTTGACCGAAGAATAGCTACCAGTACCTGTTCCATCTACCAGCCTCGAGCCGCGTGCATCAGCCCATGAACCGTAGTCACTATCGAACACTTGGACGAACTGGCCTTTCCGTTTCACCAATCGCACTGGGCACAGTCGAACTTGGGATGGATTACGGAATCCCCGTCCCAGGACAGTACGGCCGCCCTTCGTCGTCCGCCGCCGAACGCCTGGTCGGCGCGGCGCTGGACGCCGGCATTAATTTCATTGACACGGCCCAGGCGTATGGGAACAGCGAAGCGGTCCTCGGCCGTGCCCTTCGCGGCCGACGCAAGAGAGTCGTGCTGGCTACAAAGGCGACAGTGCAAGCCGGTGGAAAAACGTTGCGCGGCGAAGCTCTGCGCCGGGCCATGCTGTCCGGACTTGAGAACAGTCTCCGTTCCCTGCAAACCGAATACGTCGACATCTGGCAGATCCACAACGTCGACGCCGATCTGCTGGCCCAGGCCGAGCTCGTAGCCCAGGTCTTCTCTGAAGCACGTGCCAGCGGTATGACTCTCTGGCGCGGCGGCTCATTTTACGGCCCCGATCTACCCCTCGCCGCGCTTGAACTGGAACTGTTTGACGCGATTCAGGTCACCTATTCGGTCTTCGACCAGCGCCTGGCGAACAAGGTCCTTCCTACGGCCAGAAGGAAGCAAGTTGGCGTAATGGTGCGGTCAGTCCTGCTGCAAGGCGTCTTGACCGAACGCGCCGACTACCTGCCAGACCGGCTTGAACCCTTGAAAGCACGCTCAAGGCGATTCCGCCAGCTGATTGCCGACGCCGTTAGGGTTCCTAGGCACCCATCCGGCCGCGGCCTCACTCCGGCGAAGGCGGCCATCGCCTTTGCCTTGGCCGAACCGCGCATCGGCTCGGTGCTTGTTGGCATGCGCACCGAAGCAGAACTCGAAGAAAACCTGGAGGCGGCAAGCACGACGCTCTCGCCCGACCTTCTCCACGAACTGCGCCAGCTGCGAATCGACGATCCCGAGCTGCTCAACCCGAGTTACTGGCAAGCCGACCTTCTGGCCGCAGCAAAAAAAATGCAGCAGAACTGATCTTGAGAAGCTGGAACGTCCAAGGGAACCGGCTCCGGCGGCGAGCGTGCCAGGTCCACGACCAGGCGCATACGAGCCCGAGACAAATCGTAACCATGCAGGAATGTCAGGAGGTTTAACACATGGAATTTCGCCAGTTGGGCAACTCCGAGCTGAGCGTCAGTTCAATCGGCCTGGGCAGCGTGACCTTCGGCCGCGAAATCGATGCAGAAACGTCCTTTTCGATCCTCGACTACGCCATGGACCGGGGCATAAACCTTATCGACACCGCCGAAGTCTATTCGGCGGGCGGCTCGGAAACTGTGCTGGGGCAATGGATCGCACGCAACGGCAACAGGCAGAAAGCAGTTTTGGCGACCAAAATCGCGCCGCCCCTGGGTAGGGAACGTGTCCTGCAGGTTGCAGATGACAGCCTGCGCCGGCTGCAGACCGACGTCATCGACCTCTACCAACTCCATGCTTACGACCCGGGCACGCCATTCGAGGAAACGCTGGACGCACTCAATACGCTAGTGGAGCAGGGCAAGGTACGCTACGTGGGAAGCAGCAATTTCGCCTCGTGGCAGCTATGCAAGGCCCTTTGGATTGCCGATGTGAACAGCTGGGCGCCCATGGTATCTGTTCAGCCCAACTACAACGTCGCCATCCGTGACATTGAGGCCGAAGTCTTGCCATTCTGCGCCGACCAGAACATAGGCGTGATCTCCTACAGCCCACTGGGCGCAGGATTCCTCACCGGCAAGTACACCAAGACCTGGACCGCGCCCAAGGGGACCCGCTTCGATGTCATGCCCGACCACTGGGATATCTACGAAAACGACACTTCAATGCGCCGCATGGAGGGCCTGCGCGAGGTGGCCGCCGATACTGGTATCTCGATGGTACAGCTTGCGCTGGCCTGGGCAATCGGTCAGCCCGGAATCACCTCAGTCCTGATCGGCTGCCGCAGCAAGTCCCATGTTGACCAAGCCTTCCAGGCCGAAGAAATGGGGCTGTCGCAGGAGATTCGCGACAGGATCAACGCGCTGGGCTGAACGAAAAACATTGTCCACACATAGCAGCAAGGCCATTAGCAAACGGCATCCCACAGGGGGAAGAAAACAATGAAAACTTACCGCGCCGCTGTAATCGGTTGCAGCCGCATGGGCGGCTTCATCGACAACGAAGTGGTCGGCTATTCCAGGATCGCGTTACCCTATTCGCACGCCGCCGGCTACACAACCTGCGACCGCACAGATCTCGTCG
Source organism: Caldilineaceae bacterium SB0664_bin_27 (assembly GCA_009838625.1). Taxonomy (GTDB): domain Bacteria; phylum Chloroflexota; class Anaerolineae; order Caldilineales; family Caldilineaceae; genus Bin5. The sequence goes on from VXRG01000125.1 coordinate 9,590, forward strand.
CTTGCGCCGACCTGCGTACCGACGTCATGGCAGAGTTCGGCAAACTGCACGGCGTACCAGCGGCTGGCCAGTACACAGACTACCGCGAGATGCTCGCCAAAGAGGACCTGGACATTGTCAGCGTAGCCACACAGCCGGAGCCGCGCGCCGCGATCGTCGTCGACTGCGCCGACAGCGGCGTCAAAGCAATCTATGCCGAGAAGGCAATGGCCGCCTCTATGGCCGACGCCGACGCCATGGTCGAAGCGGTTGAGAGGAACGGTGCCATTCTCAATCTGGGGACCAACCGGCGCTATGACACCAAGTACGACCGCATGAAGGAGATCATCGACAGCGGAGAGCTGGGCGACCTGCAGCACATAATCATCTATAACGTCGGCACATTATTCAACACAGGCAGCCACTTTCTCGATCTGGTACTGAGGCTCAACGACGACGCACCGGCCGAATGGGTGCAAGGTCACCTTCCCGAAGGCGACAGCCTGTTCGACGGCGACATTCTGACCGAAGACCCGCAGGGTGAAGGGACCATTCAGTTTGCAAATGGGGTAAAGGCCCACGTCCTGCTTACCGCCCGTTCCTCGGAAACTGAGGCGATCTGTTCTGAAGGGACCATCACCTCGTTAGGCGACGGCAGTGCATGGCAGGTCCGCAAAGCCGCGCCGGTCGGTCTGCGCGGCCGCAACGAGCTCCAGATCGCGGAGGCTCCCCAGACACCCCCGACCAGTTCTACGTTGCGAGCCGTCCAGGACCTTGTCCATGCCCTCGATACCGGGCAGCCTCCCAGGGGCGGCGTGCGCGCGGCCCGCGCCGGCAACGAGCTCATCTTCGGCATCATCGAATCCCATCTGCAGGGTGGGGCGCGGGTAGAGCTGCCGTTGCAGAAGCGCACCACCCGTATGGTCCGTGACCATACCCCGAGACTGCCAAAGTATACGGTTGATTGAGAGAAGAAGTGCGCTTGCCGGCTCTCTGGCTCAAAGGCCGTCGACGGTAGAGTCAACCGTCAGCGCAAGTAGGGCCGCGGATTCCTTTCCACCTCGGCCAGAAGTGCGTCAACGTAGCCTCGGATCCCAAAGAGCCGGCAGGCTGCGTCTCCAACGCGTCCGTGCTGCGGTTCCCCAAGACCTTCCCAGAACGCGCCCAACTTGACACGATCCAGCGCTGGGAAAGCAGGTTCACGATCAGTATCTCGCCTCTGGGCCCGCAGCGTGTGCCAGTACATCGCCTCAACCAGATGGACGTAGGTCGAAGTGTAGTAGTCCACGCCCAGCATCAGAAGGTTACCACGCGCCTGATAGCCCCTGTACATAGGGGAATGCAGGCCGTATGTCTTGCCCCACGGTTTGCGGTCCCAATGGGATCCGTACCCCTCCTCACGCAGATGCCCTCCGACAAAGTCTTTCGCCCCTCTTCCCCGTGCCGCCACCGAGTGAGAGTAGTGGTCTGAACGGTAGACGCCCGGCAGTTGTCGAAACTGCTCAGTTATCCATCCGACCGTAGACGGCGTGCTGTTGATATCCCACGTCTCAGGCCGCAACTCCCACTTTATCAGGTTGAATGAGGGCATCAGCAACAGCCCTTCCGGCCCGATCGCGTCTTCCAGGGCCCGGATCACGCTTTCGGCGCCCCCCTCGACAGGCCCCAGCGATTTGAATGAGGAATGAACAAAAAGGACATCGCCTTTTTCGACGCCCAAACGTCGCAGGTCGCACGTCAGATCGCAGCTGTCATAAGGGGGCATGGCAAAAGAAATTCTCTGGCGGGGCCGCTATGGATATGGCTGCGGCGCCTCCGGCACCTGTGAGGAAGTGGCCCTCATTCTCGCAATCCATTTGTGTCCAGTCGATGAACACCAAACAGGGTCTATTGTGCTGCTTCAGTCAGGAATGTGAGGCTTTTCTTGCGCCGGATTTCATCCTCCGACATGGCGGCAATCAACGTGCCCCAATGCCGAGGCGGCGTCCGCGGTTCGCCGGTAAACTCGAACCCTTCCTCGCTCAGACTCAAACTGCTTCCTTCCAGCCCTTCATAGCCCAACCCGTTGCGTGTGGCGATCATCTCTTGGACTGCGGCCAGCGCGCGGGCGTCGAACAGGCCTAGTCTATCTTTCAGTTTCTGAATTCTGCCCTCTTGGCCGTAGCACTGGTACTGCGTTTCCGCGTTCAGATAATGAATGTAAAATGTGCGGCGCAGGTCGCCTGTACGGTTGCCGGCCGAGCCGTGCGGCGCCGAAATGCAGTGGAAACTGACATCGCCCGGTTCCATTTCAATCGGCACCGCGCCCAGTTCATCGAACAGGGCGTCCTCGGAAAAGTTCTCCACCTCCACGTGGCCCACCAGGTGGTGCCCCGGAATCACCCACACGCATCCGTTCTCGACCGTCGACTGATCCAGGTAAATGTCGGCGTCAATATTGGGAACGGGATGCGTCGCCGACCATTCCGGATCGCCGTACGGCGGGTCTTGGTGCCAGTGAATTGGCAGATCGCCTTCAGGAATCTTGCACACAAAGGAGTCGACGACCGGCATGAAAGGATGGCCGACCAACTGACCGAAGCAGGTCAGCAGCGTTGGGTGTACGGTCACCGCCTGGAAGATCGGGTCCCGGTCCCACATCCTTTCACTGCGGAAATAGATCGGGACGCCTTGATTGTTGGCTCGGAATCGATGGTCGGATTCGGCAATGTCCGCCATTCCTTCTTCAACGACGCGGTCGGCTGCCATACGCAGAGCGGACAACTCCTCACCCTGAATAACGCCTCTGGCAACAATGATTCCGTCTCGATGAAACTGATCGATCTCTGCTTGCGTGAACATACGCCTACCTCCCACTCAAGAAAGCATCACGGTCCGGCTTCGTTTTCGTCTCTGATGGGAATGTAACCAGATTCGCAGCGGGCCACCAGCCTTTCTGCCAAGAGCGTGCACAATGGTCGCAAAATGCGATGTCCGCTACTACCAAATGGGGATGTCAAAGAGAATGCCGCATCTGCTTTAGCCTGAAGGCGGGTCTCGGACGGATCACCTCGATTATGCCTCCGGCGCCAAAAAGGTCAGACTCTTCTTGCGCTTTATCTCGTCCTCGGACATGGCGGCAATCAGCGGGCCCCAGTGTCTGGGAGGTGTCCTCGGCTCGCCGGTGAACTCGAACCCTTCCTCCATCAGACGCACACTGCTTCCTTCCAGACCGCCGTAGCCCAACTCCACGCGCGCATCGATCATCTTCTGCGCCGCCGCCAAAGCCCGCGCGTCAAACAGACCGCGTTCCTTCTCCAACTGCTGGACATAGCCAAGATGCCCGTAGCACTCCTTTTGCACTTCGGCGTTCATATAATGCACATAAAAAGTCCGGCGCAGGTCGCCGGTCCGGTTGCCTGCCGAGCCGTGCGGAGCCGACAGGCAGTGGAAACTGACATCGCCCGGCCCCAACTCGATCGGCACCGCGCCCAATTCATCGAACAGCATCTCCTCCGAATAGTTCTCCACCTCAACGTGGCCCACCAGGTGATGGCCCGGAATCGCCCATACGCAGCCATTCTCGATCGTTGAATGGTCCAGATAGATGTCAGCGTCGATATTGGGGATAGGATGTGTATCCGGCCATTCCGGATCGCCGAACGGCGGGTCCTGGTGCCAGTGGACCGGCACATCACCTTCCGGGATCTTGCAGACGAAAGAATCGACAATCGGCATGAACGGATGGCCCACTAGCTGACCGTAGTGAGCCAGCAACGACGGATTGGCCGTCACCGCCTGAAAGACCGGGGCACGGTCCCACATGAACTCGCTGCGGAAATACGTGCGTGAGCCGTCCGGGTTCGGTCGGTAGCGGTGCCCCTCTTCATCCACGCCCGCCATCCCCTCCTCCATCACGCGATCCGCTGCCTCGCGCAGCGCCGCCAGCTCCTCGCCCTCTATCACTCCCTTCGCCACGATGAATCCGTCGCGATGAAACTGTTCGATCTCAGCTTGGGTGAACATAGGTCTGCACTCCCTGTGGAAATCCCTCTGTTTTTCTTAATACATGCCGGCTTGGAAATGGCCGCGGCTGAGCCTGCATTGCCCCCTGCGCCTTTTTTGAACTCAGCCCTTCAGCCCCGTCATTACCACTCCCTTGACAAAGTATCGCTGTAGGGCGAAAAAGACAATAATGACCGGAATGACCATAGCCGTCGATGCGGCCATAAGCCAGTCCCAGCGAGCGCGCCCGCCCGCAGCTCCAAACGCGCCAACGGAGGCCCGGAAAAGCGCAAGCCCCAGGGCGACCGTGTAGTTCTCCGGCGAATTGAGATAGAGCAGCGGCCCCATGAAATCGTTCCAGCCATCGATGAAAGTAAAGATAGCCACCGCGATCAGGCCGGGTTTGGCAAGGGGCATCAGGATGCGCGCATAGATGGCGTACTCGTTACAACCGTCGATTCGCGCCGCATCTGCCAGCTCTTCCGGAATCGTGCGTTGGCCCACTGAGACGCCACAAAAACCCTGACGAATCGGAAAGGGGAAGTATTCAACTGTTCATTTGCAGTTGTTCGAGACGCCTACATCTTGATGCCGGACTCAACCAGCCCTTCAACGTAGAACTTGCCCAGCACAATGAAGAGTACGACAAGGGGTATCGAAGCCAGCACATAACCGGCGAAGAGAGGACCGCCCGATCCGAAATCGACCAAATCGTTGGTCGTCCGCGACAGGCGGAACAGGCCGACCGAAATCACCTGCTTGCTCATGTCGCTGATCGTCACCAGCGGCCACAGGAACGAGTTCCACTCCGCCACGAAATTGAGCACGGAGAGCGTTGCCAGCCCCGGCAGGCTCAGGGGAAAAGTGATGCGCCAGATGAGCGACCACGCGCCCGCGCCGTCGCACCGGGCCGATTCATAGAGCTCCTCCGGAATGCCGGTGATGAATGCCCGCATCAGGAAGATGCCGAAAATCGGGCCGCCCGCGACGTTGGGTATGATCAAGGCCCAGCGCGTATTGAGCAGACCAAGATTGTTGTAGAGCATGTAGGCGGGAATGAAGGAAAGCACCCACGGCACCATCAGCAGAGCGATAATGGCGTAGTAGAGCGGCTCTCGCAGGGGAAAGCGCATGCGCGCGAAGACGTAGCCGCCGATCAGCGAGAGAATCAACACGCCCGCAAGGCCGACCACGGCCACAAACACCGTGTTCAACATATAGGCGTCGATCACATCCCAGGACGACAAATAGTTCGAGCCCCGTAACGGCAGGCTCAGAGTCCACCGCTCCCAGCGATACTGCAGCCCGTTCTTGAACGACAGGTTGATCATGATCACCGTCGGTACCAGCGAAAGGAGCAGCAGGAAGGCGATAAGAAGATGGAGGCCCAGTTGGGAAACCTGCAGCGGGCGGCGATTCGGGCTCCTCTGTATTTCGGTCGTCATGTCAGTTTCCCGCAAGAATGCTGCCGGTCGTCGCTTCGCAGCCTCGCAAGGCATTCAGCGCCAAGCCGGCAATGCTCTACTGTCTTAGCTCTTCGTTCGCGGGCCGAATGCCCCGGTTAATGATCAGTGTTCCCGACATGGCAATGATGAACAACAGGAGGCCAATTGCCGAGGAATAGCCGAATTTCTGGGCGCGGAAGGCCGAATGAAACATCGTCAGCCCTGGCACCATCGTCGAGAAGCCCGGGCCCCCGTCCGTGAGAACAAGAATGTTCTGGAACGCCGTGATAGCGTTGATGATGGCCAGAATCGCCAGCAGCCGTACCTGGCCCAGCACCAGCGGAATATCGATTCGCAATACCCGCCCCACACCGGTGCAGCCGTCCAACGCCGCGGCCTCATACACCGAGGCGGAAATCTGGCCCAGCCCGCCC